>JAXDLK010000314.1:0-2567 GCA_034666665.1 Candidatus Binatota bacterium
CGCGTCCTGCAGCGCCTGCGGCACGAGGATGCCCGGCACCTCATTGTGCAGCCGCAGGGCCAGCCGGTGGCTCGTGAGCGGAAAGATTCCGACGAGAACGGGGATCGGCCACTTGCCGCCCAGTTGCTCGGCGAAGCGGTCGAGGTGCTCGGCGTCGAAGACGATCTGGGTCATCGCGAACTTCGCTCCTGCTTCGAGCTTCTTCTCGAAGCGCTCGAGCTCCACGTCCAGGTCATCGGGTGTCGGATTGACTGCGACGCCGGGGAAGAACGACGTCGGTGCGTCGATCGGACGGCCGTTGAAGTCCTCGCCGCGGTTGAGGTTCGTCATCAGCTGCGTCAGCCCGATCGAGTCGATCTCGTATACACCGCGCGCGCCCGGGTAGTCGCCGACTTCCGGCGGGTCGCCGGTGACTGAGAGCACGTTACGCACACCTTCAGCGTGCGCGCCGAGCAGCATCGACTCGAGGCCCATCACCGACGAGTCCCTCGTCGTGAGGTGCGGGATCGTCTCGATGTCCGCACGGCGTTCGATCGTCGCAGACACCATCAGCGAGCTCATCCCCGCGCGGGCAGTCGCGTTGTCGTTGACGTCGACCCAACCGACGCGTCCCGACTCGTTCAACGTGGTTGCGACCTCGACGAGCCCGGCGCTGTTGCCGCCGAGCGGCGGATCGAGCTGGACGGACACGACCCACTCTCCGGCGTTGAGCGCACGGGAAAGCCCCGTCTCGCGTTGCTCCTCCCCGAGCGCCACGACCAGCTCGGGGGCATCGAAGACGAGGGGAGCTCGCGGCTTGCGCTCTTCCTCAACGGCTGCGCGGATCGCGGAGATCTCGGCAGGAGTGGTCCCGCAGCAACCGCCGATCACTTTTGCGCCGAGATTGCGAGCGTGCGCGGCGAACTCGCCGAAATACTCCGGCGTCGCGTGCGGGTAGATGACACGCCCGCCTGTCAGGCTTGCCAGTCCGACGTTGGGAAGAGCGGCCAGCGGCTTGCCGTTCTGCCCCATCTGTTCGAGTGCGGCAAGCGCGGCGAGCAGGCCTGCGCCGTGGTTCGCGCCGATCGCCGCGACGTCGAGGTCCATCAGCCGCGCGGCGGCTTCGGCGGCCGTGACGCCGGCCAGCGTCTCTGCGCTCTCGTCGAACGTCAGCAGCGCGACGATCGGCAGACTCGAGACGCTGCGCACCGCCTCGATCGCATCGACGACCTCCTCCAGGTCGTAGAACGTCTCGATCATGAAGACGTCGGCGCCGCGGCCGTCGAGCACAGCGGCCTGCTCCGCGAAGAGCTCGCGGCGAACACGCGACGTCGCGGGCTCGCCGAGCGGTCCGATCGAGGCGCCGATGAACACGTCGCGGCCGGTGATCTCCCTTGCGTCGCGCGCAAGCTTCACGCCGGCCGAGTTGATCTTCTCCAGATCGTCCTCGAGGAAGTGATGCGAGAGCTTCCGGCGGTTCGCGCCGAAGGTGTTCGTCTCGATCAGTTCCGAGCCGGCGTTGATGAAGCTGACGTGAAGGGAGACGACGGCATCCGGTGCGCGGAGGTTCGCCTCCTCCGGGCTGCGGAGGCGCGGCACGGCTGCGGAGAGCAGCGCGCCCATCCCCCCGTCGCCGACGATCACGGGACCGCTCTCGAGCCGATCCAGAAAACGGTTGCGGGTCGTAGTTTGCGCGGGCACTTCGTCTCCTTCCGACTCGCTCGACACATCCACCCGGGCTCGCGCCCGGCCGGGTTTGGCACCTTGCCGCGAAGGCAGGTTGCCGAGGCTTCACAGGGCCGGTTCCCTCAGCCTCTCTCGATGCGGAGCGGGACGTTGCCCGCTTCCGTGCCGAAGTATAGGCAGGGCGCCTGTCGAGGACCGTGTCCAGAAAACGCAAGAGGGGCCGCCGCCTGGCCCCTCCTGTGTCTCCTTTGTCAGGAGATTTTCCGAGGTTGCCCCCGCCGCATCGGGGCCCGTCTCGGTGTGCTTTCTGAATATCGCGGTGGGGGGTCACTTGATCCATCACCCGTTCTCGGTTGACTGGCCCGCTTCACGGAAGATCTCGCTCTGCGCCTGGGCTAAAGGGTGAGGGAGGTACTGCCGATTCCCGTTCTGACTCCAGGGCCGGGGACTGACGGCAATCACTCCTGCGGCTTGCGGAGCATCGAGAAGGCGGCGGACGAGGACTCCGTCGCCTTCTTCTCGTTACGGGTGGATGACGCGGCCTTCCATGCCGCCGGCGACCGTGACCACCTGGCCGGTGACGTGGCCGGACAGGACGGGTGAGGCCAGGACGACGACCTGGTTGGCGACGTCCTCGGGCTGCGCGACCTTTCGCAGGGTCATCGTCCGTGAGATTCGGCGCACCTGTTCTTCCGAGACATGGCCGCGCGTCATCGGGGACTCGGTCCAGCCGGGTGCGACTGCGTTGACCCGCGCGAGCGGATTCTTGCGCACGACTTCATTCTTCAGGCTGAGCAGCAGCCCTCCGAGGATCGCGGACTTCGCGGCGGCGTAGTCGGCATGGCCCGCTTCGCCGACGATCCCCGCCGTCGAACCGACGAGGATCAGCGCGCCGTCGCCGT
>JAXDLK010000315.1:0-3159 GCA_034666665.1 Candidatus Binatota bacterium
ACGTTTCACACATTGTGCACATTCGGCCGTGGTGACCGTTCCCAGGGAGCGAATGTGCACAATGTGTGAAACGTCCCCACGCGACCTAGAACCCGAATGCGGTGAGCGCGCGTTCGACGTGCGCCTCGGTCGATCCGTACATCTGCTCGAGCGTCTTCACGCGCTTGAAGTACAGATGAACGTCGAGCTCCCACGTGAAGCCGATGCCGCCGTGCATCTGGATCGCCTCGCCGGTCGCCTGCCGCGCCGTGTCTCCTGCGTAGGCCTTGGCGGTAGCGGCCGCGAGCGGCGCGGCCGGATCGCCGGCGGCGACACACCAGGCGCCGCGGTAGACCGCCGCTCGGGCCGACTCGACCCGCACCCACGTGTCCGCGAGCCTGTGCTGCAGCGCCTGAAACGACCCGATCGGCCTTCCGAACGTCTGCCGCGTGCGCACGTAGTCGAGCGTGATCTCGAGCGAGCGGTCGGCGAGACCGAGGAGCATCGCCGCGGCGCCGACCGCGGCCAGCCGGTCGTTCCGCTCGAGGATCTCCGCGTTGGCCACCAGCTCTGCGGGGTGATCGAGATCGACGGCGGAGAAGCGCTGCGCCGGATCGAGGGTCTCCTGTGGGGTGGTGGAGAAGGGCGCGCGCGCGAGCGCGACGCCGTCCGCAACGAGGACCAGCAGGGCTTCCGCTTCCTGTGCGTACGCCACGAAGTGCTTCCGTCCTCGAACGCGACCGTCGCGGAATCGCAGACGTGGTCCGGACTGCGAAGCCCAGGGAGAATCCAGCCTGGCGAACGTGACGACGGCGTCTCCCGAGGTGATCCTGCGGACGAGCGGGTCGTGCCCTCCTGCTTCCGCGAGCAGCGCTCCGGCGAGCACGGTCTCGAGGAACGGCCCGGGCACGCAGGCGCGCCCCATCTCCTCGCAGACGACCGCGAGCTCGATCGCGCCGAGCCCCTGGCCGCCGGCGTCGGCGGGCAGTAGCAGGCTCAGGTATCCCATCTCGGCGAGATGCTTCCAGGCCAGCGGATCGTGACCGCGCGCGTCGTGCTCGATGAACGCTCGCGTCTTCTCGAGCGGCCACTCCGCCGCGACCAGCTCTCGCGCCGAGCGCCGGAGTAGCTCCTGCTCTTCGGAGAGCTCGAATCTCACCGGACGCCTTCGGACGGCGCGGCGGCCCGGATCACCGGCCGTCCTGCGGAAGCGAGAGCACGCGCTTGGCGATGATGTTTCGCTGGATCTCCGACGAGCCCGAGTAGATCGTGCCGGCGCGTGACCACAAGAAGGCGTGCACCCAGTCGACGTCGGCGGCAGCGTCGCGGCTCGTCCGGCGGAGCTGCGCACCGGGGCCGAGCAGATCGAGCGCCGTTTCGCGGAAGCGCTTGTCGAACTCGCTCCAGTAGAGCTTCTCGAGCGATGCTTCCGGGCCCGGCACGCGGCCGTCGGCGAGATTCGCGAGCACGCGGATGCCGTTCGCCCGCAGCACCTCGTTGTCGACGATCAGCCGTCCGAGCTTCTCCCGTGTCGCCGAGTCCGTGCGGCCGGCGTCGCGACAGCGGCGCGCGAGGCTCTCGAGATCGCGCCCGTACCGCGTCGCGTACGCGAGCGACACCGCTCCCCGCTCGTAGGCGAGCACCGTCATCGCGATCCGCCACCCCTCGCCGATCCCACCGACGAGGTTCTCGCGCGGGACCCGCGCGTCCTCGAAGAAGACCTCGCCGAACTCGCTCTCGCCGGTGATCTGGCGGAGCGGCCGAACGGTGACGCCGGGCGTCTTCAGCGGGACGAGCAGAAACGAGATGCCGCCGTAGCGGTCCTTCGCGTCGGTGCGGGCGAGGACGAAGATCCAGTCGGCCCACGGACCGAACGTCGTCCAGACCTTCTGTCCGTTGACGACGAAGAAGTCTCCGTCGAGTTCCGCGCGCGTCTTCAGGGACGCGAGATCGCTGCCCGCGCCCGGCTCGCTGAAGCCCTGACACCAGATCTCGTCCGCGGAGAGCATCGGCGGAATGAAACGCCGGCGCTGCTCCTCCGTGCCATGGTGGATGAGCGCCGGCCCGAGGAGAGCGAGGCCGAGGAAATTCAGGATCGGTGGCGCGTCGGCGCGCGCGAGCTCGGTGTCGAAGATCGTCTTCTCGACGGGGGTCGCGCCGCGGCCGCCCCATTCCGCCGGCCAGTCCATGCCGAGATAGCCCGCGGCGTGGAGCTTCTTCTGCCAGCGCCGGCGAACCTCGATCAGGCCGTCCTCGCTCGCGGACCGATCGCGGATCTCCTCGCCCCACGGACGCTCGAGGTTCGCTCCGAGCCACTGCTGGAGCGCGTCGCGGAACGCGAGGTGTTGCTCGGAGAGCCGCAGGTCCACTACAAAGGTGGTTAGGGTTTCGCCGTCGCCGAGTCAACGCACGACCGCTGCAGGCGGCGGGTGCCGAGAACGCCTCTTGCGCAAAGTTGCCGTCGCTGCACTCGCCGTGCTGCTGCTCGCCGGGCGCTCGTCTGCGGAGGAACCGACGAAGCGCATCGAGAAGTGGATCACGCCCGACGGCTCGCTCTACTTCGGCGACAATCCGCCGGACGGCAGCAAGCAGATCGGCGGTGAAGGACGCATCCGCTATCCGTTCGGCTCGAAGGCGGGAGCATTCCGCATCCAGCGCGTGTGGCAGAAGGGCGACCACGGCTACGCCGCGATCAGCTACTGGAACAACACCGACGACGTTCTCCGCCGCGTGACGTTCGAGTGCACCGCCTACGGGCGTGACGATGCCGAAATCGGCAAGGGGGCGGGCAGCCTACTCGCCGAGAAGGTCGGTCCCATCCGCCCGGGCGCGAAGGGTGTGCGGGAGGTCGCGGTGCCGCTTCGCGCGAGGGTGCTGAAACGCATGGCGTGCACCGCGACCGGCGCGGTCGACACCACGGCGCCGTCGCAGCCGGCGGCCGTCGGGGCCTCATCATCGCCGCGCGACGAAAGTCGTAGTCCCATCGACCTCGATCACGCGCGTTGACGCGTTCGGCGCGCTTGGAGTAGGCGGGACGCGAGCTTCACGAGCGAACGCGCGAGCTTCACGAAGGAGGCAGGTCATGGCGGAAGGCAGAGCAAAGAAGATGTGGGCGATCCCCGGCGCCGAGCTCACGGTTCCACGGTCGCTGCTGATGCACGGCGCCGACGAGAGCCTCGT
>JAXDLK010000316.1:0-4907 GCA_034666665.1 Candidatus Binatota bacterium
CGGCGGAGCTCGTCGTCGTTCCACTCGCCGATGCCGGTCTCGCGGTCCGGCGTCAGGTTTCGCGAGTAGACCGTGCCGAAGACCTTCCACTCGATCTTCATGCCGCCGCCCATCTCGGGATACGCCGCCCACGGCCGCGTGACGCTCGGCCCGGCGGTGTGACACAGGGGACACGTGCCGATCGTCGCCAGGTAGCGGCCGCGTTCCGCGAGCGCGCGCTCGTTGGGATCGTCGCCGGAGACGGGCTCCGGCGGGCGCCGGAGCGGCGGCAGCGCGAGCGCCGAAGCGGCCGGTGAGTCACCGCGCACGAGCGACGCGGGGAGCAGCCGGAGCGGCGGCCACGTGTAGACCACTCCGACGGCGACGACGATCGGCAGCGCGAGGAGCGTCCGCCCGCGCCGGAGCAGGCACGCGAGAGTGAGCAGCAGGCAGACGGCGAGCACCACGACGTCGTCGCTCGGGTTCTCGACATCCGGCGTAGCATGAGCACCGGCCGTGATCGCCGCATTTCCCGGGAAGAAGCCACCGCGGATCGGCGCGCCGGAAACCAGCAAGCCGACCTTCTCGAACAACGCGCCGGAGATTCCGGCGGGCGCCGGTGGCGGCACCAGGTTCCGCACCGGGGGCAGCGTCCGTAGGTACGTGTAGATGGCCTCGACGTCGCGTTCCTCGAGATGAGCCAGGATCGTCCACGGCATGTCGAGCGGGTTCAGCCGGCGCCCGTTCCGGCTGCGGCCGTCGCGGAGCGCGCCGCGAAAATCCTCCAGTGACCACGAGCCGAGCCCGGTCTCGACGTCGGGCGTCAAGTTCCGCGAGTAGACGGTGCCGAGGGTTGCGATCTCGATGCGCATGCCTCCGGCACCGAAGCTGCCCTCCGCGTACGAGCCGTCCGGGTTCATCTGCACGTGGCAGAGAAAGCACGTGCCCGACTTCACGAGGTACTCGCCGCGTCGCTCGAGCGGCGTGCCCCCTCCTGCCGGCTCCTTCGCGCGCGCGATCGCGGCTTCCTCGAGCGACGGTGCGATCGCCAGCGATCGCACGTAGTGCGCGACCGCCCAGAACTCTTCGAGCGGAACCGCGCCGAGATAGCTCGGCATCGGCGTTCCCGCGATGCCGGTGGCGATGCGGGTGACGATGTCGCGCGCCGACGCCCGGCCCTTGAACGTCCATGGCCGTCCGAGATCGGCGGGCCGCGCGAGCGAGCCGTCGTCGTTGCGGAACTCGGCTCGCGGGCGCGCGGTGCCGCGGCCGTCGAAGCCGTGGCAATCGCTGCAGCCGAGAGCGAGATACAGCGCCTGGCCGCGGACGCGAACCTCAGGCGCATCGGCGATCTCGCTCCCGAGGTCGAGGGGCGCCGCGATGGGCGGCGGCCTGGCCGCGAAATCACGCACGGTGGCGATCAGCTGGTCGATCTCCTCGCCGGCGAGCAGGTCGCGGAAGTACGGCATCGGCGAGCCGGGAAGCCCGTCGCGGATGACCCGCCGGAGGTCGTCGTCGGTCGGCGCGGCGCCCGCCGGCGTGGACTTGAGCTTGAAGAGGCCGCGGGTGAAGTCGCGCGGCCGGATGCCGTTCAGCGCGAGCGATGGCGCCGCCGGTCCGCGACCGTCGCCGCGCTCGCCGTGACAGCGCGCACACCAGCGGCCGTAGAGGGTGGCGCCGTCGGCGACGTGACCCTCACCCGGCCTTCGGCCACCCTCTCCCTCGAAGGGAGCGGGCGTAGAGCTTCGCGGCCGAACGGCGAGCGTCTGCTCACCCGCCGCTTCGCGCCCACCATGGGAGAGGGCTGGGAGCGGAGGCGCAGCGGACAGCGTCGCCGCGAGAAGCCAGACCGCGATCACAGCAGCCAGTACGTGAGCCGCACGTAGAGCGTGTCGCGGTCGGCGTACTTGTTGAGGAAGAGGAAGCTCTCGGAATGGGCGCTCCCCGCCCAGAGGATCTCACCCAGCCGGAAGCTCCACCGCGGTCCGAAATGGTACTCGCCTTCCACCCAGAAGAAGGGAAAGCGGACGTTCGCATCCCAGCCGGCGGCGGCGGTCGGGTGGAACCGCGAGTTCACGAAGTACCCGGTCGCGAGCATGGTGAAGAGCGGATTCCAGTGGCTCAGGCGATCGGTGATCGAATACGTGGTGCCGATCTGCCCCTCGGTGTGCGCGTAGTACTCGTTCAGGTACTGGAACGTGAGAAACCAGGGATCGTGGCGCGTGACCGGCATCCACGAGAACGCCCGCAGCCAGTCGAAGCCGACCATGCTCCGCCACACGGCGGTCTCGCGCATGCCGTTGGTGGCGATGTCGCGGCCGGTGGGAAACTGTCCGGCGCGCGGCCCCGCGGCGGGACGCATCGCGTTCCGCGGCTCCCGCGTCGACACGCTCTGCTCGGCGCGGAAGATCATTCCCGTCCAGTCCGAGTCGTTGTACGTCGCGGTCGCGCCGACGATGTGCGTCCACGGATACCAGAGCGCTTGCGTGAGACAGGCCGTCGCACGGTTCTGCGGATATCCGCGGAGCGAGTCGAAGATGAGCACCGGCTCGTTCTCTTCGAGGCAGCGCCGGATCAGCCGCTCGCGTCCCTGGGGAATCCCGTCTCCGTCCGTGTCGGGCGTGAGCTCGGCGGCGGCGGCCTCGGCGAGCTTCTCGGGACGCACGTTCGGCCCGCCGTCGGAGGCGATCCGCGGATCGAAGAGGTCGCGGTAGATGACCGACGTGCCGGGCAGCTCGCTTCGCTTGAACAGATAGTTGAGCGTGAAGTCGAGCCCACCGAACGTCTTCCCGAGCAGCCGCACGCCCACCATGCTGGCGGCGAACGAGAACGTCGACGTCGGCACGTCGCTCCGGTTCAGGTAGATCAGGTCCGCGTTGCCGATCGGGTCGCCGAGCTCCGCCTGGTCGAACACCTCCGTGTGGTAGGGCCCGACGCGCGAGAGCTCCCACGGGTAGCGCACGCGCCGGAACGGCTGCTGGCTCGGGCGGCGGTTCTTCCGCACCAGCGGATCGTCGAACTTGATGCGAGAGACCTCGCCGAAGACCATGCGGTCGGTGAGCGGCCGGCCGTTCGGCGAGTAGAACGTCTCGAGCCCGAGATCGGCGAGGGGGCCGACGTTCCCGAGCGTGTAGAAGGCCTTGGCGATCCACAGCGGCTCGCGATACTCCGAGAAGTCGTCGCCGAGCACCCACGTCTGGTCGAGCCGGAGCGGGTTCACCACGTCGAGCGAGCGGAAGAGGTCGGCTTCGCCCCACACGACTTGCTGCCGGCCGAGGCGCATCGAGAGGCTCCGCAACGCACCCGCGAAGCGCAGATCGAAGAAGAGCTCGCGCGGCGTCTTCCCTTCCGGAAAGCGAAAGTCGTCGCGCCGATAGCCGAGATCCCCGTAGTGGTCGCGGATGTCGAAGACCGCGTCGTATCGGCCGCGATAGACCATGTTGAAGCTCGCCTGCCGGAGGCCGAGCGACTCGCGGCCCGCACGGATCAGGTCGTACTTCACGTCGAAGCGAAGCTCGTTTCGCTCCTGCACCCAGGCGACGTCGCCCGGGCCGTCGTGGTGAAAGGCGTTCTGCATCGAGAGCCGCGCCTGGGCCTCGAGCGGCCCACTGCGGTAGGTGGCTTCGGCAGTGAACGGCGCGAGCGCGAGCGCCGCGAGCAGGACGAGTGCGCGGGCGGTCACGTCAGAAGGAGGCGGAGGTGATGAGGTAGTTGATCGTGAACGTCTCCGGCGTGTTCCAGTCGCGCGGCTCGTCCACGTACCAGTGCTTGATGCCGAAGTCCGGAGCCATGTACGCGTCCGGTCCATCCCACTTCGTCGCGTGGTTCAGCTGGAAGTCGACCATGCCGCCGTGCGTCGCCACGATCCGCTCCTCCTCCCAATGGGGACGGTCGACCACCTGGTCGTCGCCGACGGTCTTGCCGACGTCCATGGACATGAACCACGCCTTCCAGATCTGCCCGCCGTGGTCGTAGGACTCGGAGAACTGGCAAGAGAGCCATTCCTTGTCGATGTAGATGATCTTCTTCGAGTAGGCATACTGCGAGTAGCCGGTCGGCGTCCCCTCGACGATCACCATCGGCCGGAGCTCCCACGGTCCGCAGAACGCGAATGCCTTCGGGCCGCTGGCGCCGTCGGGCTGTGCGCACCAGGCGTCGCGACGGCCGTAGCCGCCGAAGTGGAAGGGCTGCAGGATCTGCTTCTCGGCGAGCACGCGAAAGGTCCAGAACGGGATCTTCGCGTTGAACGTCCAGATCGAGTCGATGTCGATGTCCGTGCCCCAGAACGAGTCGGAGCGGTTCGCGATCGACAGGCGGCGGACCTTCCGGAGCGCCGGCAGGTACATGTAGGTGTCGTCGGGAACGTCGCGCGGCGTGAAGCGGAAGTTCAGGATGCCCGCACCTTTCAGGTCGTTGGGATCGTCGAGCGGCCCCCACTGCTCGGTGTAAGCGATCGGCGGCTCGTGGGGCACGACCGGCTTCGGGTCCATCACCAGGCGGCCGCGCCAGCGCATGCGGCGCCAGAAGCGCGAGCCGAAGAAGCGCTCCCGCTCGCCCTTGCCGTTGATCAGCTCGGCGTTCCAGCCCATGCCGATGTTGTCCGTGTAGGCGGGGTTCTGCTCGTGATTCCAGATCCATTTGTAGGCCGCCTGCGGGTCGTTCATCGTGTCGATGATCGGGAACGGTGCACCGGCGACGTAGTTCTCGATGTCGCGTCCGTCGGCGGCGAGCCTGACCTGCGCCGCGTACTTCTCGGTCGCCTGCTTGTAGACCTTCGGCCACTCCCATCGTCTGTACGGAGCGACGGTGATCGTCATGCCGTTTCTCAGGAAGTATTCGGCGGTCGGGAAGAGCACCTCGCGATAGCGCTCGTAATTGCTCGCGTCGATGACGGTGCCCGGCGGCGGCACCTCCGCCCGTGCCGGTTG
>JAXDLK010000317.1:0-5489 GCA_034666665.1 Candidatus Binatota bacterium
CTGCGTTACCATCCGACACGATCGAAGGGACGAACGCGATGTCCGCCGAGAAGAGCACGACCGAGCGGATCCTCTGTCTCCTTCGACCCTTCGCCTCGAACTGGAGCGGCACCCTCAGTCGCGGCGATCTGGTGATCCCGCAGCGCGAGATCCCGCGGCTCGTGCAGGAGATCCTCGAGTCGGTGAACGCGGAGACCGAAGACGCCGGCGAGGCGAGCGAGCGCGACGTCTTCCAGGCGCTCATCGACGCCCGCGGCCGCGCGTCGATTCAGGATCAGGTCGCCGAGCTCCGCCGCCGCTTCGTTCTGCTCAAGAAGTAGCGGCCGGCGCACCCGGCGGCCCCGCGGGGACGGGCGCAGGTGTTGCGACCGGAGCCGGCTCGGCTGTCGGCGCGGCGGTAGGCTCGACGATCGCCGGCGGCTCGGGAGCTGGCTCGGGAGCGACGGGAGGAGGTGGGCGGATCTCCGCCAGACGCCGCTCGAGGGTGCGGACCTTCGTGCGCAGCGACTTGTTGTCCTGCCGTTCCGCGTCGAGCTCCTTCCGCAAGCCCTGAACCTGCACCCGGAGCTTCCGCGTCTCCTCGACGAGCTCCTGCGAATGCGCGTAGCTCCGCGCGATCTCCTGCCGGAGCGCGCTCACGGCTTCCGTCAGGATCGCGATCTGTCGCTCGCGGACGTCGCTCGGAACGGGCGCTGCGACCGCGACCGGTTGCGGCGCGGACACGACTGGCGCCGGCGGGGCGGCGGTCGGCGCGGCGGTCGGAGGCGATGCGGCGGGCGGCGCGGGTTCTGCAGGTGGATACGGAGCCGCAGTCGCGGCCTCGCCGACCGCGGGCGTGGGGGCGGATTCCGGCAGAGCGGCAGTGACGTTGCCGTCGGCCGTCGCCGCTGCGGCAGGGGTCTCGACGGGTGTCGTGGCTGGCGATGGCGACGGAGGAGTCGCGTCCGTCGATGGCACGACCGGTGACGGCGCCGCGGGCGGAGGCGTGGCGATCGGCTCCGGCGTAGTCACCACCGGCGGCGGCGTCGAGGGTGCCCACTCGATCGCCGCGGCCGGCGTCGGCGGCGGCTCGGGCTCCATTCCTGGAAGCGTGCCGCTGCAGCCGCCGGCGAGTGCGGCGAGGGCGATCGTTGGCAGCAGGGATCGCGTCGGGCGCTCCGGTCGAATCGAGCTCGGCGAGCGCAGCGCTCACCGACGCGCATTGCTACGGGAATCGCCGCCCGAAGGCTAGATCGATCCGGGACGGTTCCGCGCGAAGGTCCAGATCGCCACGCCGTGCGGTCTCCCGTCCTCCATCTCCCAGCGAGCCGCTCGCGTCCCGGAGAAGCCGCGCCGCGCGAGCTCGTCGAAGAACGTTCGCGCGTCGGCGCGGAACGCGTCGGTCGCGAGGATCGTACCCTCACGGTCGAGATTGCGGTCGAGGAAGGTCGCGAGTGGCAGGTAGCTCTCCGCGGCGTAGACGATCTCGGCCGCGAGGATCACGTCGAAGCGCTCGTCGAGCGTGTCGCATGCGAAGTCCAGTCGCACCGTGTGGATCCCGCCGAGCCGGTTTCCAGCTGCGCTCGCGCGTACGAACTCGAGCGCCGCCTCCTCCCGATCCGCGAACCACACCTCGGCGCCGGCCGCCGCCGCGACCAGGCCGGGAAGGCCGAGCCCGCAGCCGAGATCGAGAACGCGCCGGCCGCGGAAATCTTCCTCCCGCTCGGCGACGAGACGCGCGAGCGCACGTGCGCCCACCCACAGGTGAGCCCAGTAGGGCGGATCCTCCACGACGTCGTCGCGGAGCAGCGCTCCGGCGTCGACGATCTTCTCCAGCCCCTCGACGACGAACAGCGTGAGGCGCGCTTCACCGTGCGCGAAGGCGATCTCGGTCGCGGGGTAGCCGGCGATCTCCACCTGCGCTTCTCGGAGTCGGGGTGTAACCGCACTTCCGTCGCGTCTCAACGCTTCGCGCCGATGGCCACCTGAGGTAGAGCCTTCGCGCGGGAGCGAGCGAGGGTGGACTACCGGGAGCGCGTCGCGATCGTCACCGGGGCATCCTCCGGCATCGGCCGCGAGGTGGCGATCGACATGGCTCGCCGCGGCGTGCGCACGATCGGCGTCGCGCGGCGAGAGCCGGAGCTCGCCGAGACGATTCGCCGCATGCGCGAGCTCGGCACCGAGGCGGAGCCGCTGGTGGGGGACGTCGGCGACCTGGCGACGGCGCGCCTCGCGGTCGCGGTCGCGCGCGAGCGCTGGGGCCGGCTGGACTTCCTGGTCAACAACGCCGGCATCTCGAAACGGAAGCACCTGCTGGACGTCACTCCCGAGGAGGCGGAGCAGACGATCCGCATCAATCTCCTGGGCCCGATCTACTTCGTGCTCGAATCCTTGCCGCTGATGCTCGAGCGCCGCGAGGGCTGGATCGTCAACGTCTCGTCGATCGCCGGAAAGATCGCGAACCCGCGCGAAGCCATCTACTCGGCCTCGAAGTTCGGCCTCGCCGGCTTCACCGAGGGGATGTACTTCGACCTCCACCGCCGTGGCATTCACGTCGCGCTGGTGAACCCGGGTCCGATCGCGACGGATATCTGGGAGAAGCTCGAGAGCCCCGCGGCGTATCGCGGCAGGCTCTATCCCGCGAGCGACGTGTCGCGGGTGATCTTCGAGGTGATCGAGAAGCGGCAGGCGGAGCGCACGGTGCCGCGGATCCTCGGCTTCGTGCCGGTGCTGAAGGCGATCTTTCCCGGCCTCATCCGCCGCGGCACGGATCGCTTTGACCCCGATCGACACGAAGGCTAAGGCGTACCCGTGTTCCGCACCACGGATCTCGCCCGCGTGATCGTCGCCACCGCCGACGTCGAAGCCGCCGTCGCCACCTTCCGGAAGAACTTCGGCTTCGACGCGCGGCCCGAGGCCGGCGGAACGCTCCCCGACGCGCGCTCGGCATCGCTCGGCATCGCCGCCGCCGAGATCGAGTTCGCGGCGCCGAGCGAGAGCGGATCGCCACTCGACGCGTTCCTCGCCGAGCGCGGGCCCGGTCTCTTCGAGATCGTCCTCGAGGTCGACGACCTCGAGGCGGCGGCGATCGAGCTCGCCGAGCGCGGCCTCGACGTTGCGCGCGGGTCGACGGCCGACGGGCGGCCGAAGCTGTTGCTCAGCCCCGCGCAGACGAACGGCGCTCGTATCGCGCTGGTTCCCGCGGCGTAGCCGGCTCTGGAAACCGGCGAGCTTACGTTTGTGAGCCGCCGCCGGCGCGTCCGCCATCCGCGGATCCGTTTCCGGCCGGGTCGGGATCCCGCTCGCGCGTGCGGATCTGCAGCCGTCCCGCGAGCGGCACCGCGTCCAGCAGGACGTTCAACGAGCCGTCCTTGTTGTCGAAGGCGACGCCCACGCGGATCCACCTCGTCCGCTCCCGGCCTTCGCTCCTGGTCTCGATGATCGCGAACACGTCTTTCATTCGACTCTCCTTTGGGCATCCCGCTCGTCTGCGCGCGCGGTTCGGATACAGCTCTGACGGCACCAGGGCGCGAAATCGACGCCGTCGCTCACGGGATCGCCTTTGCCGCGACCCGCTCCGCTGGGGCCGTCCTCCGATCCCCAAAAGCAGTTGCTCGCAGGAATCGCGGGGCCCGAGGCACCGGCGCGATTTCTCACCGCGAGCAGGTTGCCGACGAAGTCGTCGTACTCCAACCGCGGCAGGGCACCCTCTGCCGCGGTGACGGCAACGTCGCTGGCGAACAGCAGGACGCTGTCGTGGATTCGCGCCGGCGCGTTGCCCACCAGCCGTACGTGGCGGACGTTCGACTCGAAGACGCTGTGACCGACGATCAACGTCGCGTCACGTGCCGCCCACCGGTGCCGTTCTCGGCAATCCACCCGCCCTCGATGGTAAGCGTCGAGCGCGTCGCCTGAATGGCCGTCCGTTCCTCGCGAATATCTACCGCCGTCAGCACGGCGGACGAGCGATCCAGCGCGACGGCCGCCTTACGGTGGCGTCGGAAGCGGCTGGCGGCGATCGCCAGAGACGATTCGCGAAGCGTGACGCCGGTGAACCCGCCGCGGAATTCCGCCTGCACGATCCTGAGGCGCGGCGATTGGCCGGCGTCGTATCCCTCGACGATGAGACCGGGATGGGCCTCGTCCCATCCCGCGCCTGCGACGACCGTACGGTCCAGCAGGAAGTCCGCGCCGCGGCGCACCGCAAACGAGAAGCGGCCCCGCCCCCCTCGCCGGAATCGGGTCCGCCGGCCGGTCGCCGGCGATGGGCGCGCGAGAAGCACGCCTCCACCCCGGACCTCGATGCCGGCGTCACCGTCACCGTTGCCCTCGAGGCTCAAGCTCACGCCGCGGAGATCGAGAGAGCCGCCGTTCTCGACCACTAACTGGCCTCGAATCGTCAGCGATGCGTCGGCGAGCACGATCGGAGTCGACACCACCCAATCCCCTTCGAGTGGTGGGAGGTGTGGGCTGGCGGCCGCGACGCTCGCGAGGACGACTGCCGCGACGAGGACACCGACTGTCGCCGCTCGAGGTCGGCGGCCGAGGTCGACCAGGGCGACTCTCCTCATGACGTTCATCCGGTTCATTGGAACATCGAGAAAGCGATGGGATTGTTCGTCGTCGCGCTGTGCGCAGCCGTCGTCGGTGCGGCCGCGAGCGCACTCCCGGTTCGGTACGTGAACCGAGAAAGATCGTCTTCCGGGATCGCGAAAAAGGCGCACAACAGCTGATTCGCGGCTGCCTGCTTGGTCTCCCGGCCGAGGTGCACGAAGAACATCCGCACGTCCGACTGGCCGTCGGGTGTGAAGCGGGTGCTCGACGGCAGCGGGTCACACGCCGGGCCGAGCTTTCCGGACTCGTCGCCGGACGGGATGGTCTGCGCGTTGAGGCGGCCTAGGAAGCCGGTGGCGAGTACCAGCTCGGACGACCGCGCCTCGGCGGGCACCGAGCTCTCGAGCGGCACCTCGAGCTCGTACGCGACGGCGCTGCGGACCGCTGCTGGTAACAGCGTGGCGCACGGTACCGCGCCGCAGACGCGGTACTCCTTGTGGATCGTTTCATGGACGATCACCGTCGCAGCCAAATTGGGATCCGTGTTCAGGACCGTCAGGATCACCGACTCGCCCCGCAGACGAACGACGTCCGCAGCCGGCCGAGTGGTTTCGAGCCACTGCAGGACCGGATCCATGCGGATGCGCACGTCGCTTCCCGACGCGTACAGCCGCTCGTCGAGGAGGCGCCGCAGCGCGTCCTGGAGCACTCGGGTGCCGATGGAGGCGGCGGCATCGGTCCGCAGGTACTTCTCGGCCTCGAACAGCTCGGAAACGGTCACGCTCCGTCCGGCGGCCTTTCGGTAAAAGACGTCGGTCGCTTGCGCGGGCGTGAGCTTGCTCGGGGTATCCCAGCGCGCGCCGATCGTCTGCGCGCCGGCGGTCGCGGTCCAGAACGAGAGCAAAACGACGAGAATGGAGCATCGTGGGTTTTTCATCGGTTCCTCCGGAATGGCT
>JAXDLK010000318.1:0-9656 GCA_034666665.1 Candidatus Binatota bacterium
CTACGCCGAGGTCTACGAAGGGCTCGCGCGCGCGCGCGCCGCCAGCTGACGGAGATCGCTCATCATGTGCGGAATCGCCGGACAGCTCGCGCTTCGACCCGACGTCACCATCGACCGTGCCGAGGTCGAGCGGATGACGCACGCGATGAAGCATCGCGGGCCCGACGATCATGGCTTCTACTTCGAGGCCGCCGACCGCGTCGCGCTGGGCATGCGGCGCCTCGCGGTCATCGACCTCGTCACGGGTCGGCAGCCGGTCTTCAACGAGGACGGCGCGATCGCGTGCGTCTTCAACGGAGAGATCTACAATTTCCCCGAGCTTCGTACGGAGCTCGAGCGCAAGGGCCACGAGTTCCGCACTCATACCGATACCGAGGTCATCGTCCACCTCTACGAGGAGGAAGGCGTCGACTGCGTGCGGCGGCTGCGAGGGATGTTCGCGTTCGCGCTTTGGGATTCCCGCGCCGAGCGCCTGGTCGTCGCGCGCGACCGCCTGGGGAAGAAGCCGCTCTACTACGAGGAGCTCGCCGGACGGCTTTCGTTCGCGTCCGAGATCGGCGCGCTGCCACCGCGGCGGCGCGAGGTGGATCTCGCTGCGCTCGATCTCTATCTGACCCATTCGTACGTTCCGGCGCCGTTCTCGATTCACCGGACGATCCGCAAGCTGCCGCCGGCGCACGTGCTCGTCTCCAAGCAGGGCCGGATCCGCGTCGAACGCTACTGGAGCGTCGCGCTGGCGCCCGCCTGGGATGCGTCGCGCGAGGAGCTCCTCCGGCGGCTCCGTGACGAGCTCGAGGAAGCCGTACGGATTCGGCTGATCAGCGACGTACCGCTCGGGTGCTTTCTCAGTGGCGGCGTCGACTCGAGCACGATCGTGGCGATCATGAGCGGCCTCGGCGCGAAGCCGGTGCGGACCTTCTCGATCGGCTTCTCGTCCAGCCGCTACGACGAGCTCGAGCACGCCCGCGCGGTCGCCGAGCGGTTCGGCACGGAGCATCACGAGTTCGTCGTGGAGCCCGATGCGGTGGCCGTGCTGCCCGAGATCGCTCGCCACTTCGGTGAGCCCTACGGCGACTCGTCCGCGCTGCCGGTCTGGTACGTGTCCAAGCTCGCGCGCGAGCACGTGACCGTCGCGTTGAACGGGGACGGCGGCGACGAGCTCTTCGCCGGCTACGCTTGGTATCGGACCGCGGAGCGCCTCGAGCGGCTCGCCCGGTTCCTGCCGAGAATCGTGGCGGAACGGTTCTCGCGCGCGTCGGGCGACGGCAACGGACGCGTCGCGCGTCTGGTGCGCCGCCTCGCGATGGAGCCGGCGGACCGGTTCGCGAGCCTCCGGCGTTTCCTCGAGCCCGAGGAGAGACGTGGCCTCTATTCACCCGCGTTCCTCGCCGGACGTGGCGGTGAAGCGGATGGGTATCTCTCCCGCCTGTACGCCGGCAACGGCGACGCGGACGCCGTCGCGCGCATGCTGCGCGTCGACATCGAGACCTACCTTCCCGAAGACTTGCTGGTGAAGGTCGATCGCATGACGATGGCGCACTCGCTCGAAGGGCGCTCGCCGCTCTTGGACCACGAGCTGGTCGAGTTCTGTGCGCGCATTCCGTCGCGCTTCAAGACGGGCGGCGGAGGATCGAAGCTGCTGATGCGCGACGCCGTGCGCGAGCTCTTTCCACCGGGCTTTCTCGACCGACCGAAGATGGGCTTCAGCATCCCCGTCGCCGAATGGCTGCGAGCCGATCTCGCCGGCGAACTCGCGCGCCGCGTCGGCGCGGGACCGTTGGTGGAGAGCGGCTGGTTTTCCCCGGCGGGCCTGCACGCGGTCATCGAGGAGCACCGATCGCGCCGCCGCGACCGCAGCGCGATCCTGTGGAACCTCTTGATGCTCGCTCAGTGGATGGAGGTCTCCGGAGGCGCCGGATGATCGAGGGCTTGTTGTGGGGGAGCCTGCTGCTGCTCGCCTACACCTATGCAGGCTACCCGGTGCTGATCGCCGCCTGGGCGGCGTTCCGTCCGAACCCGCCGCGGCGCGGCGCGGTCGAACCGACCGTGTCCGTGGTCGTGGTGGCGCACGACGAGGCGGCGCAAGTCGCCGCGCGGCTCGAGAACCTTCTCGCGCTGCACTATCCCGCGGAGCGCCGGGAGATCGTGCTCGCGTCCGATGGCTCGACCGACGACACGGTCGCGATCGCGCGCGGGTTCGAGGCGGCCGGTGTCGTCGTACGCGCGTTTCCAGATCGTCGCGGCAAGGCGGCGGTGCTGAACGAGGTGGTGCCGCAGGCGAAGGGGGAGGTGGTCGTGCTCGGCGATTGCCGCCAGCGCTTCGAGCCGGCGGCGCTCCGCGCGCTCGTCGGCTGCTTTGCCGATCCCGCCGTCGGTGCGGTCAGCGGTGAGCTCGTCCTTGCCGGCGACGAGAGCGGTGTCGGCGAGGGTGTCGGCTTCTACTGGAGATATGAAAAATTCTTGCGCATTCGCGAGAGCTGCGTCGATTCGACGGTCGGTGCCACCGGTGCGATCTACGCGATCCGGAAGCAGGGCTTCGAGCCCATCCCGCCGGATACGCTGCTCGACGACGTGCTGATCCCGATGCGCATCGTGCGCCAGGGGGAGCGCAGCATCTTCGAGCGCGCCGCCGTGGCGCACGACCGCGTATCCACGCGCGCGGAAGAGGAGTTCACTCGAAAAGTGCGGACGATCGCGGGAAACTTCCAGCTGTTCGCGCACCATCCGTGGCTGCTCAGTCCCGCACGGAATCGGCTGTGGCTGCAGACCTGGTCGCACAAGGTGCTCCGGCTGGTGAGTCCGATGCTCCTCTTCGTCGCGCTCGCGGCGAGCGCTGCGCGCATCGATCAGCCCGCTGGCCGGTGGTTGTTCACGCTGCAGGTGTCGTTCTACGCGGTGGCCGCACTCGGATGGGGTCTCGGTCGATCGCGTTCGCGTGTTCCGCTGCTGGGAATCCCGTACGTGTTCTGTCTGCTGAACTGGACGACGGTCGTGGCCTTCTGGCGCTTCGTCACCCGCCGCCAGAGGGTGACGTGGGCGCGGTCGGTTCTTCCGCCCGATCTGCCGCCGACGGAACCGACCCGGGGCGGCGAGAGCAAGCCGTACGTCAGCGGGGAAGCGAGATGAACCCGAGGTAGGAGGCGGACGAGCGGTACACCTGCGCGTACTGCTTCGCCGACCAGATCTCCGCGGTGCCGCTGTCGGCGAGCCCCTGGAAGATCTGGTTTCCCTGCTCGAGGTACATGGTGTCGCCGGTCTTGTAGAAGGCGTATCCCCAGGCCGGGAGAATCAACCCACTCAGCACCGGGGCGGGATCCGTGTTCACGGTTCCGGCGGTGAGGTTCGCGTACTGGAAGCTCTTCACCGCGGGCAGCCACTGCGTGCTCCAGGTCCAGTCGATGGACTTGAGAATCGCCGGGAGGATGCGAGCGTCGCCGATCACGCGGTCGTAGAGGATCAGTGCCTCGCAGAGGATCCCGGTCATGTAGTTCAGGGTGAACGGCACGGCGACGAGCTCGCCCCCAGGCGACTCCCAGCGGCCGTCCGCCTTTTGCGCGGCGAGGATCACGTCGAGGAGCTTCTTCGCGTTCGCGGCGTGGTCGTCACCGAGGAACGTGGAGGCGACGAGCGCCATCAGGCCGTAGCCGGTCTCCCGCTGGTCCTGCCAGTGGAGCGCACGCTCGGCGAGCCGCGCATGCATGTGAACGATCTTCCGCGCTTCTGCGTCCTGCATCTCGAGCGCGTAGATCGCGAGTCCGAGGGTCGCCATGCTGCGGTTCGGCGGGAGACTGCCGCGGAGCGATTCGTTCCCTGCGAGATAGGCTTCGATCTGCTGGTTCATCGGATCGTCACGCCAAGTCCGTGCCACGGCCCGCGCGCGGTCGCGCCAGTACGCGTCGCCGGTGCGGTAGTGCATCTGGTACAGCACGCGGGCGAGATCGTAGTAGTTCGAGTCCCAGATCCGGTCCGGAAACGCAGGGAAGGCGTCGGCGTAGGTGCGACCCTTGGCGACCGCCGCCTGATCGAAGCGAGCCGCCGAGGGGACGCCGGTCTCGGTGCCGATCCTCGTCAGCGGTCCGGTGAGGATCTCGATCGGATCGCTGGTCGGCGGCACGGTCGTCGTCGGCGGGCGCGTCACGTAGTTGTGGACGGTGAACTCCGCCGACGCGTAGGCGACGTTTCCGCTGGTGTCGTAGGCGGCGACCTCGAACGTATGGCGACCGTCGCTCACGTCGTTCGAGTTCCACTCGTAGCTGAAGGAATCGCTGGGGAACTCGCCGAGCCAGGTACCGTCGAGCTCGAGGTCCATGACGGCCACTCCTGCCGGGTCGGTCGCGGAGGTGAGCAAGGTCACTGAGCCGGAGACGGAAGTGGGCATCGTCAGCGTCACCTGCGGGCCCGTGTAGTCGTTCGCCGGCCGGGTTGCGCGGTTCTGCACCACCACGTCGCGTGCGGCGGATCCAGAATTGCCGGTCGAATCGATCGCGACGGCTTCGATCCGATGGCTGCCGTTCGTGACCGCACGCGAATCCCACCGGTATTGGACGGATGCGCCGGGGAACTCGCCCACGCTCTGGCCGTCGACGAGGAGACGCGTCTTGGCGATCGTGTCGTCACCGGTCGCCGAGCTCACCACCGTCACCGCACCGGTCGCGGTGGCCGGTGCGTTCAGCACGACCACGGGACCGCGGTCATCGGCGGTGACCTCGACGTTCCGGCGGCGGGTGCGGCGGGCGCCTCCGCGGAGGATCGCGGTCGCGCGGACCTCGTGAATGCCCGCGCCGGCCGAGCTCGTGTCCCATTCGTACCGGCATGGCGTCGAAGCACACGCGGCGACCGAGGTGCCGTCGATCTGGATCTCGAGCCGCTGAAGCCGGCGCGGGCGCCCCGCCGTCGCGACGACCGACACCGAGCCCTGCGCCGGTGAGGGAACCGCCACGCTGACTGCAGGCGTTGCCGCGTGGGCAACGACCGCGTCGAGCGTGAGGGCGCTGAGAAGGCCGAGCATCAGGTGCCGATTTTTCGAGGTCTGCATCTTCGAGTCTCCGAGGAGAGCTCGATGCAGGAGTGGGGCCACGGCTAAGTAATTGATAATTCATGAGCTTTGTTCGGCACGTCAAAATCATGGCAGGTGCGGACATCACGGCGTGGCGAATTCTCGGCGCGGCGGTGAGCCGGGTTGGTGGCAGCCGCAGCGTTGGTTCCGCCGGGCCCCGTCTGTTACCTTCGATGGTGACCCGTGAGGATCTCAGGAGACACCCCGGGCGTATCGGTCTCCGCGAATCGGATGGTACTGGTCCGGGATTTCGGTGGCGTCGCGATCGGCATTGCGGCGATCGCCGGGCTCCTCGCGCTGCTATACGCCGACGTCGTCCGCGACATGGCGATCCAATGGTGGGACGATCCCAACTACTCTCACGGCTTCTTGATCCCGCTCTTTTCGGCGTACGTGGTCTGGGAACGCCGTGAGCACCTTCGAGCGTTGCCGCCCGCAGGCAGTCCCTGGGGTCTCGGGCTGCTCGCCGGCGCCATGTCGCTTCTGGTCCTCGGCGTGATCGGGGGCGAGAACTTTCTCATGCGGAGCTCCCTGATCGTCGCGATCGCGGGACTGGTGCTCTTCCATCGCGGGCGGCCGACGCTCGCGGCGATCGCGTTCCCGATCCTGTTCCTCTTCTTCATGGTTCCGCTCCCGGCGATTGCGTTCAACGCGATCGCGTTCCCCCTTCAAGGTCTCGCAGCCAAGAATGCGACCTGGACGATCGAGCAGCTCGGCATGCCGGTGCTGCGCGACGGCAACGTCATCCATCTGAGTCAGATCTCGCTCGGAGTGACCGAAGCCTGCAGCGGCATCCGCTCGCTCGTGTCCCTGCTCGCGCTGGCGGTCGTCTGGGCGTACCTGACGCTGCCCGGCGCTCTGTCGATGGCAGTCTTGGTGCTCGCGTCGGTTCCGATCACGATCCTGGCGAATGCGGCCCGCATCGTGCTGACCGCTCTCATCGGTCAGTGGTTCGGCGTCGAATACGCGCAGGGCTTCTTTCACGCGTTTTCCGGCTGGTTGATCTTCATCGTGGCGTTTCTCTGTCTGCTCGCGGTGCACGCCCTGCTTTCCCTCGGGCGATCGCTCCGGCAGCCGGCCACCGGACCCGCATGACGGGCTCGAGGCGGTTCGCCGCTTCCGCGGGCGTGCTGCTGTTCACGTTCGTGCTCCTGCGGTTCTTCGACGAGAGCGAGGCAGTGCCGCTCCGCAAGCCGCTGGCCTCCTTCCCGGATCGCATCGCCGAATGGCGCGGCCGCGAGACCACCCTCTTCTCGGAAGACGTCCTGGACGTGCTCCGGCCCACGGACTACCTCATGCGGCGCTACCAGCACCCCTCCGGCGCGAGCCTGTGGCTGTACATCGGATACTGGGCCACGCAGCGGAAGGGAGCTCAGGTGCATTCGCCGAAGAACTGTCTGCCGGGCGGTGGCTGGGAGCCGCTCGAGGCGAGTCGCGTGCAGCTTCCGGTCGAGCCGAGCGGTACGATCGATGCGAACGAGTACCTGCTGCAGAACGGCGCCGAGCAGCAGCTCGTCGTCTACTGGTACCAATCCCGCGGCGAAACCACGGCCAGCGAGATCGGCGGCAAGATCGCGCTGGTGCGGAACGCCATCCTGCACCACCGCACCGACGCGGCGGTGATCCGCGTGTCCACGGTCGAGCTCGGAGGCACCGCGAAGGCGATGTCGCCGCTGCTTCGAGGATTCGTTCGCGCGCTTCACCCGCGGCTGCCGGAGTTCCTGCCCGGGTGAACCTGGCGGTGGGATCCAAGAGAGGAATGGTCGATGTCTCACGCTTGTCGCCGGGTCGCCCTGGCATTTCTGGTGGTCTTCCTGATCGCGTGCTCCGCCTCTCCCGAGCAGAAGATGGCCGACCATCTGCAGCGCGGCGACCAGTACTTCGATCAGCAGAAGTACCGCGAGGCGGTGCTGGAGTACGGAAACGTCCTGAAGATCCAGCCGAACCAGCCGCACGCGCTCGCCCGCCTCGGGCTCGCTCACTACGAGCTCGAGGAGCTCGGGCAGGCGTTTCGCTATCTCATGCGGGCCGAGCAGCTCGAGCCGAATGACCTCGAGGTGCGTCTCAGGCTCGGCAGGATCTATCTCGCCGGAGGAAAGCCGGACGAGGCGCGCAACGAGGCGAGCTTCATCGTCCAGACCGACCCGTCCCACCTCGAAGGACTCATCCTGCTCGCCGGCACCGCGTCGCAGGCGGAGGACGTGGACGACGTGCTGGCGAAGCTCGAGGCGGTCCGTGGGAAGCACGAGGGTCGCGCCCGATTCCACCTCGCCGTCGGCAGCTTGCACCTCCGCAAGCGAGATCCGGTGGTCGCCGAGCAGGAGTTCGCCGAGGCCGTTCGGCGCGAGCCGAAGTCGGTGGAGGCCCATTCGGCGCTCGCGAGCCTGAGCCTGGCGAAGCGAGACGTGAACGCCGCCGAACGGGAGTTCAAGGCAGCGGCCGAGCTCGCCCCCCTCGACTCGCTGGCGAGGTTGAAGCTCGTCGACTTCTACCTGCTCCTCGGCAAGCCCGACGAGGCGAAGAAGCTCCTCGCGGACGCGAACGAGAAGAAGCCCGAGTTCCTGCCGGCGTGGAGGCGTCGCGCGCAGCTCGCGATGGCGGAAGGAAAGCTCGACGACGCGGAGGCGGCCATCCGCAAGCTCCTCGAGAAGGACGCGAACGACGTCGACGGTCTCCTCCTGCTCGGCCGCTTGCGGCTCGCGCAGCAGAACCAGACGGATGCGATCGAGCAGTTCCAGAAGCTCCTGAAAGCGGAGCCGAACTTCCCTCCGGCGCACTTCTATCTCGGGCTCGCCTATCGCGAGGCGGGGAAGATCGAGCAGGCGAAGACGGAGCTTCACGAGGCGGTCACCGTCGCGCCGAATTACGCGGAAGCGGTCGTCGAGCTCGCGGAGCTGAACCTTCGCACGGGTGCGCCGCAGGTGGCGATCGACGACCTGCAGAAGTTGATCGGGGCGCAGCCCCGACGAGCCGCGGCGCAGCTCCTGCTCGGCTCCGCGCATCTCGCCAAGGGCGACGCCAAGGCCGCGGAAGCGCCGCTCCAGCGCTTCGTCGAGCTCCAGCCGAAGGACCCGCGCGGTCCGTACTTTCTCGGGCTCGCGCTCCGCGCCGAGGATCGAGCCGATGCGGCGGCCGAGCAATTCGAGAAGGCGCTCGCGCTCAATCCGGAGTTCGCCGATGCGGCCGCTCAGCTCGTGGCCATGAAGATGGCAGCGGGTGAGGTCGAAGCCGCGCTCGCACGTCTCGACCGGCAGATCGAGGCTGCACCGCGGGCCGCGGCACTGCGATACCTCCGGGGCGGCGTCTTCCAGGAACGCGGGGACGCGAAGAAGGCGGAGGAGGAGTACCGCCATGCCCTCGAGCTCGACCCGCGGTTCACCCGTGCGCGCGTGGCGCTCGGAGCGCTGTACGCCGCCGCGCGCCGGGACGACGAGGCGGTGCGAGAGCTCGAGCAGGCGATCGCGGCGGAGCCCCGGAACGCAGCTCCGTACGTCTTGCTCGCGCAGGTTCACGAGCGGCGCGAGGCGATCCCCCAAGCGACGGCTGCGTACGAGAAGGCGCTGGAGATCGATCCCGGCTTCGCGACCGCGGCGAACAACCTCGCCTACCTCTACTCGGAGCACGACGGGGACAAGGAGAAGGCGCTCCAGCTCGCGCAGCAGGCGAAGGAGGCGGCGCCGGAAGACCCGCGGATCTCGGACACGCTCGGGTGGATCCTCTACAAGCGCGGCGTGTACGAGCGCGCCATCACGCTGCTCGAGGGGAGCGCGGGCAAGCTTCCGGACGACGCCCTGGTGCAATATCATCTCGGTATGACCCGCTTGCAGCTCGGCAAGCGTGCGGAGGCGAAGGAGGCGCTCGCGAAGGCGCTGCGGCTCGACCCGCATTTTTCGGGATCGCAGGAAGCGGAGCGTCAGCTCCGGACGCTCGACTGACGAGCGCGACCGGCACCCGATGAGCGGCGCAGAGCTCGCCGGTTTCACCGCGACGGGCTTCTGCGTCGTGCTCGCCATCCTGGGTCTGGCGGACAGCCCGCGGGCGTTCGTGCCGCGCGTGTTCGCGATGGGCATGCTCCTGCTCGGCGCGATCACCGCGTGCCAGGCGTTCGCCGCGAGCGCCACGTCGCTGATGGAGGTCGTCGCCTGGCATCAGTGGAAGGCGCTGGTGGTGGGAGTCGCCGGTGCGACCTGGCTCCTGTTCAGCCTCTCGTTCGCGCGATCGAATTCTCGCGAGCTCCTGCTCCGGTCGCGCTGGCTGCTGCTCGGCTCGGTCGTTCTGCCGATCCAGCTCGCGACCATGTTTCGCTGGTCGCTCTACGCGCTGGATTACGCCGCGGACGCTCCCGCGCCCGAGTTCCTCCCGCTCGGGTGGGCGGGGCAGGTGTTCTACGCGGTCGAGCTGTTGGTAGCGGTGCTCATCCTCTCGAACCTCGAAGGGACGCTGCGGGCTTCGACGGGAAGCAAGCGCTGGCAAATCAAGTTCATGGTGCTCGGCATCGGCAGCATCTTCGTCGTGCAGATCTACCTCGCGAGCCAGACGCTGCTCTTCTCGTCCGTGCACCTCGCGCTCGAGCCGGTGGGCCCGTACACCTTGCTGGTCT
>JAXDLK010000319.1:0-9227 GCA_034666665.1 Candidatus Binatota bacterium
TGAGATCCTCTTCGCCCGACGGGACGATCGCACCCACCAGGAACCCGGCGACCGAGCACACGCGATCACCCCAACGTCCGACGCAGGCCGGAGCTCGGGGGAAATTTCCACTCCTTTTCGATTCGCCCATTGCGGGCCTTCACCCGCACCTGAGCCGGCTGGTGCGCGCTCGCGAGCTCCTTCGCCTTCTCGATCGCCGCGGTCTTCTTCAAGAAGCGACCCTCGCGAGCCCCTTCGATCTTCCAGCCCTCACCGGCGGCGGGCGTGACCGTGTAGATCTTCCTCGGCATCGTCTCACGCGGGCTCGAGCGATCGAGCCGCCCCTCGTATCGTCAGCTCAGCTCGAAGGTGCTCCGTTCACGACCGCGGACGAAGTCGGCGAGAAATCGGCCGGTACATCGACGACCAAATCTCCTCTCCGCCTGCAGGACGCTTCCGTACCGCTACCGCAGGTCCGGGCCGGTCGGCAAGCGTATCCAGATCGTCGGCGCCAGGGTCGAGGCGCGCGGACTTCAGCCACGCCGCCCGCGTGCTGCGACGCGGCTCTTGAAGTCGCTGAGTATCTTCCCGAGGTCTCGGCGCTTCCCGAGCGGCTCGGTCCTCCGGCCCGGCGAGAGGTCCGGCTGTGCAGAGAAGAATGGCCGCTGATGGGTCGGGTGTCGGGGCTCGAGCGATGCTCCGCACTCGGGACACGTCGGCGCGCGGCGGCTGATCGAGCGGCCGCAGTAGGGACACGGCTGGACGTCTTCCTTCTTGCTGTCCGCGTACACCTCGCCGCCACATTTTTCGCAGCCGGCTGCGTCTTCGCCGATCTGCTCGCCGCATTGAGAACACGTCATCGACGGATCTCGTCCGCGTCGCAGGTTGCCGTCACCCCGAAGAGCGCTTCATCGATCCGCCAGTTGGTAGCCTTTCGACCGCAACGCTTCGCGCGCGGATCGGATCGCAGCTCCGAGCTCGGCGGGCTGGCTGAGCGACTCCAACGCCACACCTCGATCATCGCCATCGTAGATGCGTGCTCCGTCCGGATCGAAGATCGCGAACCGGATGCGCTGGTCGGAGTCGAAGACCTCCGTCCTGCAGCTGTGCGGCCGGAAAGCGTTCGTGAATGCGTCGACGATCTGCTTCCGGGTGAGTCTCACTGCCACTCGAGATCGATTCTCCCGCTCCGACACCCTACCGTTTCGCCCCGCCGGCAACGGACTCTCCGCGACCGATCATCCCTCGCCCTCCTCCGATGCCGGCGCCGGCCGCGCCGCTCGCCCGCGGACGCGGTCGCGCACGATGTCTTCGAGGCGCATCGCGTCCTCGACCGCGCGGTTGTAGACTGCCTGGTTCACCTCGCTCGCGACCTTGTCCGCCGTCCTTGCCGCGAGAATCGTTGCGGCGGCCTGCAGCAGGGCGTTCTCGGTTGGCGAAAGGGTGGGATACATCACTCCAGGCATCGCGTGTACTCCTTTGACGTGCTGCCCGCGTCGCAGCTCTCGGCCTCGACCGAACGTCCGATGCGCGAACGGGTCCCGCAGACATCGTCCGTCGTCGCAATCCTCGCACACGTCCGTCCGCGGTTCATCGACTCCTCGTCCCGAGGCCTGCTCGATACCCCGTACTCGGGCCCGAGAGCACCTCCGGCCTCCTCACGAATATCTCATACCAGCCTTTCCGCTGCAGCATGCCGTGAGGCGCCGGCATGGAGGACCCGGTCCGACAAGCGTCGTCGTCTCCGACCACGACGGCTCGGTCGCCGGCTGATTGACACGATCCGGAGGCGCGAATAGCGTCCCTACCGATGACGCTCCGGGCACGGATCGCGCTCGCCTTGGCCCTGACCGTCGTCCTCACGGCGGCGATACACTCCGCCTTCGCCTGCGCAGCCACGATGCACGACGTCGGCGCCTCGACACCTCGTTGCCACCCGGGCGGTCCAAGCACCCCATCCCGGGACGCCGCACCCGCCTGCTGCCGGCAACCCGCGACCGCTGCCGCCACGCAGAAGCCCGCTCGAGCGGGCGAGGAGCGTCACGTCCGGCAGCCGCTGCACGCCGCCGCGGCTCTGGCCACCTTCGCACCCTCCGGGGTCGAGACTTCGATCCGAGTCGCGACATCCCCTTCCCTGCCGCGTTCGCTGCGGCCTCATCTCCTCCTGCAGTCCCTTCTCCTCTGAGCTGACTCCCGGCGTCGCCCTCGAAGCCGAGGGCTCCGACCGCTGCGCGACTCGCGCATGCGTCGGATCGTGCCGTTGCGCCACGACGCAGCCAGAGGGCGGAGGAGAGGAGCTCATGAGACAGGCCGTAACGGAGATTTTGCGCGAGTCGAAAGCGGCTACGCGCCGTCGGCGAGATGGAGCACGGACGCGCGCGGGCGGGCGCCGCAGGGCTGCGTTCCTCACCACATTGGTCGCGCCGGCGCTGCTTGCGGGCTGTGCTGCTCTCGCTCTGGATTCAGGCCCGGCCCGCGAAGAAGTCGCGCACCTCGTGCGTGAACGCTCGGGCCGCGGCGTGACGCCGGCGTTCCCTTCACAGGACCGCCGCGCCGTGGAGCGTCGAATCCGCTCTCTCCTGACGAATGGTCTCACGGTCGACGAGACCGTCGAGGTGATGCTCCTCCAGAACCGGGATCTTCGCGCACTCTACACGGACCTCGACGTCTCTCAGTCCGACGTCGTTCAGGCGACGCTTCTTCACAACCCGGTGCTCGATGCCGTCGCGGGGGTTCCGATCGGTGGCGGGACGGCCGACATCTCGTTCGGCGTGGCCATGGACGTCATCGACCTCTTGTACGTACCGCTCCGGAGACAGGTCGCTGCGGCCATGCTCGAGCGGACCAAGCTTCGAGTCGCCGGTGAGGTCCTGGATTTCGTCTGGCGGACGCAGATCGCCTATTACCGGCACCAGGCCGACGAGCAGATGCTCGAGGTCCGCCGCCAGGTCGGAGCGTCGACCGCGGCATCGTTCGAGCTCACCCGACGACTTCGCGAGGCGGGGAACGTCACGGCCCTGGCGCTCGCCTCGGAGGAGAGCATCGCGGAGGAGGCGAAGCTCGACGTCAGTGCCGCCGAGATCGACGCGCGCGAGAGCCGCGAGCGGCTGAACGTGCTGATGGCCTTTTCGGACCCGGTCGCAAGCGACTGGAAGACCGCCTCCAGCCGACTCCCCGACCCTCCAGCGGACGCGCTCGATCTCCGACGGATCGAAGCGCGCGCCAGCGAGCGGAGCCTCGACCTCGCGGCCGCCGCGCAACTGGTCACCGCCGCGGGCCGAGTGCTCGGGCTCGACCGCGCCGACGCGCTCTTCCCGGAAACGGTCGTCGGCGGAAGGAGCGAGCGCAAGCGTTCGACGTGGCAGCTCGGACCGACGCTCACGCTGCCGATTCCGCTCTTCGATCGAGGCCAGGCGCGACTCGCCCGCGCACGCGCCGAGCTCGAGCGCGCTCGCGAGCTCCGCCAGGCGCTCGCGGTACGGATCCGTTCCGCCGCGCGATCGGCGCGCGACCGCGTCGCCGGGCACCGGGATCGGGCGCTTCACTACCGGAACGTGATGCTGCCGGTGCGCGAGCGGGTCCTTCGCGAGACCACGCTGCAGTACAACGCAATGCAGGTGGGCCCCCTCGACGTTCTGCGCGCGGAAGAGCAGCAGATCACGACCGCCGAGCGCTACATCGAGGCGCTCACCAGTTACTGGACGGCCCGGGCCGATCTCGGGCTGGTCCTCGCCGGTCGGCTTCCTCCGGGCGAGCCCGCCCCTGCTCCCCCGGCTCTCGAGCAACTGCCGCGATTCCCGTTCCCGGCACTTTGATGACCCGAAAGGATGGGTACCCGATCATGAAGACCGACCACGATCGAACGATCGGCCGCCGAGCGTTCCTCGTCAGCGCGGCCGCGCTCGGCGCCGGCGTCTCCACGGCGCGAGCGCAGCACCCGTCGCACCACTTGCCGGCCAGCGAGACCTCGAACGTCCGCTCATCCGAGGGACCGCGTGAAGGCGATCCGCCGATCGATCGGCGCCCCGCGCTTCCGCTGGGCGAGGCCGGCAAGGACTACACGCCCGTGGTCACTCCGAACAACGTGTCGCTCGCGTGGAAGGCGGTTGATGGCGTCAAGGTCTACCACCTGATCGCCGAGGAGGTAGAGCACGAGTTCGCGCCGGGTCTGAAGGCGCACTGCTGGGGCTTCAACGGCCGCATCCACGGCCCGACGATCGAAGCCGTGGAGGGCGATCGCGTCCGCATCTACGTGACGAACCGGCTGCCTTCCGGCACGAGCGTTCACTGGCACGGGCTCCTGGTCCCGAACGGCATGGACGGGGTCGCGGGCCTGACGCAGAAGGTGATCCGTCCGGGCGAGACGTTCCGCTACGAGTTCACGCTGCGCCAGCACGGCACGCACATGTACCACTCGCACCACGACGAGATGACCCAGATGGCGCTCGGCACCATGGGCCTCTTCGTGATCCATCCCCGCGCGCCGCGAGAGCGACCGGATCGTGACTTCGCCTACATGCTCGCCGAGTGGCGCATCGACGTCGGCACCGCGCGCCCGAACCCGAACGAGATGCTCGGCTTCAACCTCTTCACGTTGAACGGCAAGGCATTCCCGGCGACGGCGCCGATGCTCGCGAGGCTCGGCGACCGGGTGCGGATCCGCGTCGCGAACGTCGCCGCGATGAACCATCATCCGATCCACCTCCACGGCTACCAGTTCCGCGTGACCGAGACCGACGGCGGGCAGATTCCCGCGTCCGCGCAGCAGCTCGAGACGTCGGTGCTGGTGGCGATCGGACAGTCGCGCACGTTCGAGTTCGTCGCCGACGCGCCGGGCGACTGGGCGATGCACTGCCACATGACGCACCACGTGATGAACCAGATGGGCGACAAGTTTCCCAACATGATCGGGGTCGAAGCGGGCGATGTCGACGCCCGGGTGCGCCAGCTCCTGCCCGGCTACATGACGATGGGAACCGACGGCATGGCGGAGCACGGCATGCACGTCGAATCCGGACACGTGCCCGTACCGGAGAACAGCATCCCCATGCGCGGCGGCGCCGGGCCGTTCGACTACATCACGATGGGCGGCCTCTTCACCTTGCTCAAGGTCCGGGAGAAGCTCGACAGCGACGACCGCGATCCGGGCTGGTACCGGCACCCTCGCTCCACCGTGGCCAGCCGGGCAACCGCCGACGAGCTCCGTCGCGACGGCATCGACGTCTGACGACCGCGTCCACAGGGAACCCTCTACCGAATTCCCTCTCCCATCCTGGGAGAGGGTGGCGCGCAAGCGCCGGGTGAGGGACTCCCCCCGCGTGGGGGTCCGCCGGGTCAGAGCGCCACGCGACGGAGTCGCAGGGCGTTGGCGATCACCGACACCGAGCTCGCGCTCATCGCCGCCGCCGCGATCATCGGCGAGAGGAGAATTCCGAAGAACGGGTACAGCACGCCCGCGGCGATCGGCACTCCGAGCGTGTTGTAGACGAACGCCAGGAAGAGGTTCTGCTGGATGTTCCGAATCGTCGCGCGCGAGAGGCGCCGCGCACGAACGATGCCGCGGAGATCACCCTTCACGAGCGTGACGCCGGCACTCTCCATCGCGATGTCGGTTCCCGTTCCCATGGCGATGCCGACGTCCGCGCGCGCGAGAGCCGGCGCATCGTTGATGCCGTCTCCCGCCATCGCCACCAGCTTTCCCTCGGACTGCAGGCGCCGGATCACCTCGGCCTTCTGGTCCGGCAGCACCTCCGCGATCACGTCGTCGATGCCGATCTTGCGAGCCACGGCGTCCGCGGTCGCGCGGCTGTCGCCGGTCAGCATGATGACGTGGATCCGGTCCTCGTGGAGCGCGCGCACCGCTTCGGGAGTCGTCTCCTTGATCGGATCCGCGACGCCGATCAGTCCCGCGACACGGCCATCGACCGCGAGGAACATGACGGTCTGACCCTCCGATCTCATCGCATCCGCCTTCGCGGCGAGATCCCGCACCTCGACGGCGAGATCGTCGAGCAAGCGCCGGTTGCCGAGCGCGACGCGACGGCCGCCGACGATGCCCGTGACTCCCTTGCCGGTGAGCGACGCGAAATCGCCCGCCTCCGGCAGGTTCGCGCCGCGATCCCTCGCGCCCGTGACGATCGCCGCCGCGAGCGGGTGCTCGCTCGCCCGCTCGAGCGACGCCGCGAGCCCGAGGACTTCCGACTCCTCGAATCCGTCGGCGGCGACGACCGCCACCAGCCGCGGCCTTCCTTCCGTCAGCGTCCCGGTCTTGTCGACGACCAAGGTGTCGATCTTCCGGAGCGTCTCGACGGCCTCGCCGTTCTTGAAGAGCACGCCGAACGTGGCACCGCGACCCATCGCGACCATGATCGACATCGGAGTCGCGAGCCCGAGAGCGCACGGACAGGCGATGATCAGCACGGCGACCGCATTCACCATCGCGTGCGCGAGCCGCGGCTCCGGACCGATCAGGGACCATACGAGGAACGTGGCGACCGCGACGGCGATCACGGCCGGAACGAACCACGCGGCGACGGCGTCGGCGAGCCGCTGGATCGGCGCACGGCTCCGCTGCGCCTCCGCGACCATCCGGACGATGCGGGCGAGGAGTGTCCCCTCGCCCACCCGCTCGGCCCGGATGATCAGGCTACCGGTTCCGTTCACGGTCGCGCCGATCACGGCGTCGCCCGGTCCTTTCTCGACCGGGATCGCTTCTCCCGTGACCATCGACTCGTCGACGGAGCTGCGACCTTCGAGGACGACGCCGTCGACCGGAATCTTCTCCCCCGGGCGGACGCGTAGCCGATCACCGACCTGCACCTGATCGACCGGGACGTCCTCTTCGCGGCCGTCGTTCAGGACGCGGCGCGCCGTCTTCGGAGCCAGGCCGAGCAACGAGCGGATCGCCGCCCCGGTCCGGCTCCGCGCGCGGAGCTCGAGCACCTGGCCGAGAAGGACCAGCGTGACGATCGCCCCGGCCGCTTCGAAATAGACTCCCACCTCGCCGCCGTGCGTGCGGAAGGAGGCGGGGAACATCCAGGGAAACAGGACTGCGATCAGACTGTAGACGTATGCGACGGCGACGCCGAGGCCGATCAGCGTGAACATGTTGAGGTTCCGGTTGACGATCGACTGCCAGGCGCGGACGAAGAACGGCAGCCCGCACCAGAGCACCACCGGAGTGGCGAGGAAGAGCTCGACGAACGACAGGAGGCGCGGCGGAGCGAAGTCGTCGCCGGGAACGAGATCGCGCATGGCAATCATCATCAGCGGGACGGTAAGCGCCGCGGCCACCATGAACCGCTGCCGCATGTCGACGAGCTCGGAGCTTTCGCCCTCCTCTGCCGTGACGTTTCGCGGCTCGAGCGCCATGCCGCAGATCGGGCAGCTGCCCGGCGCGCTCCGCACGATCTCGGGATGCATCGGACAGGTCCACTCGGCCATTCCGAGGTGCGGCGCTGGACCCTGCGATCGATCGGCATGAGCCGTGGGAGAGGCTACGGCGTTCCCCGAGGCGCCGCGTTCGAACCTCTCCCGGCAGCGCGCGCTGCAGAAGAGATGCGTGACGTCGTCGCGCGTCACGCGATGTGGGCTGTCGGGGGAGACCGACATGCCGCAGATGGGATCCGTGGCGACCCGGTCTGCCTCCTCGCGCTCCGTAGACTTCATGTCTTCGCCGATAAGGCTAGAACGGAGTCCACGCCAGCCCCCGAGGACGGCGCCGAGGGTCAAACGCGTAAAAACAGAACATTCGCCACGACACCCGGCGAACGTCGGGTTCGAGGTAGGTGCGTCGATACAGACGAACTGCGACGGATCGCGACGTGACATCGCTCGTCCGGCGTAGGTCGGCGCTCGCCGTCGCCTCGGTCGCTGCAACCATCGTGCTGGCGATCTCGCTCCTCGCGCGACGTCCAGCAAGTGTCGAAGAGCGCCTCCTCCGAGAGTTCCGCGACGCCTATCCCGCGGAAGCTCGCGATACCGGCCGCGAACGGCGCTACGAGGTCCGTGCGGCACCGTCGGAGGTTCCGCAGCTCGACGGTCGGCGCCTCGCGGTCTGGGCTTACGACGGCCGAGTACCCGGCCCGACTTTGCGCGTTCGCCTCGGCGAGACGTTGCGGTTCGAACTGACCAACGATCTCCCGCAGCCGACCACGATTCACTGGCACGGTGTCCGGGTACCCAACGCCATGGACGGAGTTCCCGGCGTCACCCAACCGCCGATCCCCCCCGGCGGCAAATTCGTCTACCGCTTCGCTCCCAAGGACCCGGGCACCTTCTGGTTCCACCCGCATCTCCGCGGTAGCGAGCAGCTCGAACGGGGGCTCTACGGAGTCTTGATCGTCGAGGACGAGAATCCTCTGCCGTACTCCCAGGACGTCGTCTGGGTGCTCGACGACTGGCTGATCACCCGCGAAGGCGAAATCGACCCTGCCTTCAATACGCCCCGCGATCTCATGCACGACGGCCGATGGGGAAACGTGGTGACGGTCAACGGCTCGACTCGCGAAGAGCTGGTCGTGAAGGCCGGCGAGCGGATTCGCCTGCGGCTCGTCGACGCCGCCAACGGTCGGGTATTCGCGCCCGATTTCGCCGGGCTCGACGCCAAGGTGATCGCCGTGGACGGAACGTACACGGCACGCCCGCTCGCCCCGGCCGGATTCGAGCTGGCTCCGGGCAACCGCCTCGACCTCGACGTCACGTTCGGGCCCGAGCAGCGCGGACGGACGATCGTGGTCATGGACCGCTTCACGCGCCGGCCCTTTCCGCTGGCTTCGATCCGCGTGCTCGACGAAGTCGTCGCGACGCCGAAGTTCCCTGCTCCCACGAACCCGCGAGTCCCCGCCTGGAAGGAGGGCATGTCGGTTCCGGTCCGCGGCCAGTACCTCCTCAACGCCCGGCGCGGTGGCGAGTTCGGGATCGAATGGACGATCAACGACAGGGCCTTTCCCGGACACGCGATGCCGGTCGGTCCCGCGGAGACCCTCCCGCCGAACCGCTGGAGCCGGCTCCGCTTCGTGAACCAGTCGTTCCGGCTCCACCCGATGCACATCCACGGGCAGTTCTTCAAAGTGCTCGCGCGCGACGGCAAGCCCGTGGACGAGCCGTTCTTCCGCGACACCGTGCTCGTCCACCGCAAGGAGACGGTCGACGTCGGCATCGTTCCGCTCGATCGGGGCACATGGATGCTTCACTGCCACATCCAGGAGCACGCCGAGGCGGGGATGATGACGCTCCTCGAGGTCGGC
>JAXDLK010000320.1:0-3775 GCA_034666665.1 Candidatus Binatota bacterium
GGCGTCGCGGAGCTGCTCCGGCAGCTCGCGTGAGGGACCTCCGCGCGAGACTCGACGTGCTCCCGCTGGGCCGGGTCACCCGTCAGCCCGCGATGCGGTCAGATCGGCCGTTCGAGGTCATCGAGCAACGGATCGACCTCGCGACCCTGGGTCTCACCGTCGTCGGGCAGAGCGAGCCCGATGCGCGCGTGGTCACGCACCTCGGGCTGAAAGGGACGTCGCCGTCCCGTTGGGAGGACATCGTCTTCCTCGACACGGAGACGACCGGCCTCATGGGCGGCACCGGAACGTACGTGTTCCTTCTCGGCACGGCGCACCTGCGCGACGGAGAGCTCGTGCTGCGCCAGCACCTGCTGCATGACCTCGGGAGCGAGGCGGCTTTCGTGTCCGCGCTGCGCGAGGAGCTCGCGCCGTTCAGGGCCTGCGCGTCCTATAACGGGAAGTGCTTCGACCTCCCGCTCTTGCGCACGCGCTTCGTGATGACGCTGCGGTCGGACCTGAGCGTGGACGAGTCGCACCTGGACCTCCTGCACCCCGCACGTCGCTTGTGGCGCGACCGTTTCGGCTCGACCTCGCTGCGACAGCTCGAAGACTCGGTCCTCGACATCGTGCGCGAGGATGACATCCCGGGCGCACTCATCCCGGAGCGCTACTTCCGCTGGCTCGCCCTCCGCGACCCGCGGCTCATCGAGCCGATCCTCAAGCACAACGCCCGGGACATCGTGTCGCTGGTCCGGATCACCGACCGCATCGCGCAGGCCGTGATCGACGCGCGCGACGGCCGCGCCCCGGACCACGCGCCCGCCGCGTTCGCGCTCGGGAAAGCATTCGAACGGGCCGGCGAGCACGACATCGCGTACCTCTGCTACGAGAGTGCCTACGCCGACGCCGACAGCGAGCTGCGCATCCGCGTCGCGCTGCCGTATGCCAAAGCCCTCGAAGTGCGCGGCCACGGCGAAGGCGCGCTGCGGATGGTCGAGCTCCTGCTGGAGCTCGGGCTCGGCACGCCCCGCTGGCGCGCGCAGGCCGAGGCACGGGTGCGCCGGCTCACGCGCATGATGGCCAAGCGATGCGCCCCCTCGAAGACCTCTGCGAAGCGGCCGACGCCATCCGCGGCCGGGAGCTTTCCAGCGCCGAGCTGATCGAGGCCTGTCTCGATCGCTACGCGGCGACCGAGCCGAGCCTCCACGCGTTCGCATGGCTGGATCCAGATCGCGCGCGCCGGCTGGCTCGCGAACGGGACGCGGAGGTACCTCGCGGCCTCCTGCACGGCGTGCCGATCGGCGTGAAGGATGTCTTCGATACGGCGGGCATCCCGACGGAGAACGGCTCGGCCCTCTTCCGCGGCCGCGTGCCGGAGCGCTCCTCGGACGTCGTGCGCGCGCTCGAGAGCGCGGGTGCGATCGTCGTCGGGAAGACGATCACCGCGGAGCTCGCGTTCCTCACGCCTGGCCCGACGCGCAATCCCTATGACCTGCGGCGCACGCCCGGCGGCTCGTCGATGGGCTCCGCTGCCGCGGTCGCGGCCGCCGTGATCCCGGGCGCCATCGGCACCCAGACCAACGGCTCGACGATCCGGCCGGGTGCCTTCTCCGGTGTCGTCGGATTCAAGCCCACCGGCGGCCGCCTCTCGACGGCGGGCGCGCTCGAATTCTCGAAGACGCTCGATCAGGTCGGCCTGTTCGCGAGCGACGTCGCCTCCGTTGCGCGTCTCGCGGCTGCGGTCGCGGGCGATGCGGCGGATGAGTGGTGGTCCGCTTCGGCGGAGCGGGTCCCGCGGTTCGCCGCCGTCCGGACGAGCGATTGGCACGCGGCGGACGCCGCCATGCGCGCGCGCTTTCAAGCGGACGTCGATGCGCTGGCGAGCGAGGGTGGACCGATCGAGTGGCCTGCCTTGCCCGACGGGCTCGACGACGCGCCGGCGCTCATCCAGGCCGTCATGGCCTACGAGTCCGCGCGCACGCTCGGACCAATGGCGGCAGCACGGCCGATGGACGTGAGCGAGAAGGCGCGGCTGTTCTTCGAGCGCGGCCTCACGATCCCGGCGGACGAGTACGACCCGACGCTCCGCGAGCGGCTGCGGCTCATCGCGGCCTTCAACGAATGGGCGGCCCCGTACGACGCGATCCTCAGCATCCCGACCACCGGCGAGGCGCCGACGATCGAGACGACCGGCGACCCACGGTTCTGCTCGCGCTGGACGTTCGTCGGGGCGCCGGCGCTCGTGATCCCCACGGGGCTGGGTCCGTCGGGCCTACCGCTCGGACTGCAGCTCGTCGGCGCTCGCGGGTCGGACCGCCGGCTCCTCGGCGCCGCCGCGTGGGCCGCAGCGCTCCTTCCGGCGCCGCCCGGTCCGACCATCTGACGCCCCGCGGGTCATCAGCGCAGCCCCCAGAAGTCTCCTGTGAGCCCGAGGTCGACGAATAGGGCCTCGGCCTCCTCGAGCGTGTGACGCCGCCACTCCGGCTCGAGCTTGCGCTCGTACCACGCGCGCGCGAGCTTCCATCCGGTCTCGAGCGGCAGCGTTTTGGCATCGGGAAATCCGCGTGCGTCGCGCCAGCTGCGGGCGTGCTCCTCCGACCGGAAGAGCAGCATCGTCGATCAGGTGAAGACGATGTCCTTCCACCAATCGCGCGCCGGCAGTGCGAACTGCATCACGACGCCGTCGAGCGCGCCGACGGCGTCGCCGGCGAGCCGCACTTCGAGCGGCACGCCGCAGATGTCGGCGCAGCTGCCCAGCACGAGGCCGTCGGCGTGGAGCGCGGCCGCGACGCCGAACGCGTCCCACGCGCAGAGTGCCCACCACTCGCGATCGGCCGCCCGCACGCGGAAATCCGTGGGGCCGGCCGCGAAGGGATTGAAGCTGAGGATCTCGGTGCTACCGGGCCGCAGGATCATCGTCCGCGCCGCCGCCAGCCGGCCGAACGCCACAGCGACCTCGTGCTCCGGCGCGGCCAGACGCGAGGCCACCTCGGTGAGCAAGGGCACGCCACCGCGCTCCCGGATGCTCTCGGCGATCGTGATCCGCACCTCGCGATCGAGTGCAGCCGGGTCGCTCACACCGGCGCTGCCCAGGTGGTCCGCTCGGCGACGTACTTCTTGAGGCCCACGAGCCCGTAGTAGCTCGCGGTGCTGTCGTACCGCATGCCGGCCTTCTCCATGATCCGCCAGGATCCGATGTTCTCCGGAACGCAGATCGCGATGATCCGCTCCAGGCCGACCGGTCCGAACCCGTGCGCCAGGCACGCGATCGCGGCCTCGGTGCCGTAGCCCTTGTTCCACGCGGCCTGCTTGTAGTGGTACGCCAGCTCCACCTCCGGCCCCGTCCCTTCGACCAGCATCAGGCCGCAGTCACCGATGAGCTCGCCGGTGTCCTTCAGCTCGACGGCCCAGAGACCGTGGCCGTGATCGCGCTCCATCGTCATGCGCCGCGCGACGCTCTTCTCCATCGACTCCAGCGTCGGATCGGGGAACGGCGGCAGGTACCGGCGCACGTCCGGATCGCCGAACACCTGCAGCATGCCGCCTGCATCCGATGGCCGAAAGCTTCGGATGACGAGCCTGGCGGTCTGCAGTCGCATCGGGCGAGACCCTACGCTCTCGCCGTGGCCGATGTCGTTCCGTTCCACGGACTGCGCTTCGATGAACCGAAGGCCGGACCGCTGGCCGACCTCGTCTCGCCGCCGTATGACGTGATCTCGGACGCGGACCGCGCCGCGCTCTACGCGCGAAGCCCGTTCAACGTCGTGCGGCTCGAGGAGGGCGTCGAAGAGCC
>JAXDLK010000321.1:0-17303 GCA_034666665.1 Candidatus Binatota bacterium
GATCGGGGTCCTTCGAGGAGGCCTTGACGCCGAGCACGCGCGTCTCGACCTCGATCGTATCTCCGACGACGACGGGAACGCCGAAGCGCATGTCGACGTACTCGAGGTTGGCGCGCGCGTTCTCGGAAACGTCCTCGACGGTCTGGCTGAACGCTACGTTCATCACCAGCCCCGGCGGAGCCACGAGGCCGCGGAACCCGAACGCGCGCGCGTAGCGGATGTTCTTCGACAGCGGGTTCGTCGTCATGGTGAAGTCGGTGAAGGCGTTGAAGAGGCCTTCGTTGATGGTCTTGCCGCGCTTGTGGCGGAAGACCTGGCCGGGCTGGAAGTCCTCGAGGAAGTTCCCGGTCTTCGTTCGCATCGTTGCCATGGCGACGTTCACCCCTCCGCGACGGTCGCGGTACGCCGCGCTCGTAGCAACTTTCGTTCGGGGGAGAAACATGACCGACCCGGGCTGATCCTGATGACCGATCGCAGGCGACGCGGTCAGTCTCGCGCGAAGCCCCGAGATGCCGCGGAGGCCTTCGTGCGGACGAGCTCTACGACCGCAAGGTGCCGCCGGAGCGCGTCGCCGAGACGGATCGCCGCGTGGTCGAGGCTTTCGCCGCAGGAGCGGGATCGGCGAAGGTCCCCGCCTTCAGCGGCGACGCTACGCGGCGTTCGCAGAGATCGATCTGGAGCCCGACCCTGAGCCGGAGCTCGGCGAAGTCACCGGGTGCTTCCTGCGGAAGCGCTCGGCGGCGAGCTCGACCCAATCGAAATCCGATTTGCCGAATCGGGAGCACCACCGGAGCATCACGTGGAGCTGGTAGCGGATGTCGTCGTCGGTGAGGGGGGGAAGTTCGGGCCTTCGCATGTGCATGCTCTCTGTGGGATCTAACAGCAACCGGCGTACCAGCGACGCGGCACGATCTTAACCGCCGATTTACTGACGTCTTCTTCGCCGCGTCACGAAAACGGTGGTCGTGAGATGACGGTGCGACGCAAGAATGGCGGTCGTGCCCGTCAACGCCGGAAGGTGGTGATGGAGCTCACCTTCGAGGCAGAATGCCGGTGGCGCCGAGCGAGTCAACGAGCTCCTCGGCGACCAGGCGATGGCGGAGCGCGCTCGTGTGCGAATCCGTTGGTGTCACCCAGAGGGCCTGGTTGCCGAGGCGATGACGCAGGAGGTAATCCGTGATCCGATCCTGTGGATCCACCACGACGTACCCGTTCGACGCGCAGCGCCGGGCGAGCTGGCGGACCCACGCAGGAAGAACGTCGCGGGAGCGTCCCGCCAGCCGGCCGGCGTAATCGTCCCAGTTGAGAAGCAGGACGGGCGTGATCCCACGCTCTTTCGCCAGCTGCCCGAGGCGGTCGAGCGCCGCCAGCATGTTCTCCGTCCCGGCGAGCGGCCGGAACCGCTCCGGGACATCTGCCGGCGGGGGCCGGTAGCGTCCCGTTTTCGGATCCTGCTCGACGGCGACGAGGCCGAGCGGCATCGGATGCCGTCCCTTGCGGCGCGCCCGGCGCCGCCTCACCACTTCTCGGAGGAAGGATTTGCGGAGCGACCACACGGAAGGGGATTCCTGCAGGAAGTTCGGCAGATCCATGTCGTTCGCTACCCAGTTGAGGATCACGGCGTCGGCGTCGAGCTCGTCTCGGGTCTCGGCGAAGGTCTGGACCTCCTGGACCGTGTTGTACCCGGGAACCGCGAGGTTCCAGACCTCGACGCCTCCCGGGCGCGTGCGTTCCACCAGTGATTCCAGCTGCGTCAGGAACGTCTCTTCGCGCGGCACGCCCCAGCCGAACATGTGAGAGTCTCCGAGACCGACGATGCGGAAGACGCCGGGCCGCTTCTCGACCGGGCGCTCGGCGTCACGGATGCCGTAGGAGTTGATCGTCGCCGGCGCCCCACGAAACGTTCCGCGCGCTCCTGGCTGCAGCGCGTAGACGATCCGCGGGTTCGCCACGACCCGCAGCAGGTCGGCGAGCGTGAGCTCTTCTCCCGCTCGGCGAACGTGCCGTCCGCTCACGAGCTCGTCCAGGTAATTTCGATCGAGAGCGGCGACGATCCGTGCGCCGATCTCCAGGCAGAGCAAGGCGGTGAGCACCGCACCGGCGATCAGCAGCGAGCGACCGAGGAGGGTGCTCCCGAATGGCCGCTTGCCGGGCATGCCGGGCGCGCTCACCACCGCTCCGCCGCCTTCAGGAATGCGCCGAGTCGTCGAGCGGCGCCGCGAGCCGCGCGAGCGCCTGGCGGAAGAGCCGGCGGGCCCGCGGTGGATCGGCGTGCTCCTCGAAGTACGAGCTCGTGAGCAGGCCGACGAGCACGGCGAGCGCGGTCTCGGCGCTCTCGTCCGCCGGCCGGGTGGCGGCGCCGGAGGTCCGGCGGAAGATCGCCGTGAGGTACGCGTTCATCTGCGCGTCGAAGTTCGATTTGATCCGCCACAGCCGGCGGTCGTGCGTCGACAGGCCGAAGAGCTCCAGCATCGCGCCCTGCTCGGGACGCGTCATCACCGCGCCGCCGAAGAAGTAGTCCGCGAGAGCGTCGAAGACCTCGTCCGGCGAATCGCCGTGGAGGCTCAGTACGTCGCGAAGGATGTTCTGCGCGCGGAGATCGAGCAGCTCCGCGAGCACCGCGTCCTTGCCGGGGAAGTAGTAGAGGAGATGGCTCGCCGACATTCCGGACGCCGCCGCGAGGTCCGCCAGCGAGGTGTTCGAGTACCCCTTTTCGCAGATCAGACGAAAAAGGGCACGGAGCACGCCCCGGCGGCGGTCAGCCTCGCCGATCGTGGAACCGCGTGCTTGCAAGCGGGGTCGCCCCATGTTACGCGGTTTGAATAGTATTCAAACGAGGCAGCGTCAACGTGACGGGAACGCCTCCACAGGCGCACGAGCATAGGTTGAAGAGCCTTCAAGGGCGGGAGAGGAGACTTCATGCACGTCGGAATGGCGACGATCTTTCAGAATCCGCTGGGGCAACGGTCCGATTACGACGTCTACCAGAGCGACGTCCGGCTGACGGAGCTGGTCGAGCCTCTCGGGTTCGATTCGATCTGGGGCGTCGAGCACCATTTCACCGACTACACGATGTGTCCGGACGTCCTCCAGTTCCTCACCTGGGTGGCCGGCCGTACGCGTACGATCCAGCTCGGCTCGATGGTCGTGGTGCTGCCGTGGCACGACCCGATCCGCGTCGCCGAGCAGATCTCCGTGCTGGATCATCTCTCGAACGGCCGCTTCATCCTCGGGATCGGTCGCGGTCTCGGTCGGGTCGAGTTCGACGGTTTCCGCGTACCGATGGACGAGTCGCGTGCGCGCTTCGTCGAGGCCGGCGAGATGATCCTCCGCGGACTCGAGCAGGGCTACTGCGAGTACGACGGCAAGTACGTGAAGCAGCCGCGGCGGGACATCCGCCCGCGTCCGTTCCGCTCGTTTCGCGGGCGGACGTATGCCGCTGCCGTGTCTCCGGAGTCGGCCCACATCATGGCCGAGCTCGGAATCGGGATCCTCATCATTCCGCAGAAACCCTGGGAATCCCTCGCCCTCGAGCTCGACGACTATCGCGGCACCTACCGGCGAGTGAACGGCGTCGAGGCCCCTCCGCCGGTCGTGGCCGGGTGGACCTTCTGTGACGAGGACGAGGATCGAGCCCGCGAGATGGCCTGGAAGTACATCGGCGGCTACTGGGAGACGGTCCTTCGCCACTACGAACTCCAGGGAGACCACTTGGCCAAGACCGTCGGCTACGAGTACTACGGCGCGTTGCAGAAGAACGTCCGCGACGGCGCGGACGCGATCAAGGAGTTCTTCCTCGGCCTGCAGTTCTGGGGAACTCCCGAACAGTGCTACGAGAGGATCATGGACGTCCGCTCGCGAGTCGGCCACGATTCCTTCGTCGGCGTCTTCAGCTACGCCGGAATGCCTCCCGAAGAGGCGGAGCGGAGCCTGCGGCTCTTCGCCCGCGAGGTGATGCCCGAGCTGAAGAAGGTGCCGTCCCCGGCGGAGACCCGCGCCGACGACAGAGTCGCGGCTTCCGCATAGCCGCCGACGCCCGCGGCGGCGATCCAGTAGACGACCCGCGGCGGGAACCCTGGCCAGCAGGGTTCCCGCCGTAGGGGCCTGTCGCGATCAGTCCTGAGCGGTCGCCTTGTGAGGCTTCCGGCCCCGTGCGGTCCTGCGGTCGCCCTTACCGGAGAGAGGCTCGAGCGCGTCGATCAGGCGGAAGGTGTAATCCTTCTGCGCCTCGAGCACGCCTTCCCAGAAGCCGAACGTCTTCTCCGCGATGTCGCGAGGCTGCGGAAGACGATCCGCAAATGGCAGCTGCGGCAGCTCCGGGACGAAGTTCGCGACCCGCTCGGTCACGGACGACAGGGTGTTGAGGCTCAGATCCTGAACTCGTTTCGCCGTCGAGATCAGCTGCTCCCCGACGCGATCGGCCACGTTGACGTACGACATTCCTCGGTCACCTCCTGAATTTGGTTTGCTTGGTATGCCAAGCAAACCCTCGGTGAGTCAAGTGACCGATTCGAGAAAGCTTCGGTAGACCCTGAGCAGCGCCTCTTTCTGACCGGCGGTGATCCGCGCATCGACGCGGATCGCTCGTTCCACGTCCGTCTGTTCGCCGCGCGGCTCCTCGTCCTCGAGGAGACCGACCCGCGCGTAGAGCGCCTTCACCGAGAGATGAAGCGCGTCGGCGATCGACTTCAGCACCGGAGCGGAAGGACGGTAGACGCCGCGCTCCACCTGGCTCAGGTACGCGTTCGAGATCGTGGTCAGGCTCTCGAGCTGCCGGAGCGACAGGTTCGCGAGCCGGCGCTGCGCGCGAAGGAATTCACCGAGCGATTTCCAGGCGCCGTCGTTCTTGCCCATGACGCGCCACGCTTAACGTTGCTTGGGATACCACGCAAGCGCCGACAGGCGGGTTGACGCCGTTCGGGACACGAGCGATCTCTCGGGTATGGCCCGCCTCGTGGCGATCGCAGCATGTCAGTTCGTGATGCGAGCGATCGAGAGCTTCGACGACTTCGGGGAGCACGTGCGAGGTCTGCTCGACGGTGCGCGCGGCGCCGACGTCGTCGTCTTTCCCGAGCTCTTCACGCTCGAGCTGTTCACCCTGCTCCCGGAATGGCGCTCGCGATCGCTCGCTGATGCCGGGGAGATCGACCGGTACACCAGGGAGTATCGCGAGCTCTTCGCGGTTGAAGCGCGCGCGCGAGCGCAGCATCTGCTCGCCGGGTCGCACCTGGTGCGCGACCGCGAAGGTCTCCTGAACGTGGCGCACCTCTTCCGGCCCGATGGTACGGCGGTGATGCATGCCAAGACGCACATCTTTCCTGCCGAATCGACGTGGGCGAGCGGCGAAGGCGACGCGATGGACGCGATCGACCTGCCGTTCGCGCGTGTCGGCATCAACGTCTGCTACGAGGCGGAGATTCCGGAATGCTCCGCCTCACTGGCGGAGCAGGGGGCGCAGGTGCTGCTTTGCCCGTCGTTCACCCTCTCCGAGCACGGCTTCTGGCGGGTCCGGCATTCGCTGCAGGCGAGGTGCATCGAGAACCAGACGTATGCGGTGCACTGCTGTACCGTGGGCGGTCCCGGCGCGCCTCTCCCGGAAGGATGGGGCCGGAGCTCGATCCTGGCGCCGTGCGACCTGCCGTGGCCGGCAGACGGCGTGCTCGCCCAAGCGGACGCGAACCGGGAGGGCGTGATCGCCGCGGAGATCGACCTCGACGAGCTCGAGGAGAACCGCACCAGTGGTGCCGCCCCCACCTTCCGCGATCGGCGGCGGCGATCTGCCCTCTACCGCGAGTGGCGGAGCCACGCGTCGATCAAAGGAGGAGACAGATGAGCGCTCCCGCTCCGCGGCTCACGTGCGCGCTGACGTTCGATTTCGACGCCATGTCCGTGTGGATCGGCTCGATGAAGTCGAACAACCCGAGCATGATCTCGCGCGGCGAGTTCGGCGCCGTCGCCGTACCGCGCATCCTCGACCTCTGCCGCAAATACGGGATCCGAGCTTCTTGGTGCGTCCCTGGCCATACCGCGTACGCGTACCCGGACCTCGTCCGTCGCGTGCGCGACGAGGGTCACGAGATCGTCCATCACGGCTGGGTGCACGAGAATCCGGCGAGCTTCGACGAAGCAGGGGAGCGCCGCGTCCTCGAGCGGGGGCTCGAGGCGCTCGAGAAGGTCGCGGGCCGTCGGCCGCGCGGTTACCGATCCCCGGCGTGGGACCTGAGCCCGCGAACCGCGTCGCTCCTCCTCGAGTACGGCTTCGAGTACGACTCGAGCTGCATGGGCAACGACTTCTATCCTTACTACCTGCGGAGCGGCGACCGCTGGTCGACCGACGACGTGTACGTCTTCGGCGAGCCCACGCGCATCGTGGAGCTCCCAGTCACCTGGGGTCTGGACGATTTTCCCCCGTTCGAGTTCGTGCTCGGGTCGAACACCGGTCTTTCCGCGCCTTCCGCGGTCGAGGAGATCTGGCGCGGGGATTTCGACTGGGCGTACGCGAACTGTCCGGGTGGACTCTACGACCTGACCTTGCACCCGCAGGTGATCGGCCGCGGGCACCGCATGCTGATGCTCGAGCGGCTGATCCGTCATTTCCAGGATCACGACGGCGTCGTCTTCGCGTCGCTCGCCGATTACGCGGAGCGCTGGCGCGCGGACAACCCGCTCGGCGAGGTCGCGGCGTAGCCGCTCGACCGGCGGCGCTCGCCGTACACGGCGCTACCAAACCGTCGAGGAGCTGGTATAGACGACCCGATCGCGATCGGGCGGCGTGGCCGAGTGGCTCAGGCAAGGGTCTGCAAAACCCTCTACCCCGGTTCAATTCCGGGCGCCGCCTCTCCGGATTCGCGACCGGCTCTGACCTCGTTCGTTCCGGCGTGCAGTCGAGACGTGCTGCACCCGGAGCGGACGGGCAGGGGAGGAGGCCATCGTGAGCGACGAGTACTACGATCCGCGCGATCTCAGCCACTTCCCTGAAGTGGGGAAGAATTGCCCGGAGCTCGCCCGCAAGTTCTTCGATTGGTACGAGGCCGTCTTCGCCGACGGCGCGCTCTCCGCCCGCGAGAAATCGATCATCGCGCTCGCCGTCGCACACGCGGTTCAGTGCCCCTACTGCATCGACGCGTACAGCCGTGACGCGCTGGAGAAGGGCGCCGACCTCGACCAGATGACGGAGGCAGTTCACGTGGCGGCGGCGATCCGCGGCGGAGCTTCGCTCGTGCACGGGGTGCAGATGCGGCGACACGCGACCAAGCTCGGCATGTAGATCATGCCTGGGAGCACTCCTCCGTCGCTGCTCTCGCGCCGCTCGCCGCTCGCCGCGCCCGCCGCGCAGGCCGCCGCGCTTCACGGCGTGAGCCTCGACCGTGAATTTCACCAGGCGCTCGACGGGTCGGGAATGTGGCCGCTCCGAGCGACGGGCGTCGAGGTGTTGCAGATCAACGTCGGCAAGCTCTGCAATCAGACTTGCCGCCACTGTCACGTCGACGCCGGGCCCGACCGGCGGGAAAGCATGACGCGCGAGACGATGGAGGCGTGCGTCGCGGCGCTCGAACGAACCTCGATTCCGACCGTCGACGTGACCGGCGGCGCGCCCGAGCTGAATCCGAGCTTTCGCTGGCTGGTCGCGCGGTGTCGGGATCTCGGCCGCCACGTGATCGACCGTTGCAACCTGACGGTCCTGGAGCTTCCGTCGCAGCGAGATCTCGCCGAGTTTCTCGCCGCCCATCAGGTCGAGGTGATCTGCTCGCTGCCGCACTACCGGGCCCCGAACACCGACCGGCAGCGTGGCGAAGGCGTCTTCGAGAAGTCGATCGCGGCTCTGCGGCGGCTGAACGCGGTCGGGTACGGCGGCGGGGAGTCGGGATTGCGTCTGGTGCTGGTCACGAATCCGGTCGGCGCCTACTTGCCGGGATCGCAGGCGTCGCTCGAGGCGGAGTGGAAGCGCGAGCTGTCGGCGCGGTACGGGGTCCGCTTCGACGCGCTCTACACCCTCTGCAACATGCCGATCAGCCGCTTCCTCGAATGGTTGATCGATTCCTCCAACCTCGAAGCCTACATGGAGCGGCTGGTCGGCGCGTTCAATCCGGTCGCCGCTCGCGGCGTCATGTGCCGGACGATGATCTCCGTCGGCTGGGACGGCGCGATCTACGACTGCGACTTCAACCAGATGCTCGAGCTGGGTGTCCATCCGGCTGCGCCCGGTCACGTCCGGGATTTCGATCTTGCCGCTCTCGAGCGGCGATCGATCGTCGTCGGCCGGCACTGCTTTGGCTGCACCGCGGGAGCAGGGTCGAGCTGCGGCGGCGCGGTCGCCTGACGAGCAGCGATTGCCGCCGGCGGGTCAAAACGGCGGCTCCGTGGCTCCCGCTTGCGGATCCAGAAGGATCGCGCGCGCACCCGAGCCCGCCCGGAGCCTGCTCACCTCGGCGGCGCCGATCACGAGCGCGTGTCCTTGCGACATCGACCGGAGAACGCCCGAGCTCTGCGATCCCGTCGACGTCGCCACCAGGCGGCCGTCGCGGCGCTCGATCCGGCAGCGGATGAACTCGGTCAGGCCCGGCGCCTTCTTCACGTCTTCTCCGAGTGTGACGGCGGCGGTCGGCAGGTGGATGGCCTCGAACCCGGCCATCTTCCGGAGAGCCGGCCGTGCATAGAGCTCGAAGCAGACGAGCGAGGAAACCGGATTCCCCGGCAGCCCGAAGTACGGACGTCCTTCGAGCATGCCGAAGGTGAGCGGCTTTCCCGGCTTCTGCGCCACCTTCCAGAAGAGCCGTCGAACGCCGACCTCGTCCATCGCCGCCTTCACGTAGTCGAAGTCGCCGACGGATACCCCGCCGGTCGAGAGAATCGCATCGTGCCGCGCCGCCTCGCGGAAGGCCGCCCGAGTTTCCGCGAGCGAGTCGCGGGCGATCGGCAGGATCACGGGAAGAGCTCCGGCTTCGGCGACGGCGGCGGCGAGCGTGTACGCGTTGCTGTTCACGACCTGTCCGGGGGAGACGGTGTCGTCGGCTTCGACGAGCTCGTTGCCGGTCGAGAGGATCGCCACGCGGGGGCGCTGGACCACGAGCACGAACGCCCTGCCGATCGAGGCGAGGAGCCCGACCTCCGCGGGCCCGACGCGCCGTCCCCGCGAAAGGATGGCGTCACCGCTGCGGACGTCCTCACCGGCGCCGCGCACGTTGGCACCGGCCGCCGGGGCGACACCGATCTCGACCAGGTCTCCGTCGGCGCGCGTGTCCTCGACGCGGACGACGGTGTCCGCGCCCGCGGGAATCGGCGCGCCGGTCATGATCTTCAATGCCTCGCCGGCGTTCACCCGGCCGCCGACGGCGCCGGCCGCGGCGATGCCGACGACCCGCAAGCGCGCCGGCAGGTCCGTGAGATCCGCGTGGCGGACCGCGTAGCCGTCCATCGCCGAGTTCGCCGTCCCCGGAACGTCTCGACCCGAACGAACCTCCTCGGCGAGGGCCCGTCCACCGGCGGCGACGATGCCGACGCGCTCGGCGCCGAGCGGCGAGACCTCCCGGACCACGACGTCGAGCGCTTCGCGTACCGAGATCATCGACAGCGGTAAAACGCGGCGCCGCGGGTGTGTCAACGCGGGCGTCCGTCCTTGTCTCGGCATCGTCCTCTGCTAATGCTCGACGCGGTGTCCGACCTCGTCCAGACCGACGCGGCGCTCGACGTTCCGGTCGGCGGGTTGGACTCGCTCGTAGCGTATTTCGAGAGCGGCGCGAAGCCGAAGGCCGACTGGAAGGTCGGCACGGAGTACGAGAAGGTCGCCGTCGAGGCGCGCACGGGGCGCGCCGCCCCCTACTTCGGCCCGAACGGGATCGAGAGACTCCTCGAGCGGATCGCCGACCGCTTCGGCTGGCAGCCCCGCCGGGAAGGCGAGCACGTGATCGCTCTCGAAGGCGCGCGAGGTGCGACGATCACCCTGGAGCCGGGAGCGCAGGTAGAGCTCTCGGGCGAGCAGTGCCCGAACATCCACTGTGCGCACGAGGAGCTGAGCGAGCACGTCGCCCAGGTCGTCACCACGGGAGAGGAGCTCGGGATTCTCTTCCTCGGGCTCGGCATCCAGCCGGTGAGCCGCGTGGAAGAGATCCAGTGGGTGCCGAAGGAACGCTACCGCATCATGGCCGCGTACATGGCGAAGGTCGGCCGCCTCGGGCATCGGATGATGAAGCAGACGGCGACGGTCCAGGCGAATCTCGATTTCGCCGACGAGCGGGACGCGATGGAGAAGATGCGCGTCGCGATGGGGCTGGCACCGGTCCTCACCGCCGCGTTCGCGAACTCGCCGATCTGCGACGGCCGGCAGACCGGCTACATGAGCTACCGGCAGCACATCTGGACCGACACCGATCCGAATCGGTCCGGCCTCCTGCGGTTCGTCTTCTCGCGCGAGGCGGGGTTCGAGGACTACGCCCGATGGGCGCTCGACGTGCCGATGTACTTCATCCGCCGCGAGGGCCGGTTCATCGACCTGACCGGCATGCCGTTTCGGGAGTTCGCCCGCAGAGGAGCGGCGGGCCATCACGCGACCATGGCGGACTGGCAGCTCCACCTGACGACCCTCTTTCCCGAGGTCAGGCTGAAGACGTACCTCGAGGTGCGGTCCGCCGACAGCCAGCCTCCGAGCCGCATGCTCGCGCTTCCCGCGCTCCTCAAGGGAGTGCTCTACGACCGGGATTGTCTCGGAGCGGCATGGGACCTCGTGAAGTCGTGGAGCTGGTCGGAGCGTCTGGAGATCTTCGCCGATTCGCACAAGGAGGCGTTGCGTGCCCGAGTCCGGGGAATCCCGTTGCTCGATTTCGCGCGCGAGCTTCTCGCGATCGCGACGACCGGGCTCGTGCGCCAGGAGCAGCGGAATTCGCGCGGCGAAGACGAGACGGTGTACCTCGTGGGCCTGCAGCAGCAGCTCGATTCGGGGAGGTCGCCCGCGCGTACGCTCGCGGAGCTCTGGGAGCGCGACTGGAAAGAGGAGGTCGGCCGACTCGTCGAGTTCGCACGCTACCGGATCGCGTGACCCGGGAGATCGACATGGGCTTCCCGCTCGACGAGGTGGCGCGGGGGATCGACCGGTTGCTCGAGCGGATCGGCGGAGGGCGCGATGCGGCCTCGACGGAGGATACGCTCCGCTGGCATACGACCGGCGGCGTCACGATCGAGGCGGCGGCCGTACCTTCCGAGAGCGTCACCCATCCGAGCTTCCACGCGCGCACGCGCTTGATCCTGCGCGGCGAAGCCGCACCCGTCGAGAAGGTTCACCGCGACATCGTGTACGCGTTCCTGCGGGTGGGGGGCTGACTCACCTGCTGTCGTGACCGCAACCCCTCTCCGCGAACCCTGTTTGCAGACGTAGACCCTACCGAGGGCGCGTTCCAAAGGAGGAATGATGAAATTGCATCTCGTAATGGGCGGACTGCTGCTGTCCGCTGGTCTCGTGGTGGTGGGTCCGAGCGTTACGGCAGCGCAGCTCGACGCCGGCAGCTCGGCGGGTGCCTCCGGATCGGTCGACGTCGGCGGGACGGCCGGGTCCGCGACGGGCACCGGCACCCAGGACGAGGCCGTTCAGAAGCCCGCCAAGAGCGGAAAGAAGGCCTCTCGCGCGGAGCGCCGCGCCGCGCGCAAGGCTGCCCGAGCAAAGTCGAAAGCCAACCGAGGCGCCGCCGCGAGCGAGCCCCAGGGAACGGGAACTCCTGGCACCGGCCTCGGAGCGGGCGTTCAAGGGGGCGCGGGAGTCGGGACGTCCGGTACGGGCGTCGACGTCGGCGTGGGAGCCGGGGCCGGAGCGCACGGCGGAGGCGAGTAGCCACCAGTGAGTGCGGAGGTCCCGAAGCGGGGCCTCCGCCGGGGCGAACGGATGGAGTAAATCGCCTTGACTTTCGCCCCGTGTTCGCCTATCGTGAAACGACGATGACGAGCGGTTTCGAAACTTCGGAAAAGATGGGGGCCGAGGAGCTGCCGCTGTTTCCGCAGGATGCGGCGGACGCGCCGCCTTCGGCCGATGATGGATCGCCGCTGGCGCTCATCGACTGGGACCTTCGCTCCTGGGAAGGTCTCTGCCGATTGGCGCGACGACGTGCGCGCTATGCACCCGCACAACCGAAGCTGGACGATCTCGGACGAAGCCTTCGATCGATTCGCGACTGCTACGTCGCCAGCCGGCACCCCCGCATCCGGCGCGCGCTCCTCGAAGAGGCAGGCCGGATCACTCGCCGGATGAAGGTCATGCGCAACGATCTCGGGGTTCGCGGCTTCGATATTCGTCCGCTCGCGGCCCGGTAGTCACCGGAAGAACTCACCGATCGCGTGGACGACCGCTTGCGTCGAGTCGACCACGCGGGTCGCGTTCGGCAGCGATTCGAGGAATACCGCGCCGTATCGGCGAGTCGCGAAGCGGCTATCGAGGATCGCCACCACGCCACGGTCCTCGCGGGAGCGAATCAGACGGCCGAATCCTTGCCGCAGCCGAATCACCGCCTGCGGAACGGTCAGCTCGTCGAAGGGATCTCCTCCCCGGAGCGTGATCGCTTCCATCCGCGCTTGCACGATCGGCTCGCTCGGCACGCGAAAGGGAAGGCGGGCGATCAGCACCATGCGGAGCCCCTCGCCGCGAACGTCGACCCCCTCCCAGAAGCTGCTGGTGGCGAAGAGGACGCTCGAGCCGTCTCCCCGGAAGCGCTCGAGCAGCACGTGACGAGTCGCTTCGCCCTGCCTGAGGATCGAGAGGCCGAGCGCGCGTAGTCGGCCGGCCAGCGCGGCATGCGCACGGAGGAGGGCAGAGGTGGCGGTGAAGAGCACGAATGCACCTCCGCCCGAGGCCTCGAGCATGCGCGCGATTGCCTCGTGGAGAGCCGCCTCGTGTCCGGGAGCATCCGGTGCGGGGAGATCCCGCGGTACCGCCAAAAGCGCCTGTTCTTCGAAGCGATACGGAGAGTCCAGCCGAAGGGTGTCCACCAGGTCGGAATCGAGACCGTCGATTCCCGTCCGCGCGCGGAAGTGATCGAAGCTCCGGCGCACCGTGAGCGTGGCCGAGGTGAGCACGACGGCGGCGAACCGCTCGAAGAGGGCGGTCCGGAGCCTCGGCCCGACGTCGACCGGCGCCGCTGCAATCGCCATCACGGACGCTCCATCGTTGCCTCGACGAATCGCGAACCAGCGGCAGAGATCGGCATCGTCCTCGACGAACGCCTTCGCGTCCGCCGCCACTCCGAGCAGCCTTCCTGCGAGCGCGCGGAGCTGCGCCTCGAGGAAGAGAAGCTTCTCGGCGGCACCCTCCGAGAGCATTCCGAGGCGCGCCGTCACCGGCTCGAAATCGCCGACGAAGGAATCGATCGCGGTCGCCAGCGCGAGGATTCGCCGCCGTGCGTCGCTCCAGAGCGCGGTCGCTCGCAGCGCCGGCACCACGCGCAACGAGCGCTCGGCGCCGCCGTCGGATGGCGGGAGAGAGCCTTCGATGCCGAGCAGCAACCCGGCGAAGCACTCCGCCGCCGAACGGGCGATCTCCGCGACGCGCGGCCTGAGGCGCTCCTCGATCCATGCGGCCGCACCGGACGCGGGCGGCCGGTCCTCCGGCGAGGCGATCGCGAGGAGCTTTTCCATCAACCGGGGGAGGACGCCGCGCTCGGGGACGCGGGGATGCTGCAGGCGCCGGAGCACGGTCTCGATTCGGCGGAGCGTGACCTCGGACCCGAAGTGGCCGGTCGCGACGTCCTCCAGGTGATGCGCCTCGTCGATCACCAGCCGGTCCGCAAGCGGCAGAACTCCGCTCGCGGCGTCGTCGGGGAGCCGCTCGCGAAGCGCCAGATCCGCCATCAGCAGGTGGTGATTCACGACCACGAGGTCCGCCTCGGCGGCTCGACGGCGGGCGCGGTAGAAGAAGCAGGCGTCGTAGTCGGGACATCGCGTGCGCAGACAATCGTCGTGTTCCGTCGCCACGAGCGCCCAGCTGTCGCGTCGTGGCACGAACGGCAGGTCGGCGAGGCTGCCGTCTTCGGTGTCGCGACTCCAATCGAGGATCTGCTGGACCTCGCTCTGCGAGCCGTCATCGAGGAGCGACGAGCTCTGCTCGTGGAGCTCCGCGGCCTTGCGCAGGCAGAGATAGTTGCCGCGTCCCTTGGCGAGGGCGATCGTGAAGCTCACGCCGAGATGGCGCTGGAGAAAGGGCAGGTCACGGCGGATCAGCTGCTCTTGCAAGTTGATCGTGTTCGTCGAGATCACCACCCGCTGGCCGTTCTCCCGGCTCCAGCGGATCGCAGGAATCGAGTACGCGAGCGACTTGCCGACGCCGGTACCGGCCTCGACGACCAGCAGCCCGCCGTGCATGAACGTTCGCGCGACGGCGTCGGCCATTCGCTGCTGCTCCGGCCGGTGCTCGTAAGCGGGTAGTGTCCGCGCGATCGCGCCGCTCGGCGCGAGGTCGCCGGCGATCGCTGGCGCGTCGAGGGTTGAAGCCATCGTCCGCGGAGCCTACACGGCGAAGGATTTCGCCGTCATCCCCTCAAACCAGCTCGATCCAGCGATCGCGACGGGCGACGACCACTCCGATACGAGCCGCGGTCGCCAAGCCGAGGGCCCTCAGCTCTTCGACGTAGGCATCGGCCTCGGTCGCGGGCAACGCCACCAGTAAACCGCCGGACGTCTGCGGGTCGAACGCCGCCTCCACCAGGTGACCGGCGACGCTGCCGGCGATCCACACCGAAGGTGCCAGGTACGTGCGGTTGCGTTTGCAGCCGCCGGTGAGGTGGCCGGCGCTCGCCAGCTGCTCGACGTCAGGGAGCAGCGGTAACGCATCCGCGTCGAGGCGTAACGTCACGTCGCTCCCGCGCGCCATCCCGTGGGCGTGGCCGAGGAGGCCGAACCCAGTCACGTCGGTCGCGGCGTGAACCTGGTGTCGGAGCATGGCCTCGGCGGCGCCGCGGTTCAGCGTCGTCATCGAGACCACCGCCGCTCGATAGGCCGCGTCGGAGAGCGCGGAATGCTTGAGCGCGGTGGTGAGGATCCCCGTGCCGAGGGGCTTCGACAGCACGACGGCGTCTCCGGCCACGGCGCCGACGTTGCGGATCACCCGGCGCGGATCGATCGTGCCCGTGACCGCCATCCCGTACTTGAGCTCCGGATCCTCCACCGTGTGGCCGCCGACGACGACCACGCCGGCCTCCTCGGCCTTTGCGGCCCCGCCGGCGAGGATCTCCCCGAGGATCTCGATCGGCAGGTCCTTCTGCGGAAAGCAGACGACGTTCATCGCGGTACGCGGCACGCCGCCCATCGCGTAGACGTCGGAGAGGGAATTCGCCGCCGAGATCGCGCCGTACGTGTAGGGGTCGTCGACGATCGGCGTGAAGAAGTCGACCGTGTTGACGATCGCCAGATCGTCACGCAGGCGAAACACGCCGGCGTCGTCGCACGTGTCCACGCCGACGATCAGGTCGGGATGCGTATGCCGCGGCAGTCGCGCGAGGATTTCGGCCAGGTCCGCCGGACCCAGTTTTGCGGCTCAACCCGCCGCCTTGACCTTCTCGGTCAACCGGATGCGCTTGCGGAGGTCCGCTCCTCCGGAGTCGTCCTGGGAGTCCATCTGGCTACACTCTAGTCGGCCGCGCCGGCCACTCAATCACCAGGCCCCACCGAATGCGCGAGCGCCTCATCGTGCGGCGCCCGCTGATTCCCGCGGTAGCCGCGCGAGAGCTTCGATCGCCGGACCGTAGGCGGGATCGATCGCCAGACAGGTACGCCATTCGGCGCCTGCCAGCCGGGGGAGGCCGAGCGACTGGTAGATGGCGGCCAGAGCTGCGTGCGGGGCGGCGTCGGCACGAGCGCCGCGAACGACGGAGAGCAGCGCGAGCATGGCCGCTGCGCGATCCCCTCGGCGAAGCGCGAGCTCCGCGCGCGTCCGGGCGTCCTCGGCCGAGACGGACGCGGATGCGACCCGCGGACCCAGGCGGTCGATCGCAGCACGCAGTCGCATGCGGCGCTCCCCACTGGGGAGCGTCTCGACCGCCCGCACGGAATCGGCGAGCGCCGCCGCGGCGTCACCGTCGGCCTCGTGCCACTCGGCTCGATTCTCGTACACGCCGGCGAGGATCGCGCGGGCGCGGAGAAAGCGCGGGGCACGGGCGAGGATGGCCTCCAGGTCCGTGATCGCCGTCTCGTACCACTGCCGCTTCGGGACGTAGACGACCGTCGGTCGCCTGCGATCGGCGACGCGGGTGGAGAAGCGGTAGACGAGGATCGAGCCGCCGACACGATCGACCGGCCGGTAGCGATCGAGCCAGTGAAAGCGCACGCCCGGCACTTCGGCGAGGATCGAGCTCCTCTGCAGGTGCGACGCCCCCGCGAAGTAGGTGACGCCCTCTTCGGGCCACACGGCGTCGCGAAGCGTCGCCTCGGCGAGGTCGATGCCGTACGCCGCGGCAGGGAGCGGCTCGAATGCGAAGAGGCGTGCCCGATCCGGGCGAGATCGCGCGAGGTATTCGCGAAGCCGGTAGTAGTCCTGTCCCCACTCGATGTTGGAGTCGTCGAGGTACTCCATCCCGTGCTCGGTGCCGCCGGCGAGCTCGTTGAAGTAGGAGAGAAAATGGGGAGCGGCGCGGAGCGTCCCTGCCGCGTGCCAGAGCGCGAGCGCGACCACCGCCACGCGTGCCGCGGCGCCGCGCTGGCTCAGGCCGCGCGCCGCCGCACCGGTCGAGAGCAACAGGAACGGGAACACCGGAAGGATGTGTCGTATGCCGATGTTCGCGTGGTTGAATACGCCCGCGGCGTGAAACGCGCCGATCGGCACGAGCACGAACGCCCAGTCGACCCATGCGCCGCGATCGTGACGGTCGATCGTGGCGAGCGCGGCGAGGAAGAGCAGCAGGACGGGTAGCGGCGTCTTCCAGAGCTGCGCGAACAGATAGTACGCGCGAAAGCCGGTTTTCGAATACTCGCCCCGGAGGAATCCCTCCCACTCCGGGTTGAAGTCGGCGTACACCCGCCCGAGTCCCTGCGCATAGCGCGTGAGCCCGTGAGGGAAGCCGAAGGCGACCGCGACGAGCAGCGATGAAATCAGCGCCGCCGCCGCGACGAACGCCAGCAGCGCACGCGCGTCGGGAGCGATCCGCCCGGGCGCGAGCCGCCGCGCCGTCGCCATGACCGCGACGAGGCCCGCGACGATCGCCACGGTCACGAGCCCGGAATACTTCGAGAGCAAGGCGAGCGCGACGCCGGCGGCGGAGAGGAGCGCATCCGTCGCGCGTGCGCTTCGCGCGAAGCGCCAGAGGCGCCAGACCGCGAGCAGCGTGAAGCAGGCGAGG
>JAXDLK010000322.1:0-11727 GCA_034666665.1 Candidatus Binatota bacterium
TTCCCGTACGAGCAGGCGGCGGCGTTTCCCGCGGCAGCGGGGAGCGCGCTGACGTTCCTCATCCCGTACTGGAACGGAGATCCCGCGACGGACACCTTCCGCGGCTCCGGTCTCTTCTGGGAGCAGTACGGCTACGTCGGGTTGCTGCCGTTCCTGCTCGCGATCGCGGCGGTCGTCGTGCGCCGCCGCGATCCGGTGGTCCGCTTCCTCGCCGGCGGTGCCGTGGTCGCCCATCTGCTCGCGCTCGGCGGCAACACGCCGGTATTCGCGATTGCGTTCCACGCGATTCCCGGGATGAGCCACTTCCGGTTCCCGACGCGCTTTCTCGTCTTCGTCGAGCTCGCGCTGGCGCTGCTCGCCGGCCTCGGCCTGGATCTCGTCGCCGAACGGCTGCGCGCGCGGAATCTCGCCGGCGCCGCCGTCGCGTTCGTCCTCGGCATCACCGCCGCCGACCTCTGGGCACATCAGATGCGGCAGGTCCCTCAGGCGGACTGGTCCGCATGGACGGCGCCCACCGGCACCGAGCGGTTCCTCGAGCAGCGCCGCGCGGAAGCCTCCGAGCCCTGGCGCTACCACTCTCTCGACGCGCAGTGGGTGCACGCGCAGACGTTCCACGCCGCGCACGGATGGGCCGGCGACCTCGCTCCCTACGTCTGGCTGCGCGCGCTGCTGCAGCCGAGCTTCAACCTCCTCGGCGAGCTCGAGAGCGCCGACGGCTACGCGAACCTCGTGCCGCGGCACTACGAGTCGGTGTGGGGATCGGAGAAGGAGCCGGGCCTGGTGATCCCCTCGGGACGGAGCGAAGGCGGAGAGTGGCGTCTTCGTCCCGAGGTGCTGAAGTGTCTGCGGCTCTTCAACGTCCGCTACGTGCTCGCACCGTGGCCGGTGTCCTCGCCGGGGATCGCGCCGGCGACGCGCTCGGCGGAGGGGATCCACGTGCACGAGGTGCTGGATCCGCTGCCGCGCGCGTTCGTCGTCGGCGGCACCCGCCGCGCCGCCGACGCGGGCGAGGCTCTACGCCTGCTCGTCGCGCCGGATTTCGATCCCGCCGCCGAGGCGATCGTCACCGACGACGTGGCGCTCCCGCCGGGCTCCGGTGCGTCGCGAAGCGTGAGCTTCGCGCGTCCGAGCACGACGAGCGTCGAGCTCCGCGCAGTGCTGGACCGTCCCGGGCTCCTCGTCGTCTCCGAAGGCACTCACCCCGGCTGGCGCGCCACGGTCGACGGCATCGCGGCGCCGATCCTCCGGGTGAACGTGATGATGCGCGGCGTGGTCCTGACCGCCGGGGCGCATCGGGTGACGTTCGAGTTCCGGCCCCGGAGCGTCGAGATCGGCGCGCTCGCGTCGCTCGCCGGCCTCACGCTGCTGGCAGCCGTCCTCGTCGTGCCCCGTCTCCGCCGGCACGCCGAGCCCGTTCAGTCGATGCTCGCGACGACGACTCGCTCGGCATGATCGGCGAGCCGCTCGAGATCGTCGACGTCGGTCGTCGCGATGATCGCTCCCCCAGCGAGGTCCGCGACCGCGACGGTGAACGCGTCGACGGCCATGTCCGAACCTGCCCCGAGGCCGCCCAGCAGCCGGCCGGCCCTCACTCCGACCCGCGTGTCGACGGGGTACACCTGGACGCGCTCGCGCCGGAGACCCGCGAACACGGCGGCATCTGCTCGCCTTCCACGAACGACCTCCGCGAGAACGGCGGCGACGGTTCCAACCGGCAACCTCCGCGTGCGCATCTCGACGATCAGGGCGCGCACCTTGTCGCGACGACGGGCAGGACCTCGGCCCATGGCCGACAGCGCCTCGCTGTCGAGAAGCAGCATCAGCCGGTGGCCCGCCGGCGCCGGGGGAGAGTCTTTTCCCAGTCCTCCACCAGCTTCGCGGCCCATTCCAGAGTCTCCGGCGGGATCGGGCCGTATTCCTCCTCGAGCTCCGCAAGCCAGTCATCGACGGCGCGAAGGTGGCGGAGCCGCGTGAGGTACGAGCTGACCGCAGCATCGACGGTGACGGACAGGCTGCGCGTCCCCGTGAGCGCACGAAGCTCCTTCAAGGTCTCGCTGTCGAGGGTGAGAGTGACCTTCTCCTTCGCCATGGCGGTATGGGAGTACCTTCATACCACCGGAGCAAAGCCGGGTCCTCTCGAGATCGGCGCGCTCGGATCGCTCGCCGGCCTCACGCTGCTGGCGATGATCGCGTCGGTCCCTCGTCTCCGCCGGCGCGCCGGACGAGCAGATGCGCGCCGGCGATGCGAAAGTCTTCCGCCGGCAGCGAGCGGAATCCCTCGTTCACGCTCGCACGCGTGATCGGAGCCTCCGGCCGGCGCTCGATCGCGTGCGCCTCGACGTCGAAGCCCGCGCGGCGAAAGCGCTCGATCATCTCCGAGTAGAGCACGCGGTTCGTGTAGAAGCCGGAGCGCGCGAAGAGCTCCGATTCCCAGACACGAGATCCGAACCGCAGGCTCTCGAGACCCCCGCTCAGGTGGTCGCGGAAATCGATCTGGTGCGATCCGACGCCGCCCGGCCGCTGCACGCGCCGGAGTTCGCCGAGGAGCTCCGGGAGCTCGCCGCGGCGGACGTGCTCGAGGACCGCGTGCGACCAGACGAGGTCGACGCTGCCGTCGGTCAATCCGCGGAGCGACTCGATGCCGTCCGTGCGGTATTCCGCGCCGCAGAGGTCGAGCACCTCCTCGATGGACTTCGCCGCGTCGATCGCCGGCGGCGTCAGGCCGCGCGCCCGCAGGTGCTCCGCCATGCGACGCGCGCTGGCGACCGCGCCGACGGCGAACCGGCCGCTGTCGACGAGAATGGTCCGCGAGGCGCCGTAGGCGTGCGCGGCGACGGCGGAGGAGACCGAGTCGCCGGGACCGAGCTCGAGGACGACCGGCCCGGGCACGGCGGCGAGTCCGGCGGCATCGTAGTGCGTGCGGAAGACGCCGAAGGCGTATTCCGGCTCTTCCATCTCGCCGTGCTTGAAGAGCGAGAGGCTCCTCCAGAACGCGTACGGTACCGGCAGCCGCGCGAGCACGATCTTCGCGGCGATCTTGAGCCGCCACGGGATCCGCGACCGCCAGGCCGTCACGCCTCCAATCTACCCGCGGCGGCCGCCGTCGACCATCGCTTCCGCGACGGTCGCTCCTCCGGTACACAGCGCGTCGTGATCCCGGCAATGATCTTCGTCTTCGGCGCGATCGTCGGCAGCTTCGCCAACGTCTGCATCCTGCGCATCCCCGAGGGCGAATCGATCGTCCATCCGCGCTCGCGATGTCCCGGCTGCCGGGAGCTGATCGCCTGGTACGACAACGTCCCGCTGCTCTCCTGGATCTTGCTCCGCGGCCGTTGCCGGCGATGCGGCACGGGGATCTCGTTCCGCTACTTCGTGGTCGAGCTGCTGACGGCGCTCGCCGCCGTCGCCGTATACCTCCGCGTCGGCCTGGGCCCGGAATGGGCGGTGCTGTTCTCGTTCGTGGCCGCGTTGATCGTCATCACGTTCATCGACCTCGACCACCGGATCATCCCGGACGTGATCAGTCTTCCGGGAATCGTCGTCGGCTTTGCGGCGTCGTTCTTCGTCGGTCCGGGACCGGTCGCATCGGGGCTCGGCATTCTCCTCGGCGGGGGGCTGCTGCTCGGGGTCGCGTGGGGCTACGCGACGCTCACCGGCCGCGAGGGCATGGGCGGGGGCGACATCAAGCTCCTGGCGATGATGGGCGCCTTTCTCGGCTGGCAGGCGATCCCCTTCATCCTGCTGGTGTCCTCCCTCACCGGATCGATCATCGGCATCACCGCGATGTGGTGGACCGGGTCGGACAGCAAGTACGCGATCCCCTTCGGACCGTTTCTCACCCTCGGCGCGCTCGCCTACCTGTTCTTCGGGCCCGAGGTCATCGACTGGTACCTGGGGCTGACCCAGGTGTGACCCGTCGAGGGCACGCGTAGAATTCCTCCGGGTCGATTGCTTTTTCCCCCGGATCGCCGGAAAAAATCCGCAATGCCCGAAAGACGACGGCCGGCAGCTCCACCGCCGGCGGTAAAACGCGTGCTCGTAGTGGACGACGAGCCGAACGTCCGCCACGCGATCGCCGAGATGCTCCGCGACGAGGGCTACGAGCCCTCCGTCGCCGGGGACGGCGAGCAGGCGCTCGCCGTGCTCGAGCGCCAGAGCTTCGACGCGGTCCTCTGCGACGTGCGCATGCCGGTGATGGACGGTTGGACGCTGCTCGAGACGCTCCGCCGCGAGCAGGACGCCGTCGTCGTCATCATGATGTCCGCGTACGGCGACGACGGCATCGCGCTCGAGGTCATGCGGCGGGGGGCCTACGACTACGTGTCGAAGCCCTTCACGCGCGACGACATCCTGCTCGTCCTCAAGAAGGCCGAGGAGCGGGAGCGGCTCCGGCGCGACAACGAATCGCTCCGCGAGAACGTGCACCGCGAGTACAGCTTCGAGAACATCGTCGCGCGGAGCCCCAAGATGCTCGAGATCTTCGCGATCATCCGCAAGATCGCGGAGTACAAGACGACGGTGCTGATCACCGGCGAGAGCGGCACCGGAAAGGAGCTGATCGCGCGAGCGCTGCACTTCAACTCGCCGCGGCGCGAGAACCCGTTCGTCGCGATCAACTGCGGCGCGATCCCGGCGAACCTGCTCGAGAGCGAGCTCTTCGGCCACGTGAAGGGCGCGTTCACCGACGCCTCGCGCGACAAGAAGGGTCTCTTCGAGCAGGCGCACACCGGGACGCTCTTCCTCGACGAGATCGGCGAGCTGCCGCTGAACCTCCAGGTGAAGCTGCTGCGCGCGCTCCAGGAAGAGGAGGTCCGGCGGGTCGGCGGCGATCTGCCGATCAAGATGGACGTGCGCACCGTCGCCGCCACGGTGAAGGACCTGACCACGGAGGCGCGGACCGGCCGCTTCCGCGACGATCTCTATTACCGGCTGAACGTGCTCGCGATCCACCTGCCGCCCCTCCGGGATCGCAAGGAAGACATCCCGCTCCTGATCGAGCACTTCCTCGCCAAGCATTGCGCGAAGCTCGGCCTGCCGCCTCACAAGATCACCAAGCCCGCCGTTCGCCTGCTGATCGAGTACGCTTGGCCGGGAAACGTCCGCGAGCTCGAGAACGTGATCGAGCGCGCGGTCGTGCTGTCCGACGGTTCGATCAGTCCGGCAGAGCTGCCGGCGCAGATCCTGGCGCCCGACACCCGCGTGCGCGCGGGCGACCTCGGCAACGGAGACAATCCGCTCTCGCTCAAGGACCGCGTCCGCGATCTCGAGGAAAACCTCATCCGGCGCGCGCTCGAGGTGGCGGGAGCCAACCGCACGCGCGCGGCGAAGCTCCTCGAGGTGAGCCACCGGACGCTGCTGTACAAGATGCATCAGTACGGCATCAAATAGCCGGAACCGGTCGAAGCGTCCGGAACCGGACGGCCGGCGGACGCGAGGCCCCGCGGGTCGGAGCCGGCGTCCGCGGCATGGGGGTTGCGTGATCCCCGGGCGATGACCGTCAGCGCGCGCCGCGGCTTTTCTCTCGTCGAGCTCACCGTCGTCCTCGGCATCCTCGCCGCACTCTTCGCGGCCGCGCTGCCACGCGCCTCGTCGCTCGTTCCCCGGCTGCTTCTCGATCGGGCGGCGCGGACACTTGCCGCCGACCTCGTGCTCGCACGAACCGAGGCGATCGCGCGGAACACGCGGGTGCGCGTGATCGCGCGGCTGGAGCAGCGCCGCTACGACGTCGAGTACGACGCCGAAGGCGACTTCGTGGCCGAAGGCATCTCCCGCGCTCTGCCCGGCGGCGTCGTCTTCGACTCCGCGGCCACCACGCGGAAGAGCGGCGACCGCGTGTCGATCACCTTTCAGCCGCGAGGGCACACGGCGGACAACGCCACCCTGGCGCTCGCCGCCGCGGGTGCGAATCGGCGCGTCGTCGTCAACTCGGCAGGCCGGGTGCGGGTGGAATGAGGCAGGGCGCCTTCTCGCTCGTCGAGGTGCTGGTCTCCCTCGCGGTGGCGCTGTCGATCGCGGCGTCGCTGGCGCGGTCGTCGTCGGCGCTCTCCGGGCGCCGGGCCGCCGAGGAGCGCCGCCTGGCGACCTCGCTGGCGGCGGAGGCGGCGATCGAGGAGATGCTCGCGCTTCCGCCCGAGGATCTCGTAGAGGGCGAGACCCGGGACGACGTCGCCGGGCCGTTCGGCCGGCTCGAGGCGCGGCGCACGATCGAGCGCGGGCCCGAGGAAGGTCTTTTGCTCCTGGCCGTGACGGTCACCGACCGGAACGGCGGCATCGAGAGCTCGCTCCGCACGCTCCGGCGCCGCCCGTGGTGGTGAGCTCCATGCGCGACAACGGTGGATTCAGCGTCCTCGAGCTGCTCGTCGCCTCCGGCGCCGGGCTGGTCGGGCTCGCCGCGGTGTCGGCGCTGGTGCGCGCCGACGGCCGTCTTCTCGCTGCCACCAGCGCGGAAGTCGTCGTGCGAGAGGCCGGTCGGCGCGTGGTCGAATCGATCGTCCGCGAGACCCGGGAGGCGGGGTTCGACCGCCGTCCGCCGGAGGAACGCCGCGGCGCCTTCGTCCCGGACCGTGACGGTCTCGCCGTCGCCCGCGAAGACGAGCTCGCCGTCTGCGCCGATCGGAACCCGCCGGATGGCGTCGCCGATCGAAGCTCGGACGAGTGCATCGGCTTTCTCGTGAGATCCGGAGAGCTCCTCGAGACGATCGGCCGGCAGCGGGTGCCGCTGGTGCCGCGAGGGGCGCTCTCCGCCGGAGGCTTTCGCCTGCGCTATTTCGATTCCTGCGGCACCGAGCTCGCGCCGCCGCCGGATGCATCGCTCGGCGCCGCCGAGCGCTCGCGCGTTCGCAAGATCGCCGTCGCTCTCCGTCTGACGTCCCCGGTGAGAGGCCGTGCCTTCGAGCTCGACGCGGCCGCGGTGCTCCGCAACCGCCCGACGGCAGGATGCCGCGAGTGAGCCCCCGCCGCCGCCAACGATGCGTGGGGATCTCCCCGATGCTGCACCACGGCAGCGGCCAACGCGGTGTGATGCTGGCATCGATGATGTTCGCCCTCACATTGCTCCTGCTCCTCACGTCGACGCTCTTCCTGACGACCTTCCTCGACGGCAAGGCAGCCGCGAACGTCACCGCAGGCCGCGGGGCGCTGTTCGCCGCCGGGGCAGGCATCGAGCACCTCTGTTGGGCACTGCGGCCGGCGCCGGGGTTCGAGCGGGAGCTCTCCTGGCCGAACGGCGAGGCTCCCTTCGCGCGCCCTGCGTGGTTTCCCGCGCCTCCGGCAACCTATCGCGTGAAGGTCGCCGCCGGGCCGGCAGGGTCTCTGCGGGCGATCTCCGAAGGAACGGCCGCCGGCGGCGCCCGCAGGCGAGTGGAGGCGTTCTTCCACCGGGAGGCGGAGATGCGCACCGGAGCCGTGCTGATCCTGGCGGAAGGCCGGACGGACGGCCGCTTCTCGGCCTCCATGGGCGGAGAGCTCGCAGTCGATCCGCGAGATTCGGACGGCGGCGACTTCACGCCCCTGGCGGTCGCCACCGAAGGCCGCACCGCCGCGAGCGCGTTCGGCGAGGCGCGTGCGGAGCCGCGGCCGCCGGTGATCGGCGCGACCGGGTTCGACGAGGCCAGCGACCGGCTGCGGCCGACGGCCGACCGGCGGCTCGCCACGGTGCCTCCCGGGTCGCGCTGGGGCAGCCGTCAGGCGCCGGAGGTGGTGGTGCTCGCAGGCGCGGCGGACATCGACGGCGACGTCTCGGCGTTCGGCATGGTGATCGCCGACGGGCCGATCCACGTCCACGGCGATTTCGAGGTCGAGGGGCTCCTGATCGCGACGGCGGGACTGGTGGTGGACGGGCGGCTCGTCGTCCGAGGCACGACCTGGGTGGCGGGCCTGCTGGACGTCTCCGGGACGGTACGTCTCACGCATTCCTCGGGGGCGATCGGACGGGCCGACGCCACGCGGCCTGGAACGTTGCCTCGCCGGGCGTTCCTTGGAGCCTGGAGGGAGCTCTGGTAACGTGGCTTCCGCGGCCTTCGAGCTCGGCCTACGTGCTCCGGCGGCCTCGTCGCATGCTCCGCGACAACCGACAGCTCGACTACCGCGACATCCAGGCGCTTCCGCACACCTTCACCAGCTCGGTCGATCCCAAGGTCATTCTCTCGAACCTGATCGAGCGCGCGAGCCGCATCCTGAACGCGACGCGTTGCTCGGTCGTGCGACTGGACCCGGATCGCCACCCGGGGCGCGCTTTCGTCTTCACGGCGGCCGATGATCCCTCGATCGAGGGCTACTCCCTGTCGCTCGATGCCTACCCCGAGATCCAGGCGGCGCTCACGGAAAGCCGACCCGTGCTCGTGCGAGACGAGCCCGGCGACCCGATCGCCGACCGCATCCGGGAGCGCCACCGGAAGCTGCCGTTTCCACTCTCGGTGCTGATCCCGCTCACCTACCGCGACGAGAACTTCGGCGTCCTCTTCCTGCGCTTCGCGGACGCGCAGCATCCGCTCCGCATCGAGGAGGTCGAGCTCTGCCAGCTGGTCGCCTTCGGTGCGGCCGTCGCGCTGCACAACGCCCGCGAGTACGAAGACCTTCTCGCCTCGATCAAGGACCGGGAGCACGGCGTGGCGCGCCTCGAGGAAGCCCATCGCCTGCAGATGGAGATGCTCGCCTCGGCGGCACACGACATCCGCACGCCGCTTCATTCGATTCTCGGCTACGTGGACCTGCTCGCGGAGCACGCCTACGGCGCGCTCGCCGCCGAGCAGGTCGAGGTCCTCGGCTACGTCGGCGACAACGCGCAAACGCTCCTGCAGATCGTCAACTCGCTGATCGACCACGCACGGCTGGAGGAGGGGCGGATTCCGACCGAGGCGACGAAGGGCGAGGTCGCCCGCCTGCTCGAGGAGCTGCGCATCATCCTCGAGCCGCTCGCGCGTCAGCGGAAAGTGCAGTTCGCCGTACGCAGCAGCGGCGCCTTGCCGCTGATCGAGACCGACTGGCCGAAGCTCAAGCGCGTGCTGATGAACCTCCTCCACAACGCCCTCAAGTTCTCCGCCGGGGGAGCGGTTTCGCTGGAAGCCGGGTCCGACGACGGCCACGTGTGGTTCGAAGTGAGCGACAGCGGCCCCGGCATCCCCGCGGAGCACCTGCCGCACATCTTCGATCGGTTCTACCGGGTGAACCCGAAGCGCGACGAGACTCCCGGCGGCCTCGGTCTGTCGATCGTCAAGCGCTATTGCGAGATCCTCGGCGCCGACATCTCGGTGTCGAGCGCTCCCGGCCAGGGCAGCCGCTTTCGCGTGTCGGTGCCGCGCTCCTGGCGGGGAAGCCACGAGCACGATGGCTGACGTCGCCTCCAGGCGAGTGCTCGTCGTCGACGACGATCCGGACAACCGCCGCGTGCTCCGCCGGATCCTGATGGCGGGCGGCGCAACGGTGGCCGAGGCGGAGGACGGCACGCAGGCGCTGGCGACGCTCGAGAGCTTCCGTCCCGATCTGGTCGTCCTCGACCTGACGATGCCGGAGATCGACGGCTGGGAGACCGTCCGGCGCATCAAGCGCATTCCCGGCTTTTCCGCGACGCCGATCGTCGCGCTGACGGCGCATGCCCTGGCCGGGGACGAGGAACGCGCCCGGCGCGCCGGCTGCGACGGGTACATCGCAAAACCGTGCCGCCCCGCGGAGCTCCGCGAGCGCTTCCGCCAGTGGCTCGGATGACCTCGCCTACGTCGGCCGCCCCGGGTTCCTGTGGCCCGTGGGGTATGATTTTGGTAGAGAACCCGCCATGCCGCTGATCCTGGTCGTCGACGACAACGAAGACAGCACGCGCATCATCGAAACCGTGCTGCAGAACAGCGGCTACGAGGTCCGGGTCGCACGGACGGGGAAGGACGCGCTCGAGGCCGTCAGCCATGCTCCGCCGGAGGCGATCCTGCTCGACATCATGATGCCGGAGATGAGCGGCATCGAGGTTCTCGAGCGCCTGCGCTCCGCCCCGTCGAGCGCGCGCATCCCGGTCATCCTGCTGACGGCCAAGTCCCAGGACGAGGACGTGATCAGCGGATACCAGTACGGCGCCGACTACTACATCACCAAGCCCTTCACTCCGAAGCAGCTGATCTACGGCATCCGGCTGGTGCTCGGACAGGAGAAGGGCACGCCGTAGGCGGCCGCTTCGCCGCGCCGGCCCCGGCGGCCGCGTTCTTGTTCGTCACGATCGAAGGCATCGAGGGGAGCGGCAAGACGACCCAGGTCGCGCTCCTCGCCGAGGCGCTCGGCCGCGACTCGGCGCCCGTGCTCGCCACGCGCGAGCCGGGAGGCACCGAGCTCGGCGCACGGATCCGGTCGCTGCTCCTCGAGGAGACGATCGCGATCACGCCGGTCGCCGAGCTCTTCTTGATCCTCGCGGACCGCGCCGAGCACGTCGACCAGTCGATCCGACCGGCGCTCGACCGTGGGGAATGGGTTCTCTGCGACCGCTTCTCCGATTCGACGATCGCCTACCAAGCGTACGGCCGCGGCCTGGACCTCCACCTCGTGCGGCAGAGTGAAGCGTTCGCGCGCCGCGGCCTCGCTCCCGACCGCACCTTCGTCCTCGACTGCCCCGTCGACGTCGGCCTCGAGCGGACGGTCCGACGTCGCGGCGGCGGGCGCGGCGACCGCTTCGAAGGCGAGGACACGAGCTTTCACGAACGGGTGCGCCGCGGCTTCCTCGAGCTCGCACGCGAGTCGCCCGAGCGCGTTCGCGTGCTCGACGGCGGGCGCTCCGCGGATCGAGTCCACGAGGAGATCCTCTCCGAGCTCCGCGCCCTCGGCGCCGGGAGGCCGCACCGGTGATCCGTCTCGGCGACGTGCTCGGTCAGGACGAAGCGGTCGCCATGCTGCGCGACGGGTTCGCCCGAACGCGGCTCCACCACTCGCTGCTCTTCGTCGGGCCGCGCGGGGTCGGCAAGCACACCACGGCGCGCGCGCTCGCGGCCGCGCTCTTCTGCGCGGGCGGAGGTGCGGACGCCTGCGGCGAGTGCGTGCCGTGCCGGCAGGTGATCGCCGGCACGCACCCGGATCTCGCGACGATGGAGCTCCCGCCGGTCAAGCCCTCGGCAGACCCCCGGGAGCGCCGGAAGCGCGCGCTGTCCATCGACCAGGTACGGGAGATGCAGGCGGCGCTCGGACGGCGGCCGATCGCCGGCACGCGCCGCGTGGCGATCGTCGACGACGCGGAGACGCTGTCCGAGGAGGCGCAGAACGCGCTCCTGAAGACGCTCGAGGAGCCGCCGCCCGAGTCGTTCCTGATCCTGGTCTCGGCGACCGGATCCGCGCTCCGGCCGACCGTCCGCTCGCGCTGCCAGCGGGTCACCTTCCGGGCACTCGACACGGCGACGCTCGAGCGCGCGCTGATCGAGCGCTTCGAGAAGCCGGCGGAGGAGGCGCGCGAGCTGGCCGCCCACGCGGAGGGAAGCGTCGGGCGTGCACTGTCGCCCCATCTGGGAAGAATTCGCGAAGCCACCGCGGCCGTCGACCGGGTGCTCGCCTCGCTCCGCTCGGGCTATCGCGACGCACTCGAGGCGGCGGGGGCGCTCGAGGCGATCGAGGCGGCGCTGGCGCGCCCGCCCGAGAAGATCGCGGCGCCGGTGGTCGAGATGATCGTGGAGATCCTCTGGAAACGGCTCCGCCGGGACGCCGCGGGCCCGCTCGCGCTCGACGGGGGCGAAACCACCGACGGTTTGACAGCTCCCGAGAAAA
>JAXDLK010000323.1:0-18033 GCA_034666665.1 Candidatus Binatota bacterium
GTTCTTCGCGGTCTCCGGGTGAAAGCCCCACGGATCGTAGTTGTAGGTGTTCAGGCGGTTCGGAGTGCGCGCGAGCCGCTCCTCGATCTCTTCCCGGAGCCGCGCGATCGCCGTCGGCGTCACTGCATCGAAGAGCTCCTGGACGGCTTCGTCCGTCGAAGCGGAGCTCTTGGGCGGAGGCGTGCTTTCGGACATCGAGGTCCCACGTCGGGCCGGTCAGCGGATGCTGGCGAAGGTCTCGTCGAGTGTGAAGAGCGGTTTGAAGCCGGTCGCCGCGAGGAAGCGCTTGCCGCTCACGGTGCAGGGATACTTGATGAAGTCGATCGCCCCCGGCGGCACGTGAAAGAGCCCGAGATCGAAGAGGCGCCCGAAGACGCCGCGGGCGACGAACTCCGGCAGCGGCACCGGAGTGTTGCCGGTCTCGGTGATCGCCAGCTTGATCGGCACCTCGCCCGGCCCCGTGACGTTGAAGATCCCGCGAAGCTTCTTCTCGAGCGCGAGCGCGATCGCCTCGGTCAGATCCTCCTCGTGGATGAACTGCGTCATCGGGTTGAAGCCGAGGATCGTCGGCACGTAGCCGAGCTTCAGGTAGCTGCCGATCGCGCTGCGAACGTGGCTGCCGAGCGTGTTGACCGGCCGCAGGATCACCGTCGCCATGTCGGGGTGCTGCCACAGGTGCGTGGTGAGCAGCCCGTCGAGCTCGGCGAGATCGCGAATCTCGGGATAGGTGCGGCTCGCGTTCAGCGGCGAGTCCTCGTCCAGGAAGTACGGGTTCTCGGGCAGCGCCCCGTACACGTAGGAGCTCGTCAGCACGACCAGCTGCTTCGCCCCGTACCTGGCGGCGCACTCGAGCACGCGCTTGCTGCCGAGCACGTTGACCTCGTGCCGGCGCCGCGGGTCGCTGCGGAAGTGGCGGATGAGACCGAGGTGAACGATGGCGTCGGGCTTCACCTGCCGGAAGATGTCCTCGAACTTCCGCTTGAGGAGGTCGACCGTGTGGACCTCGATGTTCTTCGGGTGGCCCTCCCACGGCACGACGTCGACGCCGGTGATCTCGCAGTCGCCGCCGACGCGGCTCGCGAGCAACCGTCCCTGGCCGCTCGAGATCCCGGTGATCAGCAGCCGTTCCATCGCAGTCGTTCGCGCAGTCGTTCGCGTCGAGGCGCGCGAGCAAGGTGGGAAAAGGGGTCGGGAGTCTTTTCGTACGCGGCGCTCGAGATCAGTGCGGAGCGCGGCAGACGCAAAAGACTTCCGACCCCTTTTCCCCTCTTCAGAACATTCCGCTCGGGTCGACCTTGCCGGAATCGGGACGGTTCAGCTCGCGCGGCGTGATGTACGGGCCGGTGATCATGTCCTTGTAGCCCATCCCCGGTCCGATCATCGGATAGACGTGGGCGTTCTGATCGACCATCGCCTCGACGAACGCCGGGCCGGGATACTGAACGAACTCGTCGAGCACCGCGCGGATCTCGGCCTTCTGCGTGATCCGCCGGGCGAAGCCGAAGCCGTCGGCCTCCGCCGCGCGGATGAAGTCCTTCTTGTGCAGCGTCTTGTCGGTGCCGGAATAGCGGTTCTGGTAGAAGAGGTCCTGCCACTGCCGGACCATCCCGTCGCCGAGGTTGTTCAGCAACAGGACCTTCACCGGGATTCCGTAGTTCGTGAGCGTCTCGAGCTCGCCGATGTTCATGCGGATCGACCCGTCGCCGTCGATGTCGATGACGAGCTTCCCGGGGTTCGCGATCTGCGCGCCGATCGCCGCCGGCAGGCCGAACCCCATGGTTCCCATGCTGCCGGAGGTGAGGAACGAGCGCGGCTCCTTGCAGTCGAGATACTGCGCCGCCCACATCTGGTGCTGGCCGACGCCGGTGGTGTAGATCGCGCGCCCGCGAACCAGGTCGTTCAGCGCGGCGAGCACCTCTTGCGGCTGAATGAGCGGCGATTCACGGTTGAAGGCGAGCGCGTGCCGCCGCTTGAGCTCGGCCACGTGTCGCAGCCACGGCGTGAAGTCCTTGTGGAAGTCCTTGCCGGCGCGGAGCAGGTCTCCGAGGCCCTTCTTGGCGTCGGCGACGTGCGCCCAGTCCACCGTCTTGACCTTGCGGATCTCGGAGCTGTCGACGTCGAGGTGGGCGATCTTCGCGTTCGGGGCGAACTCCTTGACCTTGCCGGCCACGCGGTCGTCGAACCGCGAGCCGACGGCGAAGAGGAAGTCGCAGTCCTCGACCGCGTAGTTCGCGTACGCCGGTCCGTGCATGCCGAGCATGTGGAGGGAGAGATCGGACGAGGTGTCGACGGTGCCGATGCCCATCACCGTGGTGACGACCGGGATCTGGAACCGCTCCGTGAATGCGCGCAGCGACTCCCCGGCGTTCGAGTTGACGACGCCGCCGCCCGCGTAGATCAGCGGCCGCTCGGACTTCGCGAGCATGCGGAAGAAGGCTCGGCCGTCGGCGTCCGAGAGCGTCGACTGCTTCAGGACCTCGAGCCGCTCGTCGTAGCCGCGGAGGTGCAGCTGCCGGGAGCCGTCGAAGTCGATCTCGCAGAGCTGCACGTCCTTCGGAACGTCGACGACGACCGGGCCGGGACGGCCGGTCCGCGCGATCTCGAAGGCGCTCCGCATCGTCGCTTCGAGCTGGTGCTCGTCGGTCACGAGGAAGACGTGCTTCGCGCAGGCGCTCATGATGCTGAAGACCGGCGCCTCCTGGAAGGCGTCCGTACCCATCGCCGCGCGCGGCACCTGACCGCAGATCAGCACGACCGGAACGGAGTCGGCGAAGCAGTCGCGAATCGGGGTGACCGAGTTCGTCGCCCCGGGCCCGGAGGTGACGAGAAACACACCGACGCGGCCGCTCGAGCGTGCGTAGCCCGCGGCCATGAACCCGGCGCCCTGCTCGTTCGCGGGAACGATCAGGCGGATCTGCTCGTTCTGCTGCCGGTTCTCGTTGTAGCGGAAGATCGCGTCGTAGGTCGGCAGGATCGCGCCGCCGCTGTAGCCGAAGATCGTGTCTACCCCCTCGTCGGCGAGCACTTGCAGGATCGCATCCGCGCCCGTCATCCGGGTGCCGGCGAGCGCGTGCTTCGGAACGGGAGAGGACTTGATCAGCTGCATGCGGTCTCCTCGAGGGTGAGGGTCATTCTTACCGCGATTGTGGAGCGATGCCAAAGGGGGCACGCCGGTTGCAAAAGCCTCCGCCGCCGCCTTTGTTGGCGCCATGAGCTCGGAAGCCACCGGCCTTCGCGACGCCTTCCGCGGAGCGCTGCTCGGGACGTTCGTCGGCGACGCCCTCGGAGCGCCCGTCGAGGGGTGGAGCGCGACGCGGATCCGCCGCGAGCTCGGCGAGGTCCGCGACATGAAGGAGGGGAGGCGCGGCAAGGGTGTCTACACCGACGACACGCAGATGATGATCGCTCTCGCCGAGGCCTTGCTCGAGGATCGTGAGCTCGATCCCGAGCGCCTCGCCCGCCATCTGGCGTCGAGCTACGACGGGGATCGGGGCTACGGCCGCGGCACCACCGACGTCTTCCGCCGGCTCCGTGCCGGCGAGCCGTGGGAGAGCGCGGCGGAAGGGTCGATGCCTCGGGGGTCGTTCGGCAACGGCGCGGCGATCCGCGTCGCGCCGGCGGCGCTCCTGCTGCACCATTCGGCCGAAGAGCTCGAGCGGTTGGCGGAGGATACCGCCCTGACGACGCACCCGCATCCGCTCGGGGTCGCCGGCTGCCTGCTCCAGGCGCGCCAGGTCGCCGCCGGCGTCCTTCTCCGTGGCCGGACGGTGGATCCCGTGATGGTGGCCGTCGAGCTTCGTTCGGCTGCCGTGTCGCTCGAGTTCCGGCAGAAGCTCCGGACCGTCGAGGAGTTCCTGGAGAAGGGCGCCACGCCCGAGCTGGTGCACGACCGTCTCGGCTGCAACTCGTCCGCGCTCGGGTCGGTGCCGACGGCCCTCTACTGCTTCCTCGCCCGCGCGCAGAGCTTCGAGGAGGCGATCGTCTTCGCCGTCAACCTGGGCGGGGACGCGGACTCGATCGCGGCGATGACCGGCGCGATCGCCGGCGCCTACCACGGCGCCCACGCGATCCCGCGCCGTTGGCGAATCGCGCTCGAGGAAGGGGAGAAGGGCGCCGCGTACGTGGAGCACCTGGCCGATGGGCTCCTCGAGAGGCACCTCGAGCTCAGGAGGCCGCGGGGGAGCCGGTGAGCGTGAGCTTCGGGGCGCTCGCCGGCGATCTCCGCGAGCGCGTCGACCTCTACCGGCGCGTGCTCCGCGATCCTCGGACGCCACGCCGCTCGCGATGGCTGCTCGCCGCCGCCCTCGGCTACCTGGCGCTGCCGTTCGATCTGATCCCCGACTTCCTGCCGGTCGTCGGCCAGCTCGACGACCTGGTGATCGTCGCGGCGCTCGTATGGCTGGCGATGCGCGCCGTGCCGGAGGAGGTAGTGGCGGAGTGTCGTAGTGAGCTGCGGCGCGCCCCCTCTCCCTAGCCCTCTCCCCCGCGGACGGGGGAGAGGGGATCAGAGCAGGAGACCGGAGGGGTCGCTGCCACGCGGGAGAGAGGGGATCAGAGAAGGAGACCGGAGCTCCGCCGCCATTCGGGGGAGAGCGATCAGAGAAAGTAAACGGGCGTAGGTTTCTCCTTTCCCCACCTCTCCCTCTAACGAGGGAGAGGTCGACGGCGAAGCCGGCGGGAGAGGGTGTCCGAGGAGCTCCGCGCCTCGCGGCAACAGCATGTTTACCCGAACAGCTTCCGGCGCCAGCTCGAGCGGAAGAGGAGGTTCATCGCTCGGCGTAGCGTCTTCAGCTTGCCGGCGCTGTTCGGGAACCACAGGAACTCGGACTTGAGTCCGAAGCGATCGACGACGACCGTCTTCTGCACGCAGAACTTGCGGAGGCCGTCGGGTCCGTGTCGCCGGCCGATGCCGCTCTCCTTGACGCCGCCCATCGGCACGTCCGTCACTGCGAAGTGGACCAGACAATCGTTGATGCAGACGCCGCCGGCCTCGATTCTGCGTGCGATTGCGCGGCCCTTCTCGATGTCTCGGGTGAAGACGCTCGCACCGAGACCGTAGACCGAGTCGTTGGCGAGGCGGATCGCCTCCTCCTCGTCCCTCACCTTCATGATCGGGATCACCGGTCCGAAGGTCTCGTCGCGCATCACGTCCATGTCGTGCGTCACGTCGACGAGCAAGGTCGGCTCGAAGTAGAGGCCGGTGTAGCTCGGGTTCCTGCGGCCGCCGGCGAGGATCCGCGCGCCCTTCGCGACCGCGTCCTTCACGTGGCGGTCGACTTTGTCGAGCTGCGGCGGAAACGTCATCGAGCCCACGTCGACGCCGTCGGCGGACGGTCCCTGCCGCAGCTTGCGGATCTTCTCCTCGACCAGGCGGACGAAGCGGTCGTAGACCGGCTCTTCCACGTACACGCGCTCGACGGAGATGCACACCTGGCCCGAGTTCACCAGGCCGCCCCAGACGCAGGCGTTGGCGGCGCGCTCGAGGTTCGCGTCGCGGAGCACGATCATCGGGTCCTTGCCGCCGAGCTCGAGGCTGAAGGGCTTGAGCTGCTCCGCCGCCTTGACGGCGACCTTCCGTCCGGTGGCGACGCTGCCGGTGAAGCAGACCATGTCGACGTGATCGATCAGCGCCGCGCCGAGATCGCCGAATCCGGGCACCACCTGCAGGAGGTCCGGCGGAAGACCGGCCTGCCGCCAGACCTCGGCGCCGAAGAGCGCGGAGCGCGGCGTCACCTCCGAGGGCTTGACGATGACAGCATTCCCCGCGGCGAGCGCGGGGATCACCTCGCCGATCGTCAGCACGAAGGGGAAGTTCCAGGGGCCGATGAAGCCGACGAGCCCCATCGCCTGGTAGGTGGAGTAGGCGACCTTGTTCTTCAGCAGGTGGGGCGTGACCCGCTGATCGGCGAGGAAGCGCTCGGCGTTACCGCTCCAGTAGGAGATCGCGTCGCAGACGTACACGAGCTCGACGGCCCATGCGTCGGAGCGCGGCTTGCCGGTTTCCGAGACCAGCACGTCCGCGAAACGCTCCGCCTGGTCGAGCAGCGCTTCGCGATAGCGCCGGAGCGCGTCGGCGCGGTCGTCGAAGGAGAGACTCACCCAGTCTTTCTGCGCCGCTCGCGCGCGGGCGGCGATGCCGGCGAGCTCGTCGGCATGCGTGACCGGCACGTTCGCCACCGGCTCGAGCGTCGCCGGGTTGACGACCGAGATCTCGCGGCGGGCGGCTTCCGGAACGACGGACGCGTGCGCCATGGAAAGTCCTCCCTCGAAGCGGACGAGGCTAGGGGAACCCCGAGGGCGATGTCAAACTTCATACTCGGGGGGCCCGTGCGGTGCTCGCTCGCTGCGCGAGCGGCGCTCCTCCGATACCCCCCGAACCCCCGCGTCCGGCGCGGCACGTGTCCGCGCCGGACTTCGTTGCGGCGTTCCGCGGAGATGCTTTACTGGCGGCGGAGGGCATCGGCAGTGCGAATCGACACGGTCGGAGTGGTCGGAGCGGGACAGATGGGAGCCGGCATCGCCCAGGTGGCGGCGCAGGCGGATCTCGCGGTCGTGCTCTACGACGTCGCGCCCGGAATCCTCGACCGCGCGCTGCAGTCGATGGAGAAGAGTCTCGTCCGACTGCACGAGAAGCAGCGGCTCGGCACGCGCACGCCGGCCGATATCGTCGGTAAGGTCCGTGCGACGGCGACCTTCGACGAGCTCGCGACCGCGGATGCGGTCATCGAAGCGGTGCCCGAGGACTTCGAGCTCAAGAAGGCCGTGCTCCAGCGCCTCGATCTCCTCTGCGGACCGGACGTGATCTTCGCGAGCAACACCTCGTCGATCTCGCTCACCCAGCTCGGCGGTGTCACCAAGCGGCCGGCGAAGGTGATCGGCATGCACTTCATGAATCCGCCGGCCGTGCTCCAGCTGGTGGAGATCGTCCGCAGCCTGACGACGTCGGACGAGACCTATCGCGCGATCCGGGAGCTCGCGGAGCGGATGGGCAAGACGACCATCCTCGCGAAGGACTACGCGGGATTCATCGTCAACCGCATCCTCTTGCCGATGATCAACGAGGCGATCTACGCGGTCTACGAAGGCGTCGGCTCGGTCGAGGACATCGATAGCGGCATGAAGCTCGGCACCGCGCAGCCCATGGGGCCGCTCGCGCTCGCGGATCTGATCGGTCTCGACACCTGCCTCGCGGTGCTCGAGCGGCTCCACACCGGTCTCGGGGACGACAAGTACCGGCCCTGCCCACTGCTCAGGAACTACGTGGCCGCCGGCTACCTCGGACGTAAGGTCGGCCGCGGCTTCTACACGTACGGTTGACCGACGAGGTGCTCGCCTCGGCGCCGCCGTGCGTGCGCAGCGGCCTCGCATGCTGGCGCTCGCCTGACGCGATGACGGCCGGGCTCCTCGCCTCGCGGCGATCTCTCCCCGCGGCGGCGTAAAGTCGCCGCGCGTCACCATCTCGCCGGCGAATTCGTGGCCGCCGCGCGGTTTCTCCCCCATCCGCGGTGGTCGTTCGTCTGGCACGCGTCTCGCAACTGCCTCCGTTGCGACGAGGAGCTCGCCGCGAAATCGAAAGGAGTCACGAACCCTGATGAAGATGACAACCTCGCTGGTGATCGCCGCGCTCGCGGCCATGCCGCTCGCCACCGCGTCGCCGGCGTTTGCCAAAGGTGCGAAGGCGACGAAGTGGTCCGAGGAGCGGGCGGTGGTTCGCCCCGATTCCGCGGGCGGCGCGCGCGCGCTCGTACGCCATCGCAGCCGCACCGAGCGGAACGGCAGCATGCAGGCGAATTTCGGTGCGCTCGTCCTGGTTCCGGGTGACGAGCGGTTCGACGACATGCGGCTCGTTCTCAGCCGCGACGACGTCGACTACGCGGAATGCTTCCTCGTCAGCGACGACGACGAATCCGAGGCCGGGGCCGTGTACCAGGTCGACGTGCGCAGCCGCGCACGGGGGAACCGTAGCAGCCGCAAAGGCGCCGACGACCCCAAGGGCGACGACGATCGCAACAAAGACCTGAAGGAGCGGAAGGGCACGTGTGACGTCGACCTCACCGACGCAGCCGTCACGGGCGGCGTGCCCGCGGTCCAGAGTGGCGACCACGTGCGTGTGGTGGTCGGCGCGGACGCGGACGAGCGCGAGCTCGTCTCCGGAGATTTCGACTCTCGGCGGTAATCCGTCGCGGGAACCGGCGGGGAAGAAGCAGGCACGGGCCTGCCTGTCTTCCTCCCCCCCGCCGGCACTTCACTGCTTGACGATCATGAACTCGACGCGCCGGTTGAGCGCACGGCCTTCATCCGTGTCGTTCGAGGCGATCGGCTCGAATTCACCCCGGCCGGAGCTCTGCAGCCGGCTGGGGCTGATGCCGCCCTTTTCGATCAGGTAATTCCGCACGGAGGAGGCGCGCGCCTGCGAAAGCCTCAGATTGTAGTCATCGCTCCCGAGCGAGTCGGTGTGACCGACGATCATCAGCTCCATCGCGGGCTTCTCCTTGAGGATGCTCGCGACCTCGTCGAGGATCGGGTAGCTCTCCGGTCGAATCACCGCCTTGTCGAACTCGAAGTGGATGCGGTCGGTGATCTCGAGCTTCTCGGGCGTCGCGATCACGTGCTCGCGCTCCGCGACCGCCGGGAACACCTGGGTGTCCACGGGGGCCAGCGGCACCGGCGGGGTGTCGAGCGCGCTCACGCGCGCGACGTTCTGGATCGTCAGCAGGGAGGCGATGTCCGGCCGGATGCGCGCCTTGAAGACGACGGTCGCCTCGTTCGATCCCGGCTGGTTGCCGAGCTCGCCGATCGGCACCTCGACCCGCGGCGGGCCGATCTTGTAGCCGTCACCGTCCGGGATCGCCTGTCCGTTGAGCTTCAGGTCGCCGGCCACGTAGTCGGTGGAATCGGGAATCGGGTCCACCAGCATCACCTGGTGCGCCGGAGAGGGGCCGGTGTTCACGATCGTCACCGTGTAGACGATCACGTCGCCGGGGCTCACCTGACCGTTCCGATCATAATCCTCGACCACGTAGGTCTTCCGCGAGGTGGAGAAGTTCGGCGGCTGGATGAGCTCCGGTTGCGGAGCCGTGGCGCCGAGGATGAAGCGCCAGTCGGCCGCGTTCTTGCCGCCGTTCACGCCTCCGCCGCCGCCGACGAAGAGATCGAACACACCGAGCGCGATGCGCACGCCGCCGATGATCTCGATCGGAGTGCGGAACTCCTCGCCGAAGGGGTCGCCGGCGTCGGTCACGCCGTATCCCTCGGCGATGAAGTGCGCCCGCGGGTGGATCTCGGTCGCGGTCGCGACACCCCAGCGCAGGATGTCCTCGTGCTGATCGCCGTGCCCCCGGTCACCGAAGTCGTCGCGGATGAAGCCGCCGAAGTTGACGCCGAAGCGGAACCGCTCGACCGTCGCATCGGCCGCCACGAGGCCGCCGCCGGTCCAGTTGCCGGTGCCGGCGAAGTGCGTGCGGTGGCCGGTCGGGAAGCCGACGATCGGCACGATCGCGAGGCCGAAGCCCTGATCGCGCACCGACTCGGGGAGCAGGCTGACCTTGCCCGAGAGGCGAACGTCGCCGAGATCCGCGGCCTTGCCGTCGTAGTGGCGGAGACCGATGTCGACGTCGTTGAAGAGCGTCACGTAGCCGGGAACCTCGATTCCGAGCTCCACGTTCGGCGCGACGCCGACCGCGGCGAGGAGGCTCATCGTGCCGAGATGGTCGACCGCTCCGACGCTGCCTTCGTGCCCGTTCAGGATGCGCCGCCCGGTGAGCGGCTCGAAGGAGTACGAGTTGACGAGCCCGAGGGAGAACCGGCCCGCAGGAACCGTCCGCGAGTCGTAGACGCTGACGAACGAGCTCGGGTCCATGGTCGGCTTGAAGAGCTCGGAGTCTTCGATCTCGAATCCAGACGGCGGGATGACGTCGGCGGCGCGGGCGGGAAGCCCCAGCCCGAAGACGATCGCGACCGCCAGCGCCGAGAGCTCGTGTACGAGTCGCATCTTCCTTCCCTCTCCCCCCATTTCCACCTCCCGCCATCCGTCCCCTCTCCCCCGTGAGGGGGAGAGGGTCAGGGTGAGGGAGCGGTTCACCACGACTAGCGCCTCCAGCGATCTCTCCTGCGCCGAACTTCTCTTCCCTCGGGGGAGAGGTTGAATGAGGAGCCCCTTCGATGTGGCGTCATCGTTCACGAGTCGATCGGCTGCGCGTATTCCACGAGTACGCCCGCGGTCCCCTTCGGATGCAGGAAGCAGATCTTGCCGGCGAGGCCGAGGCGCGGCCGCTCGTCGATCAGCGGGATGCCGAGCGCCCGGGCTGCCGAGAGCTCGCGCTCCACGTCGTCGGTCTCGAAGCAGACGTGGTGCAGGCCCTCGCCGCGCTTCTCGAGGAACTTGCCGATCGGACCGGCGGCCGTGAGCGGCTCGAGGAGCTCGATCTCCGAGTGGCCGATCGTCAGCAGCGCGGCGCGCGTCCCTTGCTCCTCGACGACGGCGGTCTTGTGGACTTCGAGACCGAGAGCGTCGCGGTAGAAGCCGAACGCCTGTTCGAGGCTCCTCACGGCGATCCCGACGTGGTGGATGCGCTTGAGCATTCCTGACCCGGAATGCCCATCCTTTTATAGATTTGCCGCGAGTTGGCAACGACGGGGACGTTTCACACATTGAGCGCATTCTCCCGACGGATCGGTCGGTCCCCCGAGAATGCGCTCAATGTGTGAAACGTCCCCCTAGGTCGGGGCGGTGGCGGCGGACCAAGGCCGTGACGTCGGTCGGCTCGGCGTACACCCAGCGTTTCCAGATGCGGTGCCAGTTGGCGACGGTGCCGGCCAGCTTCAGGTACCCGTCCATGCCGATCATCACGCGATCGAGGAACACGCGGTGGGGGGGCGCCTTCCAGTAGCCGGCACGGACGCCTTCCTGGATCGTCGCGGTGGCGATCTCCATCGAGTTGTAGTCGCGGGGATTCGACGGCCGATCCGTCAGCACCGGCTCGAAGATCGTCCGCAGCATCTTGCGCATCGGGCGGTAGTCGTCGTCGGGGTTGATGAAGTCGAGGCGGACCAGTGAATCCTGGAGCAGCCGCTCGTCGTCTTCGAGGATGGCGCGATTCAGGTCCTGGTACGCCTGCCGCAGGTTCGGCGGCAGCACGCGGATGCAGCCGAAGTCGAGGATGCCGAGCTTCGGGTGATGCGTGACGAGATAGTTCCCCGGGTGCGGATCGACGTGAACGACGCCGAACTGGAGGAGCTGCCGCCAGGTGACCTCGTAGAGCTTGATCATCACCCGGTCTTTCAGCTCCTGGTCCACGCCCGGCGCCAGGATGTCGCGGATCGGATATCCGTCGAGGTAGCCGAGCGTGATCACGCGCTTCGTGGAGCGCTCGGGTACGACCGTCGGAATCAAGACGTCGGGGTCGTCGGCGAAGAGCTCGCGGAAGAGCCCGACGTTCGCGGCCTCGCGGCGATAGTCGAGCTCCTCGGTCATGCGCGTGCGGAGCTCGTCGTAGACGCCACGGTAATCCATGTCGCGGTTCCGCATCACGTCGCGCGCGACCAGCTTCAGCGCCTGGATCAGCGACTTCACGTTGCGGAGGTCGCTCTCCACCGTCTTCTCGACGCCGGGGTACTGGACCTTGACGACGACGTCTTCGCCGGAGTGAAGCTCGGCGCGGTGCACCTGACCGAGCGACGCCGCGGCGAATGCTTCGGTGTCGAACTCGGCGAAGAGCTCCTCGGGCGGCGCGCCGAGCTCGTCGACGATGCGCTGGCGGATCAGCGCCCAGTCCATCGGCGGCACGCCCGACTGTACGACCGACAGCACGTCGAGCGCCTCGGGCGGGAAGAGATCGTCACGCATCGAGAGAATTTGCGTGAGCTTCATGAACGCACCCCGGAGCTCCTTCGAGCTCTCGACGATCCTCAGAACGTTCTTGAGGTGCGTGTCGAGGAGCGCCGACTCGCGCCGGTCGTCGCTCTGGAACTGGCCCTTGATCGCGGACCAGAGATAGGACGAGCCGACGCGCCCGGAGAGCGTGCCGACCGTCATCAGCCGCTCCAGCCTTCCGGTCTTGATTTCGTTCTTCTTGGAAGAGCGCCGCGGGGTCTTCTGGGCGGGCAAGATCAGGCCGCCGTCGTCCGCAGTGCCTCCGCGGAGGCGCGGACGATCTCGACGATCTCGCTGATGATGCCGCCGAGCTGGAAATCCTTCGGCGTGTAGACGCGCTTCACGCCGGCGCGGATAAGCAGCGGCTGGTCCTCCTCGGGGACGATGCCGCCGACCACCACCGGCACGTCGGCGCCGCGCTTCTCGCGGAGGAGCCGGAGCGTCTCCGGGACGAGCTCCATGTGCGAGCCCGACAGGATCGACAGGCCGACGACGTCGACGTCCTCGTCCGCCGCGACGGCGGCGATGCGTTCGGGGGTGTTGCGGATGCCGTCGTAGATCACCTCGAATCCGGCATCGCGCGCCATCAGGGCGATCTGCTCGGCGCCGTTCGAGTGACCGTCGAGACCGGGCTTGCCGACGAGCATGCGGAGCTTGCGACCGAGCTCGCGCTCGAGCTCGGCGACACGCGCGCGCACGTCGGCGAGCGCCGCTTCCGGAAGCCCGCCGGCGATGCCCGCGGCGACGCCGGTCGGCGCGCGGTACTCGCCGAAGATCTCCCTGAGCGTCGCTGACCACTCGCCGGTCGTGGCGCCCGCGTGGGCGCAGCGGATCGACGCCGGCATGACGTTGTCGCCGGAGCGGACCGCGTCGCCGAGCGCTTGCAGCGCCGCCCTCACCTCGGCTTCGTTCCTGGTCGCGCGGAACGCGCGCAGGCGCTCGATCTGTTCGCGCTCCGCCGCGGGATCGACGCGCATCACGCGCTCGACGCCGGACGCGAGCAGCGGGTTCGGCTCGGTCTCGGTGAAGCGGTTCACCCCGACGACCACCTGTTCGCCGGACTCGATCCGGCGGAGACGTTGCGCGTTCGAGGCGACGAGCGCCTGCTTGAAGTAAGCGTTCTCGACCGCGACCAGGGCGCCGCCCATGCGCTCGATGTTGGCGAGCTCGGCACGCACGCCGTCCTCGATCTCCTTCACCTTGCGCTCGATCACCGGCGAGCCGTCGAACAGGTCCTCGTACTCGAGGATGTCGGTCTCGTAGGCGACGACCTGCTGGACGCGGAGAGACCACTGCTGATCCCACGGGCGCGGCAGGCCGAGAGCCTCGTTCCAGGCGGGGAGCTGCACCGAGCGCGCTCGCGCGGTCTTCGAGAGCGCGACCGCGAGCAGCTCGAGGACGATCCGCTGCACGTTGTTCTCGGGCTGCGCCTCGGTGAGGCCGAGCGAATTCACCTGCACGCCGTAGCGGAAGCGGCGGAGCTTCGCGTCCTCGACGCCGTAGCGGGTGCGACAGATCTCGTCCCAGAGCTCTCCGAATGCCCGGAGCTTGCAGAGCTCCTCGATCAGCCGCACGCCGGCGTTGACGAAGAAGCTGATGCGGCCGACGACCTTGGGCAGGTCGCCCTCCGGCACCTTGCCGCTGGCGCGGACGGCGTCGAGGACCGCGATCGCGTTCGCGAGCGCGAAGGCGACCTCCTGCACCGGCGTCGCGCCGGCCTCCTGCAGGTGGTAGCTGCAGACGTTCGTCGGGTTCCAGCGGGGGATCTCGCGGTAGGCGTAGCCCACCATGTCGGAGATCAGCCGGAGCGACGGTTCCGGGGGGAAGATGTACGTGCCGCGCGACAGGTATTCCTTGATGATGTCGTTCTGCGTCGTGCCGGACAGCGCCTTCGGCTCGATGCCCTTCTTCTCCGCGAGCGCGACGTAGAGCGCGAGCAGCCACGCGGCGGTCGCGTTGATCGTCATCGAGGTGTTCATGCGATCGAGGGGGATGCCCTCGAAGAGGACCTCCATGTCCTCGAGATGACAGATCGGTACGCCGACCTTGCCGACCTCGCCGCGGGCGAGCTCGTGGTCCGAGTCGTAGCCGGTCTGCGTCGGCAGGTCGAAGGCGACCGAGAGCCCCGTCTGACCCTTGGTCAGGTTCTTCCGGTAGAGCTCGTTCGACGCCCGGGCCGAGGTGTGGCCCGAGTACGTCCGCATGAGCCAGGGATCTTCGCGCTTGCCGGCCATCGGCGGCATTCTAGCGGCCCCTCGGCGCGATGGGGAGAGCCGTCAGGCGGTCCGCTTCGAGGTTCTCCTGAGAGGGAAGCGAAAAAGCGCCGGAGGCTACGATTTTTGCCGTAGCGTCGCAACCTTGCTATGACCGCGGCGATGGGTCGTGCCTCTGCCGACGACGTCGCGCCGCTTCTTCGAGGCATCGAGCGCGTGGTCGATCGAGCTCTCGACCATGCCCGTGGCGTCACCGACGGCGGCAAGCGCATCGACGATCATCAGGTGCACTGCGAGCGCATCGCCTACGCGACGACGGAGCTTCACGCGGCGCGCGCGCTCGCGACGTACGCCGAGGCCTCCGCCGATCACGATCCCATCGCCGCGGACGTCGCGGCCGTCTTCGCCGCACAGGTCGCGGCGCGGCTCCGCGCCGAGGCGTCCGCCCACCTCGACGCGTTCGGCTTCGACGACGACTTCCTCGCCGATACCCTCGACTCGCCCGAGCTCCGGCGCGCGATTCGTGCGGCGGGAGCGGAGTCGCGAGTGCTCGAGATCGGCCGCCGCGTGCTCGCCGCGGGCGGCACGGTCGGGAGCTGGCTCGACGGCGATCTCGAACGCATGACCCGCGATTCGGTGCGGCAGTTCGCGCGCACGGTGGTCGAGCCGCTGGCGCAGCGGATTCACATGCACGACGAGCTCGTCCCCGACGACCTGATCCGGCAGATGTCGGAGCTCGGGTACTTCGGCATGTCGGTGCCCGAGGAGTACGGCGGCGGAGGCATGGGCAACCTCGCCATGATCCTCACCACGGAGGAGCTCTCGGCCGCTTCTCTCGCGGCGGCGGGCAGCCTGATCACGCGCCCGGAGATCTTGACCAAGGCGCTCCTCAAGGGCGGCACCGAGGAGCAGAAGCGCGCCTGGCTGCCGCGAGTCGCCGCCGGCGAGGTGATGGTGGCGATCTCGGTGACGGAGCCGGACACCGGCTCCGACGTGGCCTCCGTCAAGTGTCGCGCGGAGCGGGGCACGGTGAACGGGGAAGCCGGTTGGGTGGTGAACGGCGCCAAGGCCTGGTGCACGTTCGCCGGACGGGCGAACGTGATCGCGCTTCTCGCCCGTACGGATCCGACCCCGGCGAGCGGTGCGCGCGGGCTCTCCCTCTTCATCGTCGAGAAGGATGCGTTTCCCGGTCACGAGTTCGAGATGAAGCAGCCGGCGGGCGGGAGCCTGCACGGCAAGGCGGATGCCACGCCGGGCTACCGCGGCATGCACTCCTACACGCTCAATTTCGACAACTACTTCGTGCCGGCGGCAAACCTCGTCGGCGAAGACGCGGGCGAGGGGAAGGGCTTCTACCTGCAGATGGCGGGATTCGCCGCCGGGCGCTTGCAGACCGGCGGGCGGGCGTGCGGCGTCGCCCAGGCGGCGCTCGAGAAGGCCAGCGCCTACGTGACGGAGCGCAAGCAGTTCGGGCAACCGATCGCGGAGTTCCAGCTGACGCAGTGGAAGCTCGGGCGGATGGCGACCGACATCGCCGCCGCTCGCCAGCTGACGTACGCGGCGGCGCGCGCGATGGACCAGGAGGAATCCGCGACCCTCGACGCCGCGATGGCGAAGCTCTTCGCTTCCGACGTCGCGCAGCGCGTGACGCAGGAAGGGCAGCTGCTGCACGGCGGGTGGGGCTTCGCGGAGGAGTTTCCGATCTGCCGCTACGTTCTGGATTCGCTCGTGCTACCGATCTTCGAGGGCGTGAAGCCGATCCTCGAGCTCAAGGTGATCGCCCGCGCGCTGCTCGCGCGCTGAAGACGCGGATGACGACGACCTCGACGACCTCGATCCCGACCGCCGTTCTCTTCCTCGACATCTGCGGATCGACCTCGTTCTTCGATCGCCACGGGGAGAAGGCGGGGAAGGCGATGGTCGAGCGCTGCTTCCGGCTGGTGTTGCCGCAGATCGAGAAGCGGGAGGGGCGGGTGGTGAAGCGGATGGGGGACGGCCTGCTCGCCGTCTTCCCGACCGCGAGCGCGCTGGTCTCGAGCGCCGCCGACACGTTCCTCCGGCTCGACGCGATGAACGAGGCGGTGCCGGAGCCGGCACGGATTCGCATCCACTGCGGCGGCGACTGGGGTCCGGTGGTCGTCGACTCCTATGGCGACATCTTCGGCGACGTGGCGAACACCGCGTCCCGGGTCGAATCCCTCGCCGGCGCCGACCGTTTGTACGTGACGCACGAGCTCGTGAACGAGCTCGCCGAGCACGAGCGGGACCGGGTGCGCGCGGTCGGCAAGTTCGCGCTCCGCGGCAAGGCGGAGGAAGTCCCGGTCTACGAGGTCCTGTGGAAGTCCGAGGGATCGACGATGCTCGTCTCCCGCGAGACGCTCAACATCGAGACCCGTTTGACGCTCTTCCTCGAGGGACAGGTGATCGAGTTCCCGTCCGACAAGAAGACCCTCGCGATCGGACGCATTCCCGGGAACGACGTCGTCGTCGACGACGCCGCGGTCTCGCGCGAGCACGCCGAGATCACGCGGCGGAAGGGGTCCTTCATCTTCGTCGACCGCTCGACGAACGGAACGTACCTCCGGCAGCACGGAGCGAAGCCTCGCCACCTCCATCGTGAGGAGTGTCGGCTCGAGGACAGCGGTAATTTCGCGCTCGGCCGCGCCGACGGCCCGGCGGTGGAATACAAGGTTACGTAGCGCATCCTCACCCGGCCGGACCCTCACCCGGCCTTCGGCCACCTCCCTCGCAGGAGGAGCTCGGGGGCGCAAGATGCTGCTCACCGGTTCGCAGCGCGCCTCCCAGGATGGGAGAGGGGAAGATTCGCGACTCTTCCGGTCCGATCCCCCCTCCCTTCCAGGGAGAAGGGTTAGGGTGAGGGTCAGGGGCCCTTACGCGTAGCCCATCATGCCGAGGAAATCTTTGACGTTGTCGAAGCGCATGCAGGCGTTCCGCCGCTTCTGCTCGCCGATCGTCGACGTCGGCTGACTCGCGTAATTGTGCCCGGGGTAGAGTGTGGTCTCGTCCGGGAGCTTCGCGAGCTTCTGCGTCAGGCTCTCGTACATCTTGACCGGGTCGCTCCCGGGAAGGTCGATGCGCCCGCAGGACCCGATGAACAGCGTGTCGCCGGAGACGAGCGCGGATCCCTCCCCCTGAACAGGGACGAGGAAGCACTGTGAGCCGGGCGTGTGGCCGGGCGTGTGGAGGAACTTGATCGGAACGTTGCCGACGTTGACGACGTCGCCGCTCTCGACCGTCGCGAGATCGGACGGTGAGAGATCGGTCACGCGTCCGACGTAAGGCGCTTCCTCCTTGTGGATGTAGACCTTCGCCTTCACTCCGGCGGCGAGCAGCTCCTGAACGCCGCGCACGCTCATCCCCATCATGCGGCCCCCCAGGTGGTCGGGATGGAAATGGCTGATCAGGAGATGCGTGATTTCCATGTCGTGCCGCCGCGCGATCTCGAGAATCTCCTCGGGCTCCCACGCCGGATCGACGACCGCGAGTGAGCGCGTCGCCGGATCGCCGATGAAGTAGACGAAGTTCTGCATCGGCCCGATCTCGCGCTGGAGGAAGAAGATCTTCGACATGGATTCGTACCCCCTCTCCCTTACCCTCTCCCCCGGGGACGGGGGAGAGGGGATCGGAAAACTAGCGCTCTCGGTTCCGGGGGGGCGCAGAGCGCAACGGCTCGCCCGCCGCGTATCCGTTCCCCACCTCCGTTCGAGACGATCCGACGCACACACGCGACCACCGTTCGCTTGTGCACGTCCAGCCCACAAACGTTGCCGTACACGACTTCCATCTCATCCCCCTTCCGGAACGCGGCGGGGGACGTCGATTGATTGGTGACTCTGCTTCGCGTGCTCCCGTCAAAGACGGGGCGACAGTCTCGGGTGCCAGGCGACGTCCAGGTCAGACTCTCCCACGAGCTCGCAGCATCAAGGT
>JAXDLK010000324.1:0-3810 GCA_034666665.1 Candidatus Binatota bacterium
CGCTGCTCGAGCAGGAGACGCCGGACTCGGCGGCGATCGACCGCCAGGTCGAGAAGATCGGCGAGATGAAGACCGAGGAGCACAAGTCGATGCTGCACACGCTCCTCGCGGTACGCGCCGAGCTCACTCCCGAGCAGCGCGCGAAGCTCAAGGAAATGAAGCGCGAGCGCGGCAAGGGCCACGGTCATCACCACGAGAACGAGGAAGAGAGCCGCAGCGGCTCGTAACGCGAATCGGGGACGTTGCGGCCAGTGTCCTATGCCGCAATGTCCCCGCCCAGCCGCATCCCCTCACCCCAGCCCACTCCCTGGAAGGGAGAGGGGGTAGGATCGCTCCCGATTCCTCGTTTACATGCCAGCGCCAGCCGTGCGACCTGCTGGTCCTCGCGGGGCGCTTGCTCGGCGGTCCGGTCGCAGCGAAGATGCACTCGCGCCGCATTTCGATGCGTTTGGGTGCGGCAACGGGAGGCATTCTTGCATTCCGCACATTTCACCGAAGAGCACGAGCTCCTGCGCGCGCAGCTCCACCGGTTCGTCGACGAGGTGGTGCGCCCCCAGGGCGAAGCCTGGGAAGCGGCCGGACGGGTTCCCCGCGACGTCCTCCGGCGCATGGGCGACCTCGGCTTCCTCGGCATGCGGCACCCGGTCGAGTACGGCGGCAGCGGCGCGGATGCCCTGTCGTCCGCGGTGCTCGCGGAGGAGCTCGCGCGCTCGACCTTCGGCGGCTTCACGGTGACGGTCCTGGTGCACACGGACATGGCGTCGCCGCATCTCGTCGGCTCCGGGACGGAGGATCAGAAGCAGCGCTACCTCCCGGGAATCGTCTCCGGCGAGATCCTCACCGCCGTCGCCGTCACCGAGCCGGACGCCGGCTCCGACGTCGCCGCCATGCGGACGACCGCGCGACGCGACGGCGACCAGTGGGTACTGAACGGCGCGAAGATGTTCATCACCAACGGGGTCAGCGCCGACGTGGTGTTCGTGGCCGCGAAGACGGATCCCAAGGCGAAGGGGTCGCGCGGCATCTCGATCTTCATCGTCGAGCGCGGCGCGCCCGGCTTCTCGGTCGGGCGCAAGCTCGAGAAGCAGGGCTGGCGCGCGTCGGACACCGCGGAGCTCGTCTTCGAGGACTGCAGGATCCCGGCCGGGAGCCTGCTCGGCGAGGAGAACGGCGGCTTCTACTCGATCATGCGGAACTTCCAGAACGAGCGCCTGGTGCTCGCGGCGATGGCGGTCGGCGAAGCCACGGAGGCGCTCCGGCTGACGCGCGAGTACGTGAAGACGCGCAAGGCCTTCGGCGCGACGCTCTGGGACAAGCAGGTGATCCGCCAGCGTCTGTCGATGCTCGAGTCCGAGGTCGAGGCGGCGCGCCAGCTCCTCTACCACACCGCCTGGCGCATGAGCCGCGACCTGGACTCGGTGCGCGAGGTGTCGATGGTCAAGGCGTATGCCGCGGAGCTCGTGAACCGTGTGATGTACGACTGCCAGCAGTTCCACGGCGGCTTCGGCTACATCCAGGAGAGCGCGATCGAGCGCATGGTTCGCGACGCGCGCGTGCTGTCGATCGGCGGCGGCGCGACCGAGGTGATGCTCGAGGAGGTCGCGAAGCGAAGCGACCGCGACGGCTGAAGATCTCAGCCCTGGTCTCGGTCGCTCACGGCTCCTCGCAGCCGGCGAAGGAGTTCGTGCCGGAGCGATCGACGCAGACGTCGCGGCCCGCGGCTCCGACGTTCAGGTCGTCGCCGCCCTCGCCGCGGATGACGTCGGTGCCCGCTCCACCGTCGAGCGAGTCTCTGCCGCGGCCGCCGCGCAGCTGATCATCGCCCGCGCCGCCGCGGAGCACGTCGTTACCGGGCCCTCCGCGCAGCACATCGTTCCCGTCTCCGCCGCGGAGCACGTCGTTGCCTGCGCCGCCGCTGAGCGTGTCGTTGCCGTCGAGGCCGCAGATCACGTCGTCCGCGGGGGTACCCACGAGCACGTCGTCCCCGGCCGTGCCCTCGATCGTGCAGGCCGCCGAAGAACGTGAGCTCGCCGTTCGCGTTGCGGTGGGACGTGAGGTCGGCGTCCGTGTTGCCGTCGCTGCCGGGCTGGTTCGCGTGCGCGTCGGCGTCGATGGGACGGCAGTGCGTGTGAACGTCGCGGTCCGACGCGCCGTCGGTGTGCGCGTGGCGGTCGGCGTCGAGCGGATCGGCGTGCGCGTGAACGTCGCCGTAGGACGCACCGTCGGCGTGCGTGTGGGCGTCGGCGTCGAGCGGATCGCGGTGCGAGTGGACGTCGCCGTAGGACGCACGGTCGCGGTGCGCGTCCGCGTCGGCGTCCTCGTGGCCGCCGGGGCCGTGCGCGTCGCCGTCGGCAGTGGGTCGCCGACGCTCTGGGTCTCGGTCGACGGCATCCCGTCGCAGCAGCCGTTCCCTCCCTGACACGTCTGCGTGCGGTAGCGCGTGCCGTCTTCTCGAGCGCTGAACGGCACCCCGGCGTAGCTCCACTGGCCGGTGCCGCCGGTCTCCGGACAGGAGCTCCGTACGACTTTGCGCCACTCCTGCGCGAGCTCCGTCAACGCCTGGGGAACGTTCTTCGGCGCGGCATGACCCGCCTGATCGAAGGTATTGGCGGCGTGACAGTTCGAGCAGACTCGGAGCTCGCCGGGCTTGAAGCTCACCCAGTTGCGCTCGCGGACGACCGCTCGAGACCAGCCGGTCTTCGCGGCGTCCACCAGCTGCCAGGCCATCGCCCGCTGTGCGGGGACGAACGCGGCCATGGACCCGTCGGGCGAGATCGGCGTCGCGCCGGTGATCGATGGAGACAGGCGTCCGCCCATCGCCTGGACCGCCGCGGCGTCGTGCATCGGCATGGCGAGCACGCGGCGGCCCTCCTCGACCGTACCGCCCTGCTGCGGCACGCCGCCCTCGGAGTAACCGCGCAGCTGATCGGCCTGGAAGAACTGGATGTGCGACACCGGGTACACCGTGCCTCCGGGCGCACCGATCGTCTGCTTCGCCGAGCCCGCCACCGCCAGGTTGTACGGCTGCTGCTCGTCCGCGCGGTCGCGCGAGGTGACGTCGCGCGAGACCAAGAGCGCGAGGCCGCGCTGATGCAGCCAGTTCGACAGCAGATCCTCGTCCACACCGGCCGCCGCGAGCGCCGACTGCTCGGGCGCGGGCAGCCCGGGCGCGCTGGTCGGCGGCGGAACGGGGCGCGGCCGGACCTCGACGGGATCGAGCTCCCACAGATTGCCACTCCAATGGACGCGAACGTCTGGATCCCAGTAGTCGATCGTCTTGCGAATCCCGGAAGTCAGAAATCCGCCGAGAGCCGCCTTTCCGCCCGTCGACGTGACGAACCGCATGCGAAACGAATAATCGAACGTCGGGTTCTCGCGCGTCCCCGACGCCTCGAGATCGCCGGATTGCGGCGTGTGCACGACGACGAGCTGTCCGTCCGCGAGCGGCAGCGGGTTGCGAAAGCGGCCGAAGTCGTCCTTGTCCGCGAAGAGGTCCACGGCCATGCCGTCCGCGTTCGCGTCCGTCGGCGCGTCCATGAAGATCAGATCGCCGGCGGTCGCCGTCGAAAACTCCGGGCTGCGGACGCCCCAGAACCGGCCGGCGACGGTCGGATCCTCGCGCAGGTGAAAGAAGCCGCCGTCGCCGAAGAGGAAGAAGCTGGCGCCGTTGAAGCGGCCGTACTGCACGTCGTGCAGGTCGGGATCGTTCCGGAAGCTGCCGGCCGAGTAGGTGCCGCCGAGCTCGTGCCGGCCGACGTGGTTCAGCGTCTCTTCCTCGCTGCCGTCCTGGTTCAGCATCCACGGGAAGAA
>JAXDLK010000325.1:0-3679 GCA_034666665.1 Candidatus Binatota bacterium
CCGCCGCGCGCTCGCCTGGACGGAATCCCTGGGAGCGCTGGCACCGGCCGCGTTCGTCCTCCTCTACGTGGTCGCGACCGTGCTCTTCTTGCCGGGCTCGGTGCCGATTCTCGGCACTGGCGAGACCTTCGGAGTGGTCGAAGGTACGATCCTGGTCTCGATTGCGCGATCACGGGGGAGACGGCCGCCCTTCATCATCGGGCGGCATCCCCCGTCGCCCCGCCACCGCGTCGCTGATCGCGGGAGAATCCCAGCCTCCGAGCGATCGACGAAGCGTTGCACGCGATGGCTGGACGATGGACGAAAACGTCGGCTTTTCTTACATCCAGGCCTCTCGCGCGACCTCGTTTCATTCACACACGATTATGGAGATGCGTCGTTCTCTCAAGGAAGTCAGGGGCTTCCGAGGGCCCTGCGCTGTGAAAGTCGATCTGGCATGTTCCTTGGGTAAGCTCCCCTCCGACCTTCCGAAGGAAGGCGCACCGAAAGGGGAAGCAGAGAGATGATCAGACGGAAAGCATTGGCGACCATGAGCATGGTGGGCCTGATGGCGATCGGCGGAGCCCGATCCGCGTCGGCAGTCGAGGTCGATCTCATTACGAACGACTCCGGCACCGCCAACGGATCAGTTTTCCTTCGCGCCGACACCCACCCGAGCGGGACCGGCGTCTTCGAGCCGTTCCTCCGCATCGATTTCGACAAGGACGGATTCGCGACCGGCTACAACAGCGACGCGGCGAACAAGGACCTCGAGTTCGACACGAAGGGCGGCGTGTGGACGCACAGCGTGCTCGTCTCGAGCTTGGCGACGATCGCGAACCCTCTCGGCAACGACGGGACGACGTACGTCCCCTTCGAGCTGGATGTGAACGGTAGCCAGCAGGATCCCGTCATTTCTCTCGACGAGATCAGGATCTTCCTGCTCGACGAGCCGGATCTCCACGATTTCTCCAGCTTCGGCGCACCCACCTACTCCTTCGACTCGAACGAGGACAACTGGGTGAAGTTCGATCAGTCGATCTCCGGGAGCGGGCAGGGAACCTCCGACCTGCTCGCGTTGGTCCCTACGCAGTTCTTCACCGGCGGCAAGTACCTCTACTTCTACAGCGAGTTCACCGATCGCTTCGGCGTCCACAAGAGCGGTTTCGCGGAATGGACCGCGGGCCAGGGAGCATCGGCGCCGGTTCCCGAGCCGGGATCTCTCCTCCTCCTCGGCAGCGGTCTCGCGGCCGGAGCTCGGTGGTTTCGCCGGAACCGTCCGAAGAAGAGCCAGGCCTAGTCTCTCCTCCCGACCACTCCTCCCCTTTCAGGTGTGGTAAGACGAGGGCGCCCAAAAGGCGCCCTCGTCGCGTTTTGGGCCCGTGAACGTCTCCGAATGACCCGGGCATCGACCGCGGAACCCGAGGCGCCGGCCCGGCGCCGGACGAAGCTGGCCCTCGGCGCGGTCGCGGTCGTCACGGTCCTGGTGCTCGCCCGATCGCTCGAGCTGGAGCCCTTCCTCCGCCGCGCGCTCGCCTGGACGGAATCCCTGGGAGCGCTGGCACCGGCCGCGTTCGTCCTCCTCTACGTGGTCGCGACCGTGCTCTTCTTGCCGGGCTCGGTGCTGACTCTCGGCGCGGGCGCGCTCTTCGGTGTGCTCGAGGGAACGATCCTGGTGTCCATCGCCGCGACCGCCGGGGCAACGGCCGCCTTTCTCATCGGCCGGCACCTGGCGCGTGACCGCGTCGCCCGGATGATCGCCGGCGACCGGCGCTTCCGTGCGATCGACGACGCCGTCGCACGCGACGGCTGGAAGGTCGTCGGGCTTCTCCGGCTCTCGCCGATCTTCCCGTTCAACGTGCTGAACTATGCCTTCGGGCTGACTCGGGTCCGCCTCCGCGACTACGTCGTCGCCTCCTGGATCGGCATGCTCCCGGGCACGATCCTCTACGTCTACCTGGGATCGATCGCCGGCGACCTGGCACGGGCGGGAGATCGGGCGCGCACCCCGGCCGAGTGGACGGTCTACGCCGTGGGGCTCCTCGCAACCATCGCCGTCACGGTATTCGCGGCGCGTCTGGCGCGCCGCGCCCTAGAGGAGAAGATCGGGTCGTGAGCCAGCGGGAGGATTCACCAGGTCCGCACATCGAGCCGGCGGACGAGGCGAACCGCGCCCTCCTCGCCAACGTCCACCCATCCGGCTGGGTGAGCCCGGAACCGGCACCCTCCTACGATCTCGTCGTGATCGGCGCCGGCACCGCCGGTCTGGTGAGCGCCGCTGGAGCCGCCGGCCTCGGCGCCCGCGTCGCGCTCGTCGAGCGCGACCTGATGGGCGGCGACTGCCTGAACGTCGGCTGCGTGCCGTCGAAAGCGCTCGTCCGTGCCGCCCGGGCCTTCGCGGACGCCCGCGATGCCGGCGCGTTCGGCGTGGTGCTTCCCTCGCCGCCGCAGGTCGATTTTCCCGCCGTCATGGAGCGCATGCGCCGGCTTCGCGCTCACCTCAGCCGCACCGATTCGGCGGAGCGGTTCGCCGGGCTCGGCGTCGACGTCTTCCTCGGCCAAGGACGATTCGTCGCCGCGGATGCCGTCGAGGTGGGGGGCAAGCGCCTCCGCTTCGGGCGCGCGGTGATCGCGACCGGCGCGCGCTCGGCGCCTCCCCCCGTCCCGGGTCTTCCGGACGCCGGCTATCTCACCAACGAGACGGTCTTCTCGCTGACGGATCTCCCCCCTCGGTTGGCCATCCTCGGCGCTGGCCCCATCGGCTGCGAGCTGGCGCAGACCTTCGCCCGCTTCGGAGCCCGTGTGTCGCTGATCGAGGCCGGGCCGCAGGTGCTTCCCCACGAGGACGCGGACGCCGCGGAGCGCATCGTGGCGGCGCTCCGCCGGGACGCCGTGATCGTGCTGCTCGGCACGAAAGCCGTCGCCGCACGACGCCGAGGCGCCGAGACGATCCTCGAGGTGGAGCACGGCGGAACCCGGAGCGAGGTGATCGCGGATGCGGTCCTCGTCGCCGTCGGCCGCTTGCCGAACGTCGACGGCCTCGACCTCGAGCGCGCGGGGGTCGCCTGCGACGCGTCGCGCGGTGTTCGCGTCGACGATCACCTCCGTACGACGAACCCGCGGATCTTCGCCGCCGGCGACGTCTGCACGCCCTGGAAGTTCACGCACCATTCGGACGCTCAGGCGAGGATCGTGCTCCGGAACGCGCTCTTCCTCGGCCGCGCGCGCGCGAGTGCGCTGACGCTGCCTTGGTGCACGTACACCGATCCCGAGGTCGCCCACGTGGGTCTCTCGGAAGCGGACGCGCGCGAGCGCGGCGTCCGCGTGCGGAGCTTCGTTCAGGATCTCGGCGACGTCGACCGAGCGGTGCTCGACGGGGAGACCGACGGGTTCGTCAAGATTCTGGTCCGCGAGGGCAGCGACGAGATCGTCGGCGCCACGATCGTCGCGCGCCACGCGGGCGAGTCGATCTCCGAGCTGACGCTGGCGATCGTCGCCGGCATCGGGCTCGGCCGGCTGGCGGACGTGATCCACCCGTACCCGACGCAAGCCGAGGCGATTCGCAAGCTCGGCGACACCTACAACCGCACCCGCCTGACGCCATTCGTCAAACGCCTGCTCGCCGCGTGGCTCGCGTGGCGGCGATGACGTCCGCGCTCGTCGGCGTCGCGCTTTCGGCGGCGCTCGCGGCACCCGCCGT
>JAXDLK010000326.1:0-16676 GCA_034666665.1 Candidatus Binatota bacterium
ACTCCGCGATCGGCTGCCCGCTGCAGCTGCCGGCGTTGCACGCGTCGTTCTCGGTACACGCGACACCGTCGTCGCAGGTGTCATTGTTGTTGACGGTCTCGCACTGTCCGGACGAGGGAAGACATCCTTCGTTGGTGCAAGGGTTGTCGTCGCTCGGGCAGAGGACGGGCTCACCCGACGCGCACGTCCCCCCGGCTCCGTTGCTCGCGCACGTCTCCCGGCCGTTGCAGGGGTCCTGGTCCTGGCATTCGTCATCGGAAGTGCAGCAGCCTGGAACCGACTGTGATTGGCAAACCCCCTCGTGACACGAGTCCGCGGTGCAAGCCGCTCCGTCGTCGCAAGGCGAGCCCTCCGAAACGGCAGCGTTCACGCATCCCACCGCCGAATCGCAGCTATCGTCGGTGCATTGGTTCGAGTCGTCGCAGACGACGGGGGGCCCGCTCAGGCAGCTGCCCTCCGAGCAGGTGTCGCCCGCGGTGCAGAGAGAGCCGTCGTCGCACGCCGCCGTGTTGTTCGACCCCGTGCATCCGAGTGCCGGATCGCAGAAATCATCCGTGCACGGGTTCGAATCCTCGCACGTGATGGCGGTGCCGGACTGACAGGTGCCACCCGAGCACGCGTCGCCGTCGGTGCACGCGTCGTTGTCGTCGCAGGGCGCGCTGTTCGAGGTCGTGATGCACCCCATCACCGTGTCACAGCTGTCGTCGGTGCAATCGTTCCCGTCGTCCGGACACACCGTCTGCATACCACCGCCGCAAGCCCCGCCGGCGCAGGCGTCCTCGTCGGTACACGCGTTGCCGTCGTTGCAGGGCAGCGTGTTGTTGGTGGCGGCGCACACGCCCGACGCGCATTGTTCGTCCGTGCAGACGTTCCCGTCGTCCCCGCAGTCGCCGGCGGTCGAGCAGGAATCCCCCGGCGCCGCGTGGACGCGCGGAGCCAGCAAGAGAACCACAGCAAGCGCCGCACAGCAGAGCGCCCTCGAGACTCGATCGATCATCCGGTAGTTCCTCCTCGCGTGAGAACCCTTCACGAGCTCCGGGAGGTCTCAGCCGGCCGATGGAGATCGACTTGTGGCGTCACGCCTACCGAGTCGATGCGTCGCGTAACATCTCGCGACCAGCGCCGCAACGCCGCGGATGGGCGGAGCGGAACCGACGCTCGGGACCGGAGGGGTCGCCCCATCGGTGGCGCCCGGGTCCGTGCCCGCGCGATATCCGCGGCGCCCGCGCAGCGCGCGGACGGCGTCCCCATCCCAGGCCTTGCGTCGGTTCCTGCGTTGGAACTAGCTGATCGCTCGTGGAGCCGGTCACGAACCAGGAGGCACGTCGATGAACCTCGCCACCGTCGATCCCTCCGTCTCTCACGCGCCGCTGCCGCTCGACGCCACCGACCTCGCGACCGTGTGCGTGCTCTGTAGCCACAACTGCGGAGTCCGCGTGGACGTCGCGAACGGGCGCATCGTCGCGATCCGCGCGGACGAGACCAACCCGATCACCACCGGCTACATCTGCAACAAGGCGATGAGCATTCCCTACTACGTGAAGCACGCGCAGCGTCTCGAGGTCCCGCTGCGGCGCACGGCCGCCGGCGGATTCGAGCGCGTGTCCTGGGAGATCGCCATCCGCGAGATCGGCGCGCGCCTCGACGACATCCGCCGCCGTCACTCGCCGCGCGCGATCGGTCTCGTCGGCATCGGCGGTCAGGGGAACCACATGGACGCCGCGTACGGGCTCGGCTTCCTGCGCGCGATCGGCTCCCGGCGCTGGTTCAACGCCTTCGCGCAGGAGAAGACTCAGCACGCGCTCCTCGATCAGTGGATGTTCGACGCCTCGCCCGCGGTGTTCCTCCACGGGGACATGGCGCGAGCGCGGTTCCTGCTGGTGCTCGGCACGAACCCGCGGATCTCGAACCGCGGCCACAACCCGACGGAGAGCTTCAAGCGCTTCGTCGAGGAAGGACGGACGCTCGTCGTCGCCGACCCGCGCGAGACCGAGACCACTCGCGGCGCCGCGCGGCACCTGCGCGTCCGGCCGGGCACCGACGTGTACCTGCTGCTCGGCCTGGCCGCTACGATCGTCGCCGAGGACCTGGTGGATGCGGCCTTCGTCGGCGAGAAGGTGCACGACCTCGATCGCGTCCGTGACGCGCTCGCGGCGGTGAACGTCGCGGAGATGGCGCGGCGGTGCGGCATCGACGCCGAGGCACTGGTCGCGACGGCCCGCGAGCTCGCCGGCACGCGCCCGGCGGCGATCTTCTACGATCTCGGCGTCGAACAGGCGCCGTTCTCCACTCTGAACGCCTACCTGATCCGGCTCCTGCTGGTGCTCACCGGGAACGTCGGGCGTCCCGGAGGCAACGTCTTCTTCGAGACGCTGCTGCCGCCCGTCCGCGAGTCGGGGCGCCGCCGCGAGCCCGAGCGCGCGCTGGCATCGGGGATCCCGGCGATCGCCGCGATGGGAAACTTCGGAATGCTGTCGCCGACGCTGGTGCCCGAGGAGATCCTGCTCGATCATCCCGAGCGGCTGCGCGCCGTCATCGTCGAGGGCGCGAACCCGTACCTGTCGTATTCCGACACCCAGCGCTGGCGCGAAGCGCGCAAGCGCCTCGATCTCTTCGTCGTGATCGAGCCGGCAATGACCGAGACGGCGGCGGACGCCGACTGGGTGCTGCCGACACCGGTGGGCTACGAGAAATGGGAGATGGCGAACTTTCCCAAGGCCTTCCCGGAGGTCTTCGTGCAGGTCCGGCCGCCGGTCGTGCCGCCGCCGGGCGAAGCGCTTCCCGAGCCGGAGATCTACGCTCGCCTCGCCGAAGCGATGGGCCTCTTCGGCGATCCGCCCGACGCGCTCCGCTCGCTCGCCGCGGGAGCGCTCGAGGCGGACGGAGCCGCGGTCTTCCTCTCGACGGGACAGCAGTTTGCCGCGGAAGCCGGCGATCCGCGCCTCGCGAAGGAGCGGCTCCTCTTCTGGACGTACCGCACCGTCGGCGCCCATCTCGCCTCACCCGCCCTCGCCGCCATCTGGCTGCAGTGCCACCTGAACGCACTGCTCCGCGGTCCGGACGTCTTGCGCACCGTCGGCGAGGAGTGGGCGGCGCGGGGTCCGTTCGAGCTCGGCACCGAGCTCTTCCGGCGGATCCTCGATCATCCGGAAGGCGTCGAGATCGCCCGCATTCGCGAAGACACGAACCTCGAAGACCACGTCGGCTACGAGGACGGACGCATCCGCGTCGCTCCGGAACCGATGCTCGCGGAGGCTCGCCGCGCGATCGATACCCCGCCGGCACCCGATGCCGACTTTCCGCTGGTGCTCGGCGCCGGGCTCCGCACGCGCTGGACTGCGAATACGATCCATCGCGACCCCGCGTGGCGAAAAGGCCGCGGTCCGCATTGCGCGCTCAACCTGTCGCCGGCGGACGCCGAACGGCTCGGCGTCGAGACCGGCGAGCTCGTGCGTCTGTCGACCCGTCGCGCGGCCGTCACGCTCCCGGTGCAGATCGACGGCAAGTGCCTCCCCGGTCACGTGTGGATGCCGAACGGATTCGGCGTCGTCTATCCCGCCGGTTCGGCCGCGGCGTCGGAGATGCAGGGCGTGAACCAGAACGAGCTGACGGATGCCGCGGATCGCGATCCGTTCACCGGCGTCCCGCATCATCGCTACGTCCGCTGCCGCATCGATCGCATCGCGTCCGAGGTCAGGCACTAGTGGCATCTGCGCCTCCGGGGGCGTCTTCTCGTTGACGCCGTGTGCAGGTCTGCGACAAATAGCCGCGTCGATCCCGTCCGCCACCAACACGATCATGCCCGGCTTCGAGTCATTCTCGGCTAGCGTCCGCGGGATCACCGACGCGGATGATCTCAGGCTTCTCTACGAGCTCACCGGCGATTTCGGATCCATCCTCGAGCTCGATGCGCTGCTGCGATCGGTCAACGAGAAGGTCAGACAGGCCTTCGACGCGGAGAGCTCCGTGGTGCTGCTGCTCGACGAGGCGGGCGGTGAGCTCTTCGTCCCGGCGGGGTCGGAGCCGGACCCTGCGGTCGAGAAGCGGGTTCAAGGCCTGCGCTTTCCCACCGACCGCGGCCTCGCGGCATCGGCCCTCGAACACGCGCGGCCGGTGCTGATCGACGACGCGGCGCACGATCCTCACTTCGATCCCGAGCTCGACCGCCGGCTCGGCCCGACCAAGAACCTCCTGTACGCGCCGCTCGCCTCGCCGCGCGGAACGATCGGCGTGATCACCATGCGGAGCAAGCGCGCCGGAGCCTTCGGCGAGCGGCACCTCGCGTTTCTCGGAGCGCTCGCCGGGCCGATCGCGATCGCCATCGACAACGCCCGCGTCCACGAGCAGCTGAGGCGGTCGGAGACGCGTCTCCGCACCGAGGTCGGTGCGCTCCGGCGCGATCTCGCCCGGCGCGACCGCTTCGAGGAGATCGTCGGCAGCGGACCCGCGATGCGCGAGGTCTTCCGTCTGATGGAGCGGGCCGCGGCCTCGGCCGTTCCCGTGCTGATCGAGGGCGAGAGCGGCACCGGGAAGGAGCTCGTCGCACGCGGCATCCACCGCGCGAGCGAGCGTGCCGATGGGCCCTTCCTCACCGTCCGCTGCGGCGCGCTTTCCGAGTCCTTGCTCGAGAGCGAGCTCTTCGGACACCGGCCGGGCGCGTTGCCGGGCGCCACGGACGACGAGCGCGGACTCTTCGAAGCGGCCAACGGCGGAACCTTGCTGCTCGACGACGTCAGCGAGATGCCACCGTCGCTGCAGGCGAAGTGTCTGCGCGTGCTCCAGGAGGGCGAGGTCGTCGCCGTCGGCGACGTGCATCCGCGCCGCGTCGACGTGAGAGTCCTCTCGGCGACGAACCGCGACCTCCGCGCCGAGGTCTCCGCCAGCCGCTTCCGCCAGGACCTCTATCATCGGATCGCCGTCTTCGCCGTCCGTGTCCCTCCGCTTCGCGAGCGGCGCGAGGACGTCTCGCTGCTCGCGGCCCGCATGGCCGCCACGGCGGCACGACGTGAGGACCGGAAGATCGGCGGCATCGATCCGGAGGCGGTGGCCGTGCTCGAGCGTTACGACTGGCCGGGGAACGTGGGTGAGCTCGCGAACGAGATGGGGCGCGCCGTCGCGCTGACCGGAGACGGCGAGGCGATCTCCGTCCGTCACCTGTCGGCTCACCTCCAGAACCTCGGACCGGAAGGCGTGTCCGGACCGGTGGCTCCCGCGGGACCGGGCGGGCGCGCGAGCTCGCTTCGCCAGCGCCGGGCGGCGTTCGAAGCACGCTACATCTCGGAGGTCCTGCGCCAGTCGGAGGGCAACGTCTCCCGCGCCGCCCGCGCACTCGGCCTCTCGCGAGTGACGCTCTACAAGCGGCTCCGCGAGTACGGCATTCGCTGATCCGCGGACACCGCCGGAAGTCTCTCGCTCGGTGCGGCGTTACCGGCGGAAGGGCCCTCGCCCCGCTCACGACTTGCGGGCGGCGGCGGCGATCGCGGCGAGCTGCACGAGCGGCCGCTCGAATTCGACGGCGACCTGCAGCGGCCAGATTCCTTGCGAATCGTGCGCGTTCACCTGCACGCGTACCACACGGCAGCCGACCTCCTCGGGCGGCAGGCCGTCGACGTCGAACGTGACCCGGACGCGTTCGCCGAGGGCGGGAGCGCGGTTCATGGAGATGCGCGCGCCGTCGCGCCCGAGGTCGTACGTCATTCCGACGAGGTTCGCCCCGGCCTCCCGGTGCACGGTGGCGGCGAGGCTCAACCGCAGCCGCTCGTCGTCGCGCCGTTCGCCGAGCGTCGCCGACGCGACCGCCACCACGTTGAAGAGGGCCGAGAGCGTCGGCACGGAGGACGCCTCGAATTGCACCACGACGCGAAATGGCCAGAGCCCACCCTGCTGGGCTGCTTGCTTCTCCGATCGCACCACGCGGCCGCGGAGCTCGATCTGGTTTTCGCTCTGCGCGTGCAGGCGGAAGCAGAGCTTGATCGCCGTTCCGGCGCGCGGACCGCGCGGCATCGAGATGCGGACGCGCGCGCCGGCATCGTGAAGATAACCGGCCGACGTGGACTCCTCGCCGAACTCGAGCAGTGCGGGAACGGTGACTCCACCAGCGGCGGCACGCTCTCCCACGGGAGCGCCCTTTAGCACGAAACTCGTCGGAGCCGTGCTCCCGTGGCGGGCATTTCGTCTGCCCGCGGAAAGTCGCGCCGCCGGACACACGACGGTTGCGGCCTCACGCGCTTTCCTCCGGCCTCGGCGTGCCGTAGACGTCGCCCCATGAAACCGGGCAGCACGACCGCCCACGTGGTGGTTTTCGCCGTCGCGACGGCGCTCTACGCCGCCGTCTACGCGCCGGATTCCCTGTGGCAAGCCGCTCACGAGCGGTTCGGCATCTTCGCCATGTTGCTCTGGGTCGCCGTCCTCCCCGGTCTCTTCGGGTTCGTGGTTCACGGACGGATGGGCGTTCCGTGGGCGACGCCCATCTGGGTCGTGGTTGCGGCACCGATCGCCGCGCACGCGGGGATCTTCGCCTGGTACTCGATGGGTCCTCTGCCGGTGCGCGTGGAGGATTGGACGATCTTCGCGACGATGATCGCGGCACAGGTGTTCTTCGTGCACCTCGGTGCAACGTTGGTGACAGCGCAGCAGCGGCCGCGGGGGTCCTGACTCGCGCCGTCGGGTTTGCCGCGCGAATCGAGCGGCACGGCCGGCCGCAGGTTGATTCCATGGCTTCGTTTCCCGTGTCTCCGGAACGGATCGCCGCACTCGCTGCGCGCATGGCGGCGCTCGGCGTCCGAGAAGACGACCTCGACGAGAAATTCGTACGTTCCGGTGGACCGGGCGGACAAAACGTGAACAAGCTGTCCACGTGCGTGTTGCTGGTCCATCGACCCACGGGGACCCCCGTCAAATGTCAGACCACGCGATCGCAGGCGCTGAATCGTTTTCTCGCGCGCCGCTTGCTCCTCGAGAAGCTCGAACGCTCGCAGTCCGCGGTCGCAGATGCGGCTCGTGCTCGCACGGAGAAGACGCGGCGGCAGAAGCGCCGTCGCTCGCGCCGAGCGAAGGATCAGATGCTCGCCGACAAGGCGAGGCGAGCCGACACCAAGCAGCTTCGCCGTCGCGTGGAAGGCGACTGACGGCGGCCCCGGCGTTCCGCCGGAAGTCCGCAACCGTTCCAAACTGGAAGTCGATGCGCGGAAACGCGCGCGCTCCCGGCGGCGCTTCACCATCGGCGCAGGGCTTTTTGTCGAGACGCCCGACGGCACGACCGTTGCTCAGCTAATTCGCCATGACGCGTCTTCGGCGAAAGCATGCGATCTTCGGTACTGTGATCGCGATGCTCGCCGGATTCGCAGGTCGTGCCCCGGCGCAGGAGCTCGGCACGGTCACCACGGGAAGAGGCACGCAGGTCCACGTGCTCCTGACCGGAGGAACGGGCGCGACGGCCGATGCCGCGGCTGCGCATCCCTTCTCGTATCCATTGTTCGCGTCGGAGATCGTCGCCTACGTCGCCAAGGAAGTACTGTCGGACGCGCAGGACGAATTCGCCGATTCGCCGATCCCGGGTCGGCTGAGTCCTTCGATGCCGGATACCGATTCTCGTTTCGGTTCCCACTGTCTGCACTTCGTCGCCGAGCTCGGCTCGCGCGTGTCGCGAACGCCGGCGCTCTCCGGCGTGTCGTCCGCCACGTCGACCGCGGCGTACGCCGCGCGCGGCATCGCCGCGGCGTTGGCGATCCGCGACACCTCGAAGGCTTTGCGGCACAAGGACGACGACGCGGGCGGGTTCTCGCTCGCTCCGAAGTTAGGCACGAACAAGCTCATGCTGCGCGTCACCTTCCGCTGGTGACGGCGTAGGCGCGTCTCCGCATCCGTCGCGCCCGCGGCTCTGCGCACCGGATCGACGGATTCCGATTCGTTTCCCGTGGCGCGGCCGACGTCGCACGGACGCTTGACGCAGGCACCGTCCCCGCCGATAGGTCGGCTCGAGGACACGAGCCATGGCATGGGATTTCTCTACCGAGCCCGAGTTCCAGCAGAAGCTCGACTGGATTCACGGCTTCATGCGCGCGGAGGTCTTTCCGCTCGAGACGCTCGATCTCACGCAGCGGGAGCTCGACCGCGTGACGGCCCCGATGAAGCAGGAGGTCAAGCGGCAGCGCCTGTGGGCCGCGCACCTCGATCCGGAGCTCGGCGGCCAGGGCTACGGTCAGGTGAAGCTCGGGCTCATGCACGAGCTGATCGGGCAGTCGAAGCTCGGGCCGCAAGTCTTCGGCAATCAGGCGCCCGATTCCGGGAACAGCGAGATCCTCGCGAAGCACGCGACTCCGCCTCAGAGAGAGAAGTACCTCGCGCCGCTGCTCGATGGCAGCAAGCGCTCGTGCTTCGCGATGACGGAGCCCGGTGCGGGCGCGGACCCGACCCTGCTCGAGACGCGCGCGGTTCGCGATGGCGACGTGTGGGTCCTGAACGGGGACAAGTGGTTCGCGACCAATGCCTCGGTCGCGGACTTCTTCATCGTCATGACCGTGACGAACATCGAGGCCGCGCCACACGCGCGCGCCTCGATGTTCCTGATCGATGCGGGAACGCCGGGATTCGACGTGGTGCGCGACCTCGGCTCGATGGAAGACCCGCACCCGCGGCCCGGCGGCTTCGACACGCACTCCGAGGTGCGCCTCCGCGACGTGCGCGTCCCCGCGGACAACGTGCTCGGTGAGCTCGGCGCCGGCTTCGCGATGGCGCAGGAGCGGCTCGGGCCCGGTCGCATCCATCACTGCATGCGCTGGATCGGTCAGGCGAAGCGAGCCTTCGACATGCTCTGCGAGCGATCGCTCTACCGCCGCGCGTTCGGCTCGCTCCTCTGCGAGAAGCAGACGATCCAGAACTGGATCGCCGACTCGGCAGCGGACATCCACGCCGCCCGGCTGATGACGCTGCAGGCGGCGTGGAAGATGGAGCGCGAGGGCACCCGCGCGGCGCGGAAGGAGATCGCCATGATCAAGTACTGGGGCGCGCGCGTGCTCCACGACGCGATCGATCGCGCGCTCCAGATTCACGGCTCGCTCGGCTACTCGTCGGACCTGCCACTCGAGGAAATGTACCGCCGCGCTCGTGCGGCGCGCATCTACGATGGTCCCGACGAGGTGCACCGGCAGACGGTCGCGCGGCTGATCCTGCGCGAGTACTCGCCGCCGGCGGACGGGATTCCGACGGAGCACGTGCCGACAAGGCGCGAGCGCGCGCGCCGCCGCTTCGCGGAGCTGCTCGATCGCGAGACGGCGAACCTCTGACTCGCACGCGCGCCTGCATTCGTTTGACGGCAAGACGCGCTGGGTCTACGAGAAGCCATGGACGCGATCACGCTACTCACCCGGGACCACCAGACCGTCGAGACGCTCTTTCAACGTTACTCCGCGACCAGCGGCCAGGACGAGCGTGCCGTCGCCCGGCGGCGCGAGATCGTCGAAGAGGTCACGCGCGAGCTGATGGCGCACGCGACGGCGGAGGAGCGGGAGTTCTATCCCGCGATCCGCGAGTCGATGCCCGACCAGAGCTCGCGAGTGAAGGATGCGCTCGCGGAGCATGCCGAGGCGAAGGATCTCCTCGGTCAGCTGCGCCAGCTCGATCCGTCGACGATCGCGTTCCAGGCGAAGATGGCCCGGCTCATGGAAGCGGTCCGCCACCACGTGAAGGATGAGGAGGAGAGAATGTTCCCCGACATCAAGGACACACTCGGCCGTGATCGTCTCGAGGCCATCGGCAATCGGCTCGAGGGCGCGAAGCGCAGCGCACCCAAGGACCCCCCGCGTCGCTCCGGCGAAAGCTCCGGCGTGATCGCAGACGTTGCTTCCGCGGCGATGACCAAGGTGAGGAACGTGATCGACTCCGCGACCCAGGCAGTGACCGGAGGATCGGCGTCGCGGTCGTCCCGCTCCCGCAAGACGGCGGCGCGCAAATCCGCAGGCGGTCGCGGCGCCGCGAAGTCGCGCGCGAAGAAGACCGCCGGCACCGCGAAGAAGGCCGCCGCCGGAGCCGCACGCAAGGTGCGCGGCGCTGCCAAGAAGGCGCGTGGCGTGGGGAGGAAGGCAGCCGGCGCGGGCAGGAGCGTCCGCGGCGTTGCGCGAAAGGCGGCAGGCGCCGCGAAGAAGGTGGCGGCGCGGACTCGCGCCCGCACCTCGAAGACCCGCTCGACGGCCAAGCCTCAGCGGAAGAAGGCCGGCGCGCGCGGGAAGTCCCAGGCGCGCGGCACGTCCGCCACGCGCGGCAAGCGGTCGCAATCCAAGCGCGCTCGTTGACGTCGTAAGCAGCGCCCACCCTCGTTGCCGCGGGGGTCCGGCGCTGCCATAGACGGGAATGTGTTCTCGCCGGTGCCGGCGGCGCGCCGGCTCGTTCTCTCGCTCGTGCGCCGTCAGGGCGTGAGCATCGCCGCCGTGGCCTTCGCGGGGTGCATGGTCGGTCCGGCGTACGCTCCGCCGAAGGCCCCGGTCGCGAAGGCGTGGACCGCGGAGAGCGGGGGCGCAGCCCATGCGGGAGCGCGAATCGCGCCCGCCTGGTGGACGTCGTTCGGCGATCCCGCGCTCGGTCGGCTCGTGGCGCTCGCGCGGCAGGAGAACCTGTCGCTGCAGGCGGCGGCGCTCCGGGTGGTGCAGGCGCGCGCGCGCCGCGCCATCGCCGTCGGCAACCTCTTTCCCCAGCAGCAGGAGGTGACGGGCTCCTACACGCGCTCCCGCCGGAGCGCGAATCTCGCAGGAGCCGGCAGCGTCGCGGGAAGCACGGAAGGCAGCGGCGCGGGGGCCGCCAGCGGCGCCGGCCGCAGCACGGACAGCTGGAGCACCGGTCTCGATGCCGCGTGGGAGGTCGATCTCTGGGGCAAGTACCGCCGCTCGATCGAGGCCGCCGATGCGGAGCTCCTGGCGGCGCGCGCGAGCCACGACGACGTGCTCGTGAGCCTCCTCGCCGAGGTCGCGACGACCTACGTGCGGGTCCGCTCTCTCGAAGAGCGTCTGGCAGTCGCCGCCGACAATGTCGAAGCGCAGCGCGACTCCTTGTCGATCGCCCGGGTGCGCTTCGAGGCAGGCGGGACTTCGGAGCTCGACGTCCAGCAGGCGAAGGCGCTGCTCCACGACACCGAGGCGCGGATCCCGGACTTGCAGATCCAGCGCCGTCAGGCGGTCAACTCGCTTTCCGTGCTGCTCGGCCGCCCGCCGGCGACGCTCGACGATCTGCTCGGGCCCCCGGGTCGCGTTCCCAAGGTGCCGCCGACGGTCGCCGTCGGGATTCCCGCCGATCTCCTCCGTCGCCGCCCGGACGTTCGCCGCGCCGAGCACGCCGCCGCGGCGCAGAGCGCTCGCATCGGCGTCGCCACCGCCGAGCTCTACCCTTCCTTCCAGCTGACCGGTTCGATCGGCCTCAGCGCCGACGAAGCCGCGCAGCTGATCGAAGGCCGCTCCTTCGAGGCCCTCGGCGGTCCGGCGTTCCGCTGGCCGGTCCTCAACTACGGCCGGCTCGTCAACAACGTCCGGCTGCAGGACGCGACCTTCCAGGAGCTCGCGACCCAGTACCGGAACACCGTGCTCGTCGCGCAGCGCGAGGTCGAGGACGCGCTCGTCGGCTATCTTCGCGGCAGCGAGCAGGTCGAGTCGCTCTCGCAGAGCGTCGCGGCGGCGAACCGGGCGGTCGAGATCTCGCTCGTGCAGTACCGCGAGGGAGCGACCGACTACACGTCGATCCTGAACGCGCAGCAGGCAAAGCTCCGCGAGGACGATCTCCTGGTATCCACGCGCGCGGCCGTGGCGCTGAGCGTCGTCGGGCTCTACCGCGCGCTCGGGGGAGGTTGGGAGCGATGAACGTCGCCCGCACGCTCGTGACGATCGTCGTCGTGTGCACCGCGCTTCTCGGCTGCAAGCGCGAGAACCGCTACGCCCCTCCCCCACCGCCGGAGGTGACCGTCAGTCATCCGCTCGAGCAGGAGGTCACGACCTACCTCGAATTCACCGGACACACGGCCGCGCTCGAGGCGGTCGACATCCGCGCGCGCGTCCAGGGGTATCTCAAGAGCATCCATTTCACGCCGGGCGCCGACGTCCTGAAATCGCAGCTCCTGTTCGAGATCGAACCCGAGCTCTATGCGGCGCGGCTCGCCCAGGCGAAGGCCGATCTCGAGGGGAAACAGGCGCAGTACCGGGCCGCACAGGCGCAGTACGAGATCACCGAGGCGATCTTCAAGCGCTCCGCCGGAAGCCGCACCGATCTCGTGCAGAAGGGCCAGCAGCGCGATCTCGCCAAGGCGGCGATGGAGATGGCGCGGGCGACGGTCGACGCGGCGGCGCTCGACCTCTCCTACACGCAGATCTACGCGCCGATCGACGGCCGCATCGACCGCAATCGCGTCGACGCCGGCAACCTCGTCGGCGCCGGCGAGCCGACGCTGCTCGCGTCGATGGTCCGCGACGACCCGATCTACGTCTATTTCACCGCGAGCGAGCGCGAGCTCCTGCAGTATCGCGAGTTCCAGCGCCAGCACCGGACGTTCACGCCGGCGGGGAAGCGCAACGTCGCCTATCTCGGTCTGGCGACCGATACGGGATACCCGTACGTCGGCGAGGTCGACTACGCGAGCAACCGCGTCGATCCGGACACCGGCACGGTCGAGGCGCGCGCCATTTTCCCGAACCCCGACCGCGTGATGGTCCCGGGTCTCTTCGCGCGCGTGCGCCTTCCTTTCCTGCGCGAGCGCTCGCTGCTCGTTCCCGAGGTGGCGATCGGCGCCGACCAAGGCGGCTCGTACGTGCTCATCGTCGACGACAAGAACGCCGTGCAGTACCGCCGCGTGCAGGTCGGCGCAACCGTCGGCGAATTCTCGATCGTTCGCGACGGTGTCGCCGCCGCCGATTCCGTCATCATCAAGGGGCAGCAGCGGGCGCGGCCGGGCACGCTCGTGAAACCGCTGCGCGAACAATCGAAGCCGCCCGAGCTGCCGGCACCGAATGCACCGACGCCGGTACCGACGCCGCAGGACACGCCGGCGCCACAGCCGACGTCCTCGCCCCGATGATCTCGCGCTTCTTCGTCGACCGTCCGATCTTCGCGAACGTCCTCGCCGTCGTCACGGTGATCTTCGGTCTCGTCGCGCTCCGCTCGCTGGCGATCGAGCAATATCCCGAGATCACGCCGCCGACGGTGCAAGTCTCCGCGTCGTACCCGGGGGCGAACGCCGACGTCGTCTCCACCGCCGTCGCCGCGCCGATCGAGGAACAGGTGAACGGCGTCGAGCACATGCTCTACATGTCGTCGTCTTCCGCCGCCGACGGCTCGTACAGCCTGACGGTCACGTTCGACGTCGGCACCGACCTGAACGTCGCGCAGGTCCTGGTGCAGAATCGCGTCGCGCTCGCCGAGCCGCGCCTGCCCGAGGAGGTCCGCCGCCAGGGAATCACGGTCAAGAAGCAGTCGCCGAACGTGATCCTGTTCGTCACGCTGATCTCGCCGGACGGCCGCTACGACAGCCTCTATCTCAGCAACTTCGCGACGCTGAACGTGCGCGACGAGCTCGCGCGCATCTACGGCGTCGGTGAGGTGACCGTCCGTGGCGCCGGCGCGTACAGCATGCGCATCTGGCTCGACCCGCCGCAGCTCGAGGCCCGCGGCCTGACCACCAGCGACGTCGTCGCGGCGATCGGCGAGCAGAACGTGCAGGTCGCGGCCGGACAGATCGGCCAGCCGCCCGCGCCCGCCGGCCAGAAGTTCCAGCTCACGGTGACGACGCTCGGCCGATTGTCGCAGCCGGAACAGTTCCAGGACATCATCGTCAAGTCCGAGGGCGGCCGCACCACGCGGCTGCGCGACGTCGCGCGCGTCGAGCTCGGCAGCCAGACGTACGAGCAGTTCTTCCAGAAGAACGGCAAACCGGCCGCCGGTGTCGCCGTGTTCCAGCTCCCGGGCGCGAACGCCCTCGAGGTGGCGGATCAGATCCGTGCGGTGATGAAGCGGATCGCCCCGTCGTTCCCGCAGGGCGTCGATTACGTGATCCCGTTCGACACCACGCGGTTCGTCCGGCAGGCGATCCACGAGGTGTACCGCACGCTGTTCGAGGCCGGGATCCTCGTCCTGATCGTGATCCTCGTGTTCCTGCAGGACTGGCGCGCCGTGCTGGTGCCCGCGACCACCGTTCCGGTGACGATCATCGGCGCGTTCGCCGGGCTCTCGTTGTTCGGGTTCACGGTCAACCTGTTCACCCTCTTCGGCCTGATCCTGGCGATCGGCATCGTGGTCGACGACGCGATCGTGATCGTGGAGAACGCGGCGCACAACATCGACGCCGAAGGCCTGCCGCCGCGGGAGGCGACGATCCGCGCCATGGATCAGGTGACCGGACCGATCATCGGGATCACGCTCGTGCTCATGTCCGTCTTCCTGCCGTCCGCGTTTCTCGGCGGCATCACCGGTCAGCTGTACCAGCAGTTCGCGCTGACGATAGCGATCACCGCCGGGATCAGCGCCGTGAACGCGCTCACCTTGAAGCCGGCCCAGTGCGCCGCCTGGCTGCGGCCGCAGCCGGAGCACAAGAACGTCCTCTTCCGAGCCTTCGATGCGGCGTACGCGCGCGCCGAGCGGGCCTACGCCGGGATCATCACCCGCATGGTCGGGCACCCGGTGCCGACGATGCTCGTGTTCACGCTGCTCCTCGGCGGCACTCTCTGGTGGTTCGTGTCGCTACCGACCGGCTTCCTGCCGGTCGAGGATCAGGGCTACGCGATCGTCGGCGTGCAGCTGCCGGACGGCGCGTCGCAGGCACGGACCTCGGGCGTGGTGGAGCAGGTGAACGGTATCCTCGGGTCGACCCCGGGGGTGACGGACTGGGTGTCGATCGGCGGCTTCTCCCTGCTCGACGGGACGGCCTCCTCGAGCGCCGCGACGTTCTACACGATCTTCGCACCGTGGGAGGAGCGGACGAAGCCGGAGCTGGCGATGACCTCCATCCTCGATGGGCTCCGCGGCCGTCTCGGCTCGATCCAGGAAGCGACCTCGTTCGTGCTGCCTCCGCCTGCGATCCGTGGCCTCGGCGTCGCCGGCGGCTTCGAGATGCAGATCGAGGACCGTGGCAACAACGGCCTGCCGGCGCTCGGGCGGGTCGTCCAGGAGATGATCCAGGACGGCAACTCGCAGACGGGACTCCTCGCACTGAACTCGCCGTTCCGCGGAGCCGTGCCGCAGCTCTTCGTCGACATCGACCGCGAGAAGGTGAAGACGCTCGGCGTGTCGCTCGCGAGCGTGTTCGATACCCTGCAGGCGTACCTCGGGTCGACGTACGTGAACGACTTCACGCGCTTCGGACGGCTCTTCCAGGTGCGCGTGCAGGCGGAGTCAGCGTTTCGCGTTCGCGCCGACGACGTGAAGCGTCTCGACGTGCGCAACCCCGATGGCCGCATGGTGCCGCTCGCGACGCTCGCCGACGTGCGGCCGATGCTCGGGCCGCAGATCATCAAGCGCTACAACCTCTATCCCGCCGCGTCGATCACGGGCCAGGCGGCGCCCGGCTACAGCTCGGGCGAGGCGCTGTCGCTGATGGAGCAGATGGCGGCCGCAAAGCTGCCGTCGACGATGGCGTACGAATGGACGGGCGTCTCGTACCAGGAGAAGAAGGTCGGCGGCGAGGCGCCGCTCGTCTTTGCGCTCGCGGTCCTGCTCGTCTATCTCGTCCTCGCGGCGCAGTACGAGAGTTGGACGAGCCCGGCGGCCGTCGTGCTCGTGGTGCCGCTCGCTCTCCTCGGGACGGTGATCGCGGTCGCGCTCCGCGGCGGCGACAACAACGTCTACACGCAGATCGGCGTCGTGCTGCTGATCGCGCTCTCGAGCAAGAACGCGATCCTGATCGTCGAGTTCGCGCGCGAGCAGCGCGCGCTCGGGAAGAGCGCGGTCGAGGCGGCGATCGCCGCCGCGCGCCTGCGCTTTCGGCCGATCCTGATGACCTCATTCGCGTTCATCCTCGGCGTGTTCCCGCTGGTGATCGCGACCGGCGCAGGCGCCGCGAGTCGCCGCGCGCTCGGCACCGCTGTCTTCGGCGGCATGATCACGTCGACGTTCCTGGCGGTGCTGTTCGTGCCGGTCTTCTACGTCGTCGTCGAATCACTCGGCCGCCGTCGCACCGCCGCGAGGGACCCCGGGCTGTTCGATCGTCAGACCCTCACCTCGGAGACGCGCGGCAAGACCTTGGTGTAGAAGAGCTCGATCATCTTCATCAGCTTCGCGCTCGGGATCAGGCCGTTGTAGAGCCACGCGAAGATCCAGTTCGCCGGCACGCGCTTCAGGAGCTTCTCGAACTGTCGCGTCACGGTGTCGACCGTGCCGACGAACACCAGCCCCTCCCCGAAGACGTCGGGCAGCTCGCCGGTATCCGGGTCGAGCATTCCCTTGAAGAAGCCGAAGGGCTCGAACCAGGTGTTGCCGACGAACTCCGCGGCGTCTCGCCAGATCGCCTTCGCCTCCTCGTCCGTGTCCGCGATGATGACGTCGCGGAGACAGCCCATGCCTTCGCCGAGCGGCCGCCCCGACGCCTCCTGGTAGATGCGGAAGAGGTGCCGCTCGTTCTTCGGATGGAGGAGCGGCAGGATCGCCGTCACTCCCTCCTTGGCGCACCAGCGGATGCTCTTCTCCGACGACGCGAACGGCTGGAAGATCGGCGG
>JAXDLK010000327.1:0-5088 GCA_034666665.1 Candidatus Binatota bacterium
GAGTCAATATCTGATCAGCCTTGACTTCGTCATTGAACGATTCGTCCACTTCCTCTTGGGAAAACGTGGTTCTTTCGGCGGATTTCATTCATCTGTTGCAGACGAGTTGTTGGCTCCTGATGTCCAAAATTGAAGACGCCGGATCCCACTTTCTTTTCGTTAGCGGTTGCGCAAGCGGGGGTCGAGGGCGTCGCGGAGGCCGTCGCCGAGCAGGTTGTAGGCGGTGACCGTGACGAAGATCGCGAGGCCGGGGAAGACCGCGAGCCACCACGCGAAGGTGTTGCTGCGCGACACGGCGAGGATCGAGCCCCAGGTGACCAGCTCGGCCGGCACGCCGACGCCGAGAAACGACAGCGCGCTCTCCGCGAGGACCGCCGAGGCGACGCCGAACGACGCCGACACCAGCACCGGTGCCAGCGCGTTCGGCAGGATGTGCCGGAACATGATCTGGCGATTGCTGACGCCGAGGCTCCGCGCCGCCTGGACGAAGTCGAGGCTTCGCAAGCGATAGAACTCGCTCCGGACGAAGCGCGCGATCTCGATCCAGCCGGTGAGCCCGAGGATGATCATCACGTTGTAGATCGACGGGGGCATCACCGCGGCGACGGTGAGGATCAAGAAGAAGATCGGAATCGACAGCATCATCTCGAAGAGCCGCGACAGCGCGATGTCCACCCAGCCGCCGTAGTAGCCGGCGAGACCGCCGAGCACGACACCGATGCCGAGCTGGATCGCGACGACGACGAGCCCGATCGTCAGCGAGATGCGCGTGCCGTGCACCATCCCGGCCGCGACGTCGCGCCCGAGCTGATCGGTGCCGAGCCAGTGGCGCGGCGACGGCGGCGCGAACGACTCGCCGGCGAGATCGATCCGTTCGGGAGAGTAGGGGATCGGCGGGAACGTCGCCTGCGCGCGATCCACATCGTGCCAGTCGACGTCGCGGAGCGACGCCGGCCAGCTCGCGAGGCCGACCCAGACGGCGTACTCGCGGAGGATCGGGAAGTAGCGCTCGCCGCGGATCTCCGCGACGTACGGCTTCTCGTTGGCGATGACGTCCGCGAACGCGGCGACCAGGCCGAGCGCGACGACCGCGTAGAAGCTGACGATCGCGCGGCGGTTCTTGCGGAACTGCCGCCAGACGAGCGCGGCGTAGCCCTGCGACCGCTTCATGCCTCCACCCTCTCGAAAGAGATGCGCGGGTCGACGACCGCCAGCAGCAGGTCCGCGATCAGGATGCCGGCGAGTGTCAGGAACGAGCCGATCGCGAAGAGGCCGAGCACGACCGGATAGTCGCGCGCGAGAATCGCCTGATAGCCGAGCTGGCCGATGCCGGGGATCGAGAAGATCGTCTCGATGATCACCGATCCGCCGATCAGCGATGGCAGGATGCCGGCGAGGATCGTCACCATCGGGATCAGCGAGTTCCTGAGCACGTGCTTCAGGATCACGACACGCTCGGGCAGCCCCTTCGCACGCGCCGTGCGCACGTAATCTTGCCGGGCGTTCTCCAGCATCGCGCTCCGCATGAAGCGCGACAGCGCCGCGAACGAGGCGTACGTGGTGCAGAGCACGGGCATGGCGATGTGCCAGATGTAATCGGTGACCGAACGCCAGAACGGCCACCCGGGGCCGTAGTCCAGCGAGTGCAGTCCCGCCGGCGGGAACCAGCGGAAGTAGTCGCCGCCGCAGAAGTAGATGAGGATCAAGGTGGCGATCCAGAAGGACGGCAGCGAGTAGAGCATGAAGACCGTCGTGGTCGCGATCGAGTCGATCCACGAACCCGGCCGCACCGACGAGTAGATGCCGAGCGGGATGGCGACCGCATACATGAGGACGAGCGAGATCAGCTCGATGGTCACCGTCACCGGCAACCGCTCGCGGATCTTCTCCCAGACCGGACGCTTGTCCTTGAAGCTCTCGCCGAGATCGAGCGTGACCAGCCGCCGGAACCAGATGCCGTACTGCACGGGCAGCGGCTGATCGAGACCGAGGCGAACGCGCATGTCGTGCTTCGCGCGCTCCACGTCGGCGAGCCGCTCGGCGCTGACGCCCTGCGTCCCCGCGGCGAGGCCGCCGGCGAAGTAGAGATCCACCGGATCGCCCGGAGCGAGATGCATGATCAGGAACGCGATGAACGTGATGCCGACGAACGTCGGAACCATCAACAGGAGGCGCTGAGCCGTGTAGGCGAGCATCGCTCCGGTCTACTTTCCCCAGCGCTGCAGCGGGCCGGGCGCCCACCACTCGTTCACGTTCGGGCCGCCGGTCGCGTACCAGGTCGTGTTCCGGAACCTCTTGTCGTACGCCGAGATCCCCTTCGGCATGTAGAGGAAGCAGTACGGCGCCTCCTCGTGGATGATCTCCTGCAGGCGGCCGTAGAGGCGCGTGCGCGCCGCCTCGTCGAACGTCCGCCGGTATTCCTCGAGGATGCGGTCGGCCTCGGCGTTCTTGAAGCCGACGCTGTTGGAGCCGCCGGGCACGGCCTGGCTCGAATGCCAGAGCTGGAAGAGATCGGGGTCGTTCACCGACATCAGCCAGCCGAGGATCACGGCGTCGAAATCGAAGTTGCTGACCTTCTCGAGCATGATCGACCAGTCGATCGCGCGAAAGGTCGCGCCGACGCCGTTTCGCCTGAGCTGATCGATGACGATGAGACCGATCTGCTCGCGGATCTCGTTTCCGGAGTTCGAGACGATCTCGAGACGTAGCGGAACGCGCTTGCCGTCGATCACCTTGTCGCGTACGCCGTCGCCGTCGGTGTCCACCCAGCCCGCCTCGTCGAGCTTCTTACGGCCGAGCGCCGGATCGAAGGCATATCCCGGAACGTCCCGGTTGTACTCGGGCCGGAAGCGATAGACCGGAGTGTCGATCTTCTCGCCGAAGCCGAAGATGACTTTCTCGATGATGCGATCGCGGTCGACGAAGTGGTTGAGCGCCTGGCGGACGAGCTTCTCGCGGAGCGGACCGCGCGTCATGTTCCAGCCGACGTAGTAGTAGCTCGGAGTGTAGGCGATCTCCTTCGCGAAGCGCTCGCGGAACCCCGGGGTATCCGTCTGCTTCAGGTGCTGGAGTGGCGTCAACGTCATGTAGTCGAGCGTCCCCGCCTTGAGCGCGAGCAGCGCCGCGTCCGGGTTGTTGATGATGCGGAAGAACATCTTGTCGACCCAGCCGTCGCCGCGGAGCGGATCGTTCGGAGCCCAGAAGCGCTTCCGCCGTGTGAGCACGACCTTCTCGCCGGTCGCGAGGTCCTGGCTCGGGTCGGCCAGCACGTACGCGCCGGCGCCCATGGCGCGGCGGTGGAAGTCGCGGTTGAACGCCCGCGCGAAGCGCACCGCGCGATCCTTCTTCTCGGCGCCGAGCGAATCCCAGCGGTCCAGCTCCGCCACGGTCACGTCCTCGAGAAGGCCCTCGGGGTCGTAGTAGTGCCGGGGCAGGAGCGTGATGCCGCCGAGCACGGTGTCGTTCCGGAAATACGGCTCGCGACAGCGGAACTCGACGGTGCGGTCGTCGATCGCCTGCGCCGACTCGACCGAGACGTAGTAGTTGCGGACCTGCGGCGCGTTGACTTCCGGATCCTTGATCGCCTTCAGCGAGAAGAGCACGTCCTCGACGGTGACCGGGGTCCCGTCCGAGAACGTCACGCCGTCACGCAGCCGGAAGCGATAGGTGAGATGGTCGGCGGCGACCTCGGGAAGATCGGTGGCCGCGAGCGGGATCGGCTCGAGGGTCTTGGGATCGAGCGTCAGGAACGTCGTCATGATCTGGCCGAGGACCATGCTCGATCCCGCGTCGTTCGACGTCAGCGGGTTCAAGCTCTCGGGGTCAGCGAGCATCCACTGCACGAGCCAGTCGCCGTGCACGGGCCCTGCGGAAGCGGCGCCGGGCGTCTCCGTCGCGGCGGGCGCAGTCGTCGTGTCGGGACCGCCGCCGGAGCATGCCGCGAGGGAGAACGCGGCGGCGAGGGCGAGCACTCGAACAATCGGCACGATGCGTCTCGAGGCCGGGGAGCGCTCGCGAACCTCCGAACGGCGGGCATATCACGTGGCTCCCTCCGGAAAAGGGGTCGGGAGTCTTTTCGCATCGGTCAGCTCGCTTCAGCGAGCGCCTGACCGCGGGGAAAAGACTCCCGACCCCTTTTCCCGCGCGTAACGGTGGTGTTCACTGGCGCGGATGCCGGCGCTGCTCGACGTCCGTGATCTCCACACTCACTTCGTCACGGACTCCGGGGTGGCGCGCGCCGTCGACGGCGTGAGCTTCGCCGTCGCCAAAGGCGAGACGCTCGGCATGGTCGGAGAGTCGGGCTGCGGCAAGAGCGTCACGGCACTGTCGATCCTCCGGCTGGTGCCGTCGCCGCCGGGGGAGATCGTCGGCGGCAGCATCCTCTACGAGGGCACGGATCTCCTGAAGCTCGAAGAGCACGCGATGCGGCGCGTGCGCGGCCGCGAGATCGCGATGATCTTCCAGGAGCCGATGAGCTCGCTGAACCCGGTGTTCACGATCGGCGACCAGGTCGGCGAGGCGATTCGCCTCCACCAGCAGACCGGCCGGCGGGAGACGCGCGAGCGCGTCATCGAGATGCTCCGCCTGGTCGAGATCCCCGAGCCGGAGCGGCGGATCGGCGAGTACCCGCACCAGCTCTCCGGCGGTATGCGGCAGCGCGTGATGATCGCCATGGCGCTCTCCTGTCACCCGAAGCTGCTGATCGCCGACGAGCCGACGACCGCGCTCGACGTCACGATCCAGGCCCAGATCCTCGACCTCCTCGCCGGCCTGCAGGAGCGCCTCGGCATGGCGCTGCTGCTGATCACGCACGACCTCGGCGTCGTGGCGGAACAGGCGCAGCGGGTGGTGATCCTCTACGCAGGGCGCATCGTCGAAGAGGCGCCGGTGGTCGAGCTCTTCGAGCGCCCGCTCCATCCGTACACGCGCGGGCTCCTCGACTCCGTACCGAAGGTAGGGAAGGAGAAGGCGCGGCGGTTGAACGCGATCCGCGGCACGGTTCCCGAGCTGACTCGGCTGCCGAGCGGATGCCGCTTCCGCGACCGCTGCCCGCTCGCGATCGACGATTGCGCGCGGATCGATCCCGCT
>JAXDLK010000328.1:0-16191 GCA_034666665.1 Candidatus Binatota bacterium
GCCCGCGGCGCCGGCGCCTAGTCGCTCACGGCTTTCGCAGCGTCGCGCGCGAGATCGGCCGTCCCTGTCGGCGGTACTTGCGCTCGAAGTTCGTCGGTACGTGGCGGGTCCCGTCTTCGCCGATCTCGACCGCGAACGGCTCGCGCGTTAGATCGGCGAGCATCGCATCGAAGCGTTCGCGCACGTCGGTCGCCAGATGGAGGACGCCGCCCCGCTCGAGCGCTCGCCACGCGAGTGTCGCGAGCTCCGGCGTCACCACGCGGCGCTTCTGGTGGCGCCGCTTCCACCACGGGTCCGGAAAATAGACGTGGAGCGCTCGCACGCTCGCCGCAGGGACGAAGTGTCGCAACAGGACGAGAGCGTCGCCGCGGACGACACGCACGTTCGGCAGAGGATTCGCCGCGAGACGCGTGTGCATCCAGCGCACCCAGCGCGGCTGCACCTCGACGCCGACGAAATTCACTTCCGGCCGCTCGGCCGCAGCCGCCAGCAGGAACGCCCCCTTGCCCGAGCCGATCTCGATCTCCACCGGATGGGCGTTGCCGTAGAGCTCGCGCCAGTCGATCGCGGGGCGTGCGGAGAAGATCACGTCGTCGCGCGCGTCTATCACGCGTCTCGGACGGCGACCACGGCGAAATTTTGTTGCAATCGAGTCTGCGCCGCGGTACGTACCCGCCTTCGACGTGCGACTGCACGTCGAGATTCCTTCCAAAAGGGATGCACCGGAAATCACATCGCCCTCGGGTCCGCCATGCCGGACCGAGGCGGAGCGATGCAGGTCTTTGTGGACGGAGCTGTGGACGTCCGGCGCAAGTCGCCGGATTCCTTCCGCGCCACCGCGTTATCCCCAACTGTGGATAAGCGCGCGGCGTCGATCGGCCGAGGAGAGCGCCATGGACAGTGAGGCTTCGGAGACCTGGGAGAAGGTGTTGTCGCGGCTTGGCGAGCACGTGTCGCCGCGCGACCGCTCGTGCTGGCTCGACTCGATCCGTGTCTGCGGGCTGCGGAGCGACGTGCTGGTCGCCGAGGTGCCGAGCGCGATCCACCTCGAGCGCGTGCGCGAGCATTTTCTCGACGACGTGGGGCGTGCCCTGACGGAGGTGTGCGGTCGGCCGACGACGCTCGAGCTCACGGTGAATGCGGTGCATGCACGGCGTTCCGCGATCGAGCGGCCGGAGTCTCGACATGCGGTCGCGCGCTACACCTTCGACACCTTCGTCATCGGCGGCAGCAACGAGGACGCGTACCGCAGCGCGCTCGCGGTGGCGCGTGCTCCCGGCGCGCGGTTCAATCCCTTGTTCCTGTACGGCGGCGTCGGGCTCGGCAAGACGCACCTTCTGAGCGCGATCGCGCACGCGGTCGGCGAGCGGCGGCCGGTCGGGCGGGTGGCGCTGGTTCCCGCGGAAGGGTTCGCGAACGACCTGATCCACGCCTTCCGCACGGATCGCCTCGATGCCTTCCGCGATCGGTTCCGCAAGCTCGACCTGCTGATCGTCGACGACGTGCAGTTCCTCGCGGGCAAGGAGCGGATGCAGGAAGAGTTCTACCACACGTTCAACGCGCTGCATGCCGAGGGCCGGCAGATCGTCATCGCCAGCGATCAGCCGCCGCAGGAGATCTCCAACGTCGCCAAGCGTCTGACCAGCCGCTTCGCGAGCGGGCTGACCGCCGCGGTGCGGCCGCCCGAGCTGTCGCTTCGCCGTGCGATCGTGACGTTCAAGGCGCGGGCGCTCGGGCTCGAGCTCGCCGCCGAGACGATCGAGCTGATCGCCGGCGGCCTGTCGTCGAACGTACGCGAGATCGAGGGGGCGCTCCACCGTCTGCTCGCCGCCTCCGAGCTCGCCGGCCGCGTGCCGGACCTGGCGTTGGCCGTGCGCGTCTTGCAGCCGGTGCTTCGCGATCCGGCGCCGCTGACGGTCGAGCGCGTGCAGCGACACGTGGCGGAGTGCTTGCGCGTCGGGCTCGAAGACCTCCGCGGCCGCGGCGGTGGAACGGCGCGGGCGTTGCCGCGGCAAGTGGCGATGTACTTCGCGCGCAAGCGGACGCGGGCCACCTACGCCGAGATCGCCGCCGGCTTCGGCGGGCGGAACCATTCGACCGTGCTTCACGCCGTTCGCGCGATCGAGGAGCGGCGGAATCAGGAGCCGGCGTTCGCGCGGATGCTGGCCGACGTCGAGGAGAAGCTGGCCGAGCTCTAGTGGCGTGTCAGCGGCGGGCGCGCTCGATCAGCTGGCGCGCGATGATCGTTCGCTGGATTTCGTTCGTGCCTTCGCCGATCAGCATCAGCGGCGCGTCGCGATAGTAGCGCTCCACGGGGAACTCGTTCAGATAACCGTAGCCGCCGAAGATCCGCATCGCCTCGAGGGTGATCTCCTGGCAGGCCTCGGAAGCGAAGAGCTTCGCCATCCCGGCCTCGAGGTCGCAGCGCTCGCCACGGTCCTTCTTCTCCGCCGCGGAGTAGGTGAGCAGCGTCGCCGCCTCGAGCTTCGTCGCCATGTCGGCGAGCTTCAGCTGGATCGCCTGATGCTCGCAGATCGGCTTGCCGAACGTGTGGCGCTCCTGACTGTAGCGGAGCGCGGCGTCGAGCGCGGCGCGTCCGACCCCGAGGGCGCGCGCGGCGATGTTGATGCGGCCGACCTCGAGCCCCGCGAGCACCTGTTTGAAGCCTTCGCCCTCGCGGCCGCCGACCAGCCGGTCCGCCGGCACCGCGTAGTCCTCGAGCACCACCTCGCAGGTCTCGATCCCCTTGTAGCCGAGCTTGTCGAGCTTGCGCGTGACGCGGAGTCCGGGGCCCGGCTCGGCGAGGAGCAGGCTGATGCCGCGGTACGGCGGGTCGGCACCGGGATCGGTCTTCACCGCGAGATCGAACACGGTCGCGGTGGCCGCGTTGGTGATGAACATCTTCGAGCCGTTCACCACGTAGTGGTCCCCGTGCCGCACCGCCGTCGTGCGGATGCGCTGGACGTCGGTGCCGGCGTGCGGCTCGGTGAGCGCGAGCGCCGCGCGATGCTCGCCGGTCGCCATCTTCGGCAGGTAATGCTCGCGTTGCTCGTCGGTGCCGAACTGGCGGAGCACGAAGGCGAGCATCACATGGGTGTTCAGGACGCCCGAGAGGCTCATCCAGCCGCGCGACAGCTCCTCGACCACGTGGGCATACGTCGTCACGTCGAGGCCGAGCCCGCCGTACTCCACCGGGATCGTCGCGCCGAAGAGCCCGAGCTCCTTCATGCGCTCCACGAGCGGCGTCGGATACTCGTCGGCATGCTCGAAGGCCGAGGCGGTGGGGATCACCTCGCGGTCGACGAAGCGGCGCACGGTTTCGACGATGGCGCCTTGCTCCGGGGTCATGGGTCTCACCGTGAGGATCCTCGGCGGGTTCTTCTCACGCACCGCGAGCGCGAAGCAACTGCTTGATTTCACACCGGACCGACCGTAGAACCCGCCGGATGAGGGTCGCGGGCGTGCTCGCCGCTCTCGCCGCCCTGCTCGCCGCGCCCCTGCCGATCTCCCGTGCGGCCGATCGGACGGAGGTCGAGCGGCCGACGGAAAAGGAGATCTTTCCCGGGAACCCCGACGGGGAGGCGCGGCCGTCGCCGCCCCGCCTGACGACGGCGTACTGGAAGGTCTCGCTCGAGCTTCACGCGGCGAAGAGCCCCGACGGCGGGTGGGTACGGATGGCGCTGCCGCTCTCCGACGGCCGGCAGGCCCTGCTCTCGCGCCGCTACGCCGGGGAAAAGCTGGACCTGCGCGAGCAGGCGGGCGGCGACAACCTCTTCGGCCTGTGGAGCTGGACGCCGAGCACGGAGGCCAGCGAGCTGCGGGTCGAGCTGCTCGCGCAGATCTCCGACCTCTGGATGGAGCCGCCGACGTCACCGTTCCCCCCGCCACCAGCCGACGAGACCCTGCGCCCGCTCGTCGAGCCGACCGCGTCCGTGCCGAGCAAAGATCCGGAGATCCGCCGGCGCGCGCACGAGATCGTCCACTCGGCGAAACGCCTGGACGAGGCGGCGTGGGCGCTCTACCAGTTCACCGCCTCGTTCGTGAAGACCGATCCGACGACCGAGCGCATGGACGCGCTGAGCGTGCTCCGCGACGAGAAGGGTACCGGAGCCGGAAAGGCACGCCTGCTGACGGCGCTCTTCCGCAGCCTCGGCATCCCGGCGCGAATGGTCGGCGGACTCCGACTGAAGGACGCGTCCAAGACACGAAGCACGATCTCGTGGGTCGAGGCGCGTCTCGGCGACCGCTGGTTCCCGATGGACCCGTCCGGCGGGTACTTCGGCTTCGTGCCGAACGACTACCTGACCCTCTATCGCGGCGATCTGCCTCTGCTCGTCCATCGCGCCGGTCTCGACGTCGATTACGACTTCCTCGTGCGGCAGGTGACCCGGAAGTCGAGCGCCGAGGCGGAGGAGGTGCCGCGGGCCGAGGTGCTGAAGTCGCTGGAGCCGCCGGAGGTGGTGGCGGAGCAGGACCGGGTGCAGACCGTCGCGACCTACGTGCAGAAGCCGGTGGCGACGGTGGTGATGATCACCGACGAGCGCGTGCCGCAGGCGGTGCTCGACCGCATGCGGACGGAAGCGATCGCCGGTGACGTGAACCTCGTGCTGCTCGTCGCTCGCCTGCCGTCGCGGTACTTCCGCGAGAACACGCTCCGCCGGCTGATCTCGTCGAACCTGAACGTCATGCGCGAGGCGCACGTGCTGCTGGTATCGACCCGCGACGAAGCGGGTCTCTTCGGGCTGCTGGAGCTCGGCGAGCACCGCCTGAAGCTGAACGACGCGCGCATCCTCGTCACCGGGAACTTCTTCGAGAGCGTCGGCGAGGTGCTCGGCATGATCCTCTACGATCTCGTCGATCCCGGCGAGATGGCGCTCTACCCCCGTCGCGCCGATCTGCTCAGCCTGTGGGAGGTGGCCCGCGTGAACCTGCTCCGCGGCGTGCCGCTCCTCGAAGCGTCCGCCGATTGGGGCATCGAGCCGACGGTGATCGATGCGGCCAGCTTCGACGCGCTCTCGCGGTACCGCTCGACGATCGTGCGCGGCTGGGCCCGCGCGGTGCGCGCGCAGGTGCCGCTGCAGGCGCTGACGCTGATCCTGGTGCTGCCGGTGATCGCGTTCGTGGTCGTGCTCTTCCGGAGCTTCGTCGGCATGGACACCTTCGGGCTCTTCTCGCCGGTGATCGTGTCGCTCGCGTTCCTGGCGACCGGGCTCTACTGGGGGACGGTCATCTTCGTCGTCATCGTCGGCCTCGGTGCGATCCTGCGGAACGCGATCCAGCGCCTGCGGCTCCACCTCGTGGCCCGGCTGGCGATCCTCGTCGGTCTGGTGTCCGTGCTCATGACGGGTCTCACGGTATTCGGTGCGTACCTCGGTATCGGCGCGCTCCTCCAGGTGAGCCTCTTTCCGATGGTGATCATGTCGAACCTGATCGAGAACTTCACCGCGTCACAGATCGAGCTCGGTACCCGCGGCGCGGTGCGGCTCACGACGAACACCCTCTTCGTCTGCATGGTGTGCGACGTGGTGGTCGAATCGACGGGCCTGCCGTCGATTCTGCTCGCGTTTCCCGAGGTGCTCGCGATCGTGGTCGCGCTCGAGATCGTCGTCGGCAAGTACCGCGGCCTTCGACTTCTCGAGTACAAGCGCTTCTACGACCTGCTGCGCCGCTCCCGGTCCGAGGGCGGGACCCGCGCCGATCGCGCCGCGTGAGGTGGCTCGACGACATCCGCCGCTTTCGCCTGTCCGTTCTCGGGCTGAACCGCCGGAACCAGGACTACGTCTTCCGCTACAACGCGCGCGAAGCGTTCCTGATGGTCGACAACAAGATCGCCACCAAGGTCGCGCTCTCGACCCACGGGATCCCCGTGCCGCGGTCGTTCGCGGTCTTTCAGGTGCCATGGGATCTCCGTCGCCTCGGCTGGGCCGTCCGCCGCCTGGAGGACTTCGTCATGAAGCCGGCGCGTGGTAGCGGCGGCGGCGGGATCCTGGTGATCACCGGTCGCGAGAACGGGCACTTTCGCAAGTCGAGCGGTGCGCGCCTGACCCTCCGCGATCTCGAGGACCACGCCGCGGACATCCTGGCAGGCGCGTACTCCCGGAACCAGCGTCAGGACGAAGCCATGCTCGAGTACCGCGTCCGGCCCGATCCCGTGATCGGCGGCATGAGCTTCGGCGGCGTCGGGGACGTCCGCGTGCTGGTCCTCCTCGGGGTGCCGATCCTGGCGATGCTCCGGCTGCCGACGCGCCGGTCGGACGGCCGGGCCAACCTGCACGTCGGCGGCATCGGTGTGGGGATCGACCTCTCGACCGGCCGCACGTCGCGTGCCTGGAGCCGCGAAGGTGCGGTCGAGACACATCCGGACCTCGGCGTGCCGCTCGGCGGCGTGACGCTGCCGTGCTTCTCGCAGATCCTGGAGATCGCGGCGTCGTGCCACGACGCCGCGGGGCTCGGGTACTTCGGCGCGGACGTGGTCGTCGACGCGGAGCACGGGCCGATGGTGCTCGAGCTGAATGCGCGACCGGGGCTCGGCATCCAGCTCGCGAACGGGCGTGGGCTCCGGCCGCTCGCGGAGGAGATCGAGCGTCGCAAGCCCGAGGGACTGACCGTGCGCGAGCGGGTTCTGCTCGGACGGGAGGTCTTCGAGCGAACGTACGAGGATGGAGAAGGCGTGCTTCGCGACCGCCGCTGAACGATGCTAAGTACGCGCGCCGGGGCCGAGCGAGCGTGCGCATCTTCGTCTGTTCGTTGCTGCTGATCGCGGCGCTGCTCGGGGTCGTCGTCGACGGCACCGCGGAGTCCGGCTTGCGCATCGTCGTCTGGAAGGCGCGCCGCGAGCTCTGGGTCTTTCGCGGCGGCGACGTCGTACGCCGCTACTCCGTTTCCCTCGGTCGAGAGCCCAAGGGTCCGAAGCGCCTCCGCGGCGACGGCAGGACACCCGAGGGGCGCTACCTCGTCGTCGACAAGAAGGCGGACAGCAAGTTCCACCGCTTCCTGGCGCTCAACTACCCGAGCGCCGCCGATGCCGAGCAGGCTCTCCGCGACGGGCTGATCACCGCCGACGTTTGGGCGGACGTCTGGATCGCCGAGGTGCGCCACCGCCACCCGCCGACCGACACGATTCTCGGAACGCGAGTCGGCATCCACGGGATCGGTGCGACAGGAGTGCGCGAACGGTTGCGGCGCGTTTCCGATTGGACCGAGGGATGCGTGGCGCTCAGCGACCGCGACATCGAGGAGCTCTTCGAAATGGCGCCGATCGGCACCCCGGTCGAGATCTTCGAGTAGCCGGGATCACCGGTCAGCGGAAGAGATCCTTCGCCGGATCGCGCACGAGCTCGGCGGCGCGTCCGTGGCCGGCGCGATAGCGGTAGCCGCGCACGGCGACCGCCGGGATCCCGCTGTCCTTTTCCATGATCAGGCCCGCTGCCGAGGCGAGCTCGTCGGCGACCGCGACCACCGTGTGGTGGAGCTCCCGGCCGGTGAGATCGTGCGAGCCACGGAGGTCGAGAAGCGGAAGCATGCCGGCGGCGCCGATCGCCACCTCGACGAGCCCCTCGCGCCACGGCCGGCCGAACGTGTCGGAGATCACCACGGCGAGGTCGTGCCCGAACCGCTGGAGGAGATCCGCCCGCAGCCGCTCGGCGGAAGCATCGGGATCGACAGGCAGCAGGATCACCGTGTTCGCGTCGAGGCTGTTCGATTCGTCGACCCCGGCGTTCGCGCAGACGAAACCGTGGCGCGTCTCGACGATCAGGTGCCCTTGGTCCATGCGCACGATCCGGCGCGACTCCGCGAGCACCACCTCGACGACGCGGGGATCCTTGGCCGATGGCTCCGCGATCCTCCGTGCGAACGCGGAAGGTTCGATCGTTCGGAGGTCGACGATCCGTCCTTCCGCCTTGGAGACGATCTTCTGGCAGACGACGAGCACGGCCGGAACGTCCGACGCGACACCCGCGCGGCCGCAGGCCTCCGCCAGCCGCTGCGCGAGGTCGTCGCCGGGGCCGATCGCGGGGATGCCCTCGAGGGGAAGCAGCTCCAGGGCCATTGGGCTGCCGCCTACCAGAACGATCGGGAAAGAAACATCGGCTCTCAGCCAGCGAGTGCGTCCGCGAGCTCGAGAGTGACCGCTGCCACGGCGCGGCTCCGGGGGATCGTGTCCATGCGGACGTCGGTCGTGGCCACGCGCACTCCGAGCGCCTCGAGGGCGAGCCGATGCCGCTCGTCCGCGTGATCGATGACGATGCCGTCGACGAGGTCGCGATAGACGCGCACGATTCCGACCGGCGAGACCGGGAAGCCGTACGCGCGCAGCATGCCGCCGAGAGGCCCGCGGACGGCGCGGCCGCCGGACACGGGGCTCACCGCCACCAGCGGAGCGCGGCGTCTCCGCAGCGCGGCTTCGATGCCGCGAACGCCGAGGATGGGGCGGATGCTGGTGAAGGGGTTGCTCGGAGGCAGCACGATCGCCCGGGCGCGGCGGATCGCGTCGATGACGCCGGGTGCCGGCACGGCGGCTCCGATGCCGCGATAGGCGATCCGTTCGACGGCGTCTCGCGCATGGCGGCGGACGAAATAAACCTGGAAGGGGAGGGCGGTGCCCGCCCGGGTATGGACCCAGGTGCGGACGGGGTGGTTCGACATCGGTAGCACGCGACTCGCGACGCCGAAGGACCGGGCGATTCGTCCGGTGACGGTATGGAGCGGCACGCCCGCGCGAAGCTCGCCGGTGCGGAAGAGGTGCGTCGCCAGGTCCCGATCCCCGAGCGCGAACCAGGGCTCGCACCCGAATCGCCGGAGCGCGGCGAGCGTGCGCTGGCCGTCGCCGGCGAGGCCCCAGCCGCGAGCGGGAGGCGCCGCTCCGGCGAGGTTGTAGACGATCGTGTCGAGATCCGGAGAGACGTGCAGGCCGAAGAACTCGTCGTCGTCCGCGGTGTTCACGATCACCGACAGGCGGTCCGCGGGCACCAGCCGCGCGATGCCGCGGAGTAGCCGTGCGGCTCCGACGCCGCCGGCGAGCGCCGTCAGAGGAAGCGGCAGCGCGCGGCTCAGTGGGCGGAGGGTGCCGCGGCGGCGCGCGGGTGCTCGAAGCGGAAGCGCGGCGAGCGGGCGAGCTTCTGATACGAGCCGAACACCGCCTCGCTGTCCGTGACGGCGTCCAGCGGTCCCTCCGCGGCTTCCTCCGCGTCGCGGCCGTCGAAGAGACGGCGGATCGCATAGGTGGTGCTTCGCTCCGCGGCCGTCCGGCCCATGATGCGGATCAGCTCGCGGAGCCGCTTCGGCGTCACCAGCTGGCCATACGGCGCACCGGCCGTGGTGGAGATGCTCTCGTTGATCAGCGTCCCGCCCATGTCGTTCGCTCCGGCGAGCAACAGGTATGCGGAGAACGGAGGACCCTCCTTCACCCAGGAGGACTGAATGTTGCGGAAGGTCGGCCCGAGGAGAATGCGCCCGAGGGCGTGCATCGCCACCGCCTCGTCGCCGGTCGCGCCGGCCCGCGCCTGCGGCACCAGGTGCCGGAAGTGCATCGGCGCCTCGTGATGCACGAAGCTCAGAGGGACGAACTCGGTGAATCCGCCGGTCTGGCGCTGCAGGTCACGCAGCAGCTCCAGGTGCTGGACCCAGTGATGCGGCGTCTCGACGTGGCCGTACATGATGGTCGAGCTGGTGCGGATGCCGAGCTCGTGCGCGCTGGTGATCACCTCGATCCACTGGTCGCGGGAGATGCGGCCCGGGGAGATGCGGTCACGGATCTCGGGCACGAGCACCTCGGCCGACGTCCCGGGGAGCGTGCCGAGGCCGGCGGCGCGGAGCGCCTTGAGGTACGCCGGGATCGACGTCCCGGAACGCACCGCTCCGTAGGCGACCTCCTCCGGCGAGAAGGCGTGGATGTGCAGGTTCGGCAGCTCCTTCTTGATCGCGCGACAGAGGTCGACGTACAGCGATCCGTCCATCTTCGGCGGCAGACCCGCCTGGATGCACACTTCGGTCGCGCCGTAGTCCCAGGCCTGCTTCGCCCGCCGCACGACTTCCTCGGTCGGCAGGAAGTAGCCTTCCTCGGCGCGGTGATCGCGGCTGAACGCACAGAAGGTGCAGTGCTTGATGCACACGTTCGTGAAGTTGATGTTGCGATTGACGACGTAGGTGACCACGTCGCCGACTTGTCGCCGCCGGAGCTCGTCCGCCACCTGGCGAACCGCCTCGAGCGCGAAGCCACGGGCGGTGGCGATCGCGACCGCATCCTCGCCGCCGATCTCCTCGCCGGCGAGTGCCCGGCGGAGCACGGTGCGGAGCGGCCGGTCTACCGCGGCGAGCGTGCGATCGAGGGCGTCCATCAATGACTCCAATCGACCGCGGGCGCTTCGTCGAGCTCCGCGAGCACTGCGTCGCGAATCGCGGGATGAAGAAAGCCGGGCTTGCGGGCGAACTCGGGATAGATCGGCAGGCGAGGGCGGAGCTGGAAGCCCTCCTCGGCGCAGGTCGCGGCGAGGCGCACGACGTGGGGCCACGGCGCTTCGGGATTCACGTAGTCGCGCGTGAGCGGCGAGATCCCGCCCCAATCGTTGATCCCGGCTCGGAGAAGCAGCCGGTGTGCGGTCGGGTTCAGGTTCGGCGGCGCTTGCAGGTTCATCTCCGGTCCGAGGAGCAGCCGTGCGGTGGCAACGGTGCGCGCGATCTCGAAGTCCGTCGGCTCGAGCGCATTCTCCATCGGGATTCCCGGCTTCGCGCGGAAGTTCTGCACGATCACTTCCTGCACGTGGCCGTGGCGGTCGTGGAGGTCACGGATCGCGAGCAGGCTGTCGACGATCTCCTCGCGCGTCTCGCCGATGCCGATGAGGATCCCGGTGGTGAACGCGATTCGCAACCGCCCGGCGTCGTCGATCGTGCGCAGCCGCACCTCCGGATCCTTGTCCGGCGCCGCGTGGTGGGGTCCGCCCCGCGCGCGCAGCCGCGGGCTCACGTTCTCGAGCATCAGTCCGAGGCTCGGGTTCGTCGGCTTCAGCTGCTCGAGCTCCTCGAACGTCATCACCCCCGCATTCGTGTGCGGCCAGAGCCCCTCGGCAAGGCATTCCTCGGCGGCGTGACACACGTAGTCGATCGTCGATTCGAAGCCGAGCAGGCCGAGGAGAGCGCGATACTGGCGGAATGCCGTCTCCGGTCGATCACCCAGGCAGAGCAGGGCCTCGCGGCAGCCGAGCGCCCGCCCGCGCCGGCTCCAATCGCGTACCTCACCGGCGGTCATGGTCCAGGCGCCGTCGTCCCAGGGATCCTTGCGAAACGTGCAGTACGTGCAGCGATCCCGGCAGAGATTGGTGATCGGCAGAAAGACCTTCGGCGAGTACGTGACGGTGCGCCCCTTCGCCTCGTCCCGCAGATACGCGGCCGCATCCAGGATCCGCGACAGGTCGGCATCGCCGGCGGCGATGAGCGCGACGCCATCCGCGCGACCGAGCCGTTCTCCTCGACGCGTGCGGGCGACGACGTCCTCCACCCCCGGAAGCTTCGCGCTCCAGGTGGCGGCGACGGAAGTCGAAGCCATCGAGCCGCATATACGAGCGGCCCGGAGGGGAGTCAACGGAGCCGGTGACGAATCGGCGTCAGCGATCGTCCGTGACGATCGAGTAACGACGCTCGAGACGGACGATGGGAATGTCCTGACGGAGCTCGCCGTCGACCAGGTCGATCACGCGCAACGCTTCGACGCCCTCGAAGAGCCGGCGCACTTCCTGATGGTAGGCCTCGACGAGGCACGGCGGCACGCAGGCGAGCTGGACCGCGGGGTCGCGGCGGTCCTCGCCGATCGGGTCGAAGCGATCCATCGAGATCTCCTCCGTCCGCCGCCACCACGCCTCGACCAGGAGCGCGAGCTTTCCCGCGGGCGCGGAGTACGGGTAGAGGGCGTCGTCGAGGAGCCCGATCACGACGTCGCGATCGAGATCCACCGCTTCGCGATGACGGACGAGCCGGCCGCGGCGGACCGTGTAACGACGAGGGCTCGCGGCATCCGAACGCTCGCAGGTGACCAGGTAGCTGCGGTCGCCGTCGGTCGCCTGCCATACGACTTGCGCCATCGGGTCCCCCCGCGAATGGGATCGGACCTCCAGGTCACCCGCACGCCGGAGAAAGCGCACGCGATGAGCGGCGTGCGCGCTGCGAAAGCTCTGGCGATCGTCCCTGCCGTGCGCCGAGCCGTCGAGATCGTAGCTCGGCGTCCGATCGAGCTCGCTCAGGCGATGGGCCGCACCGCAGGACACGCAGGCGAGGAAGTCCGCGCCGACGCCGCGCTCGGTGTCGACCACGTCGGGCGATTCGAAGAGGCCCGTCACGCACCGCCTTCCAGATCGCGCGGCCGTACCGGGTTGTCGGGCACGAGGTCGCGCAGCGCCCCCGCGAGCAGCCGGATGCGTTCGAGGCTCGTGCGCTCGGGATCCGGGAGCGCCGGACCGAGAAGCATCTCCAGCGCCGCCGTCTCCTCGCGCAGCTCGTCGAGGAGCGAGCGGAGGACGTCGTTCGCGAGCCCGCCGCGCTTCGCTTGCCGGCGCTCGGCCGCCCGGCGCACGACGTCGAGCACGCGGCCGGCATCGAACGGCTTGGTGATGTAATCCGCCGCGCGCAAGCGGAGCATCTCGATCGCGCTCTCGTAGGAGCCGTATCCGGTGACCACCACGACTTCGAGGTCGGGATCGAGCTCGCGGATCTGCGCCAGCGTCTTCGGCCCACCGAGTCCGGGCATCTTGAGATCGAGCGTCACCACGTCCACCGACTGGCGGCGCAGCGTCTCGAGTGCCTGCTCGCCCTGCTCCGCTGTCAGCACACGCATGTGCGGCTCCATGATCAGACGCAGGGATTCCCGGGGGCCTCGCTCGTCGTCGACGACGAGCACCGAGCCGATGGGCGCGGGCGGGGCCGCTGAAGACACGACCCGTTACGGAGCAGAAACTATGCCACGGCCGGAAGAGGAATTGCGCAGGAGAACCGTTCAGTCGCGCGACGAAAATCGCGCACGCGTTCAAATTCGAACGCGGCGCTGGACGGAAAGGCGTGGCCGCGACGCGCGCAGCCGGCGGTCAGTCGATGCGGCCGCCGCCGAGCTCGCTGCGGATTCCGAGCTTGTCGATCTTGTACTTCAGGATGCGCCGCGTCGTGCCGAGGAGCTCGGCGGCGCGCGTCTGATTGTGCTCCGCCAGCTGCAGGCCACGCTCGATGATGGCGCGCTCGAAGGTATCGACCGCATCACCCAGGCTACGGCGTCCGCCGAGCACTTCGGGGAGCAGCGAACCGAGCGGCCCGTCACCCGACGGGTAGCGCAACCGTTCCGGGAGATCGCCTCGCTCGAGCTCCTTCCGCTGTCCGGAAAGCACCACCGCGTGCTCGATCGCGTTCTCGAGCTCGCGCACGTTGCCGGGCCAGCTGTAGGCCATCATCGCGTCGAGCGCCTCGCGATCGAAATGCTTCGGCGTGAGTCCGAGAGCTCGCGATTTCACTTCGAGGAAATGGTTGATCAGGAAGGGGACGTCCTCGGGGCGTTCGCGGAGCGGAGGCAGGTGTACCGTGACCACGTTCAGCCGGTAGAAGAGGTCCGGCCGGAAGTCGCCCTCCTCGATCGCCCGCTCGAGATTCCGGTTCGTCGCGGCGACCACCCGCACGTCGACCTGCACGGGGCGGGTACCGCCGACGCGCACGAAGCGCTCGTCTTCGAGCACGCGCAGGAGCTTCGCCTGCAAGTTCACCGACATCTCGCCGATCTCGTCGAGGAAGATCGAGCCGCGGTGAGCTTGCTCGAAGAGCCCGATCTTTCTCGCATGGGCGTCCGTGAAGGCGCCCCGCTCGTGGCCGAAAAGCTCGCTCTCGAGCAGGGTCTCGGGGATGGCCGCACAGTTCAGCACGACCCACGGCCCGTCCGCGCGTCCGCCTTCGGCGTGCAGCGCGCGCGCGATCAGCTCCTTGCCGGTGCCGCTTTCGCCGGTGATCAGCACCGTGGTCTTGAGCGGCGCGACCATCCGCACCGTGCGCAGCGCCGCCGCCATCTGCGGAGAGCGCGCGACCACGTGTCCGAGGGCCAAGTGCGAGCGCACCTCGCTGCGTAGGCGCTTCACTTCCTCGACGAGCTCTGCGGCCATCGTCGCGCGTTCGGCGATCAGCTTGAGCTCGTCGACGTCGAACGGCTTCGGCAGGTAGTCGAAGGCGCCGAGCTTCATCGCGTGGACCGCCGTCTTGACGGTCTTGGTCGCCGTCAGCATGACCACCGGCAGCCCGGGCTCGATCGTCTTCACGCGCTCGAGCAGCTCCATCCCGTCCATGCCAGGCATGAGGATGTCGGCGAACACGAGCTGTGGCCGCTCGCGGCGGATCGCGTCGAGCGCCTCCTCGCCGGAAGTCGCCACCGAGACCTCGTAGTCGCGGGTGAGGAGGATGCGCACGGACTCCCGCACGCCGGGCTCGTCGTCGACGACGAGCACGCGCTTCCTTCCTGAACCCATGCCTACCTGGTTGCCGTCGGCAATCCGAGGCGAAACTCGAGCCGCTCGCCCGAGTCACTCGCTCGGAACGTGCCGCCGTTTCGCTGGATCAGGCTCTGGGACAAAAGAGTGTCGAGGGACACTTCCGCCTCCTCCTCTGCCTCGTGAGTCAGCAGACTGCCGAGCCGCGAGCTCGACGTGGAGGCTGCAGACTCGAGCGACAATTCTCCCCTAGCGGACCACCGTAACACGATCGGCGCGTCCTCGGGAAGCTTGCGCAGCATACCGCGGACGAGGGTGCGGAGCGCGAAGGTGATCTGCTCGGGATCGACGAATACCTCGACGTCCTCCGGTACGTCCGCGAACGTCACCCGGGACCTTGCGGCGCCGTTGCTCGCGAGCCACTGCGAGAGCAGACGTCCCAGGCGTACGTTTTCACGCTGCGGCGCCGAGAAGCGGGCGAATTGCAAGAGCTCCTCGAGGAACCCGTCCATTCGCTCGACGGCCTCCTGCGTCAGCCGCACGAACTGCTCCCGCAGCGCCTCGTCGTCGAGGAGGTGGTCGATCTGCTGCGCGAACGTCTTGATCGTCACCATCGGATTCTTCAGCTCGTGCGCGAGCTCCATGATCAAGAGCTCGAAGCGCCGGAGCTCCTCGCCCGAGACCGCCGGAGTCTCTCCGCGTGGATCCGTTCTGGGCGGCCCGACGGATGCGACCACCGGACGCGGGCGGGGCGGGGGAGCTCGCTCGGGGATGTCGAGCTCCGGCGCGCGCAGCATCGCAGCGCGAACCGCGCTCTCGAGCTCCTCGACGTCGCCCGGCCAATCGCGCAGGCCGAGCGACCGCAGGGCGACGGGGGAGAGCCCGGGAGGCGTCACGCCGAGCTCGAGCGCCACGTCGCGGGCGATCCCCTCGGCAATCGCCGCGATCTCGCCTCGCCGGCGGGACAGGGGCGGTAGCAGGATCGTCTGCGGCGACAGGCGGAAATGCAACGCGGGCAGTAGCGATGCACCCGACCACGGCGGAATCATCGTCGAATGAGCGATGAGGCGAAGCGGAATCCTCCGCCCGTCGAACGCGGCGCCCTCCTCGATGAGCCGGAGCACGGCCTCCTGCAGCGCGACCGGCTGCTCGTCGACGCGGTCGACGAACAGGGTGAGCCGGTCGAGGTGGCGCTCCGCCCCGAGCGCACGGTCGACGCGGTCGGCGAGCTCAGCCGCGCCGCTCAGGCGCGTGCGCACCGAGACGAAGCCGATCGCGGCTCCGCCGTGGAGCTCCCGGGCGACGGAGTACGCGCCGCAGCCGGGCGGACCGACCAGCCATGCGGGCAGCCGGCCGTGACGCGCCCGTGAGGCCGTCGCGACGGCCTCCGGCGTCAGGAAGGGTGCCTGCAGGTACGATCGCACGCTGACCGCTCGCCCGGACGCTTTCGGCAGCTCTGCTGGGTCTCGGAAGCGGCTCTTTGTAGAGGGCGCCCGCGCAAGGTGTCAAGATTTGGATACGGTCTCGTCCGTCATCCTACCATTCGGAGATGGATTCCCGGCGCCGCGGCCGGTCGTGTCCTGGACGCAAGAGCGCGAGCAGTAGGCAGATGACGCCCGCCAAGATCATCAGACGGCCGCCGCTCTGCACCAGCTGATAGAAGTCGAGCTTCGCCCGCGCGATGTCGCGCCGTTCCCGCTCCTCGTCCGGCGGATCGAGCAGCCGAGCCTTGAGGTCGTTCGTCGAT
>JAXDLK010000329.1:0-8237 GCA_034666665.1 Candidatus Binatota bacterium
CGGTCGAGCGCCGGCCCGACCAGCAGGGGAAGGACGATCGGGTCGACGTCGAGCGCGAGCCGCAACCGCTCGAGCTGCTGCTCGGCGCGCCGCCGTCTTTCGACGTGATACCGCCCGAGCGCGATCAGCGGCTCCGCGCCGTCGTCGGATCGCTCGGAGAGCCAGCGCCGCTCTTCGACATCGAAGCGATCCGGCCACATCGCGTTGACGATCACGCCGCCGATCGCGATCGATCGGCTCTCGCCGAGGCCGGCCACGATCTCGATCGTCTCGTTGACGGCCATCTCTTCCGCGAGCGTGACGATCAGCGCCGCCGACCGGCGAGGATCGGCGAGCAGCGTGGCCACCTCTCCGGCCGTCTCCGCGATCGGGCCCATCGCCACCATCTCGGCGAGCGTCCGCGCCGTGGATAGAAGCGGCAGCGAGTGGCCGGTCGCCGGCGCGTCGACGACGATCAGGTCGTATCGAGGCCGGCGCCGTACGCCGAGCTTCGCGCGCTCGAGCGCGGCGATCTTCGAGAGCACGAGGAACTCCTCGATCCCCGGCGCCGCCGCGGTCAAGATCGAGAACGAGCTCGAGGCGAGGAGTCGGCGGCGGAGCGCGCGGAAGCGCAGCAGGCCGTCGAGGAACTCCTCGAGCGCGCGGCGCGGATCGACGCGCAGGATCTCGAGGCGCGGCATCACCTCGACGGGCTCGGCGCCCGGCTCGGGGCCGCCGAGCAGGTCGCGCATGCGGCCGTAGGCGGAGAGCTCGACCACGAGCACCCGGCGCCGCTTGCGGAAGGCGAACAGCGCGACCGTGGCCGCGGTCACCGTCTTCCCGACGCCGCCCTTTCCCGAGACGAAGAGCAGGCGGCGATCCAGAATCGGGTGCATCGCCATCGAGGGACGCTATGCGACGCCTCCGGACGAGTCAAAGCTGTTTCCGGCGCGTCTACCCTCACCCGGCGCTTGCGCGCCACCCTCTCCTGGAAGGGAGAAGGGGAATCGGAATGGGTCATCATTGACCGCGTGCCGCGTGTCGCCTAACCGTCGCCTTCGTGAGCGATACGCGACATCGGCTGCCCGCGAGCGCGGGCCGCATGCCGAAGCGGCAGAGCGCCGCGCCGGGCGGGATCGAAGCCGTCTACGATCTCGCCGACCGCCTGGACCGGCTCGACCGAGCGCTCGACCGCGAGATTCGCGAGCACCGCGCGACGCTCCGTCCGACGCTGCCGCGGCCGCTCGCGGAAGCGCTCGCCCGCGTCCGCGAGATGACCGGAGCCGACGAGCTTCTCGAGCCGGAACGATTGGCGGCGCTGCTCCTCGAGGTTCTCTACCGGCGCTGGTGGCAGGCCGTCGTGACCGGCATCGAGCACGTGCCGCTCACCGGCCCGGCGCTACTGGTAGTGAACCGCTCGGGAGGTGGATACGCGTACGACGCCACGCTGATGGACGTGGTTCTGCGCCACGAGCATCCTGGGGCGCGCTCGCTGCAGGACCTGGACGGCGGAGCGGCCGGAATGCGACGGGAGCCCCGCGCGCGAACGGCCGCAGCTCTCCGCCGGCTCCGAGCGGGCGAGCTCGTGGCGACGTTCCCGGAGGGCGGAGCCGGCATCCGCAAGCGCGCCGCCCGCCGGCCGCAGCTCGGCCGGTTTCGCGCGACGGCGTTCGCCACCATGGCGGCGCGCTCCGGAGCGCCGATCATCCCGGTGGCGCTCACGGTGCGGAGCGACGATTCGCTGCTCTCTCGCCTGCGCGCACCGGTCGAGCGCATCGGCCTCCGCCGCCTCGCCGCGTGGAATCCGGTGCTCGCCGTGGTTCCGACCGCCGGCCTGTGGTCGCTCCGTTTCGGCGAGCCGATTCATGCCACGGCGGAAAGCGCCGACCGCGCGCGCATCGTGCGGCTCGTCCGCGGCCGCATCACGGCGATGCTCGGAGCCTGAGTCGTCAGGCGGCGGCGCGGGGACGCACGCGGAGCGCCCAGCTGCCGAAGCCGCCGGGCTCGAACTTCCGCCATCGGCCCTCCGGCTGCGCCAGCCGGTCCGCGATCACGTAGAGCACGCCGGGGTGGTACGCCATCCCGCAGTGACTGCTGCCGACCTCGACGTTCTCGGCGAGCGGGCCCTCGGTCTCGATGCAGCTTCCCCAGGCGCAGATGCCGTCGGTCTTGCTGTAGATCGCCGTCGTCGGTACCGGCGGCGGCTCGGCCAGCCGGCGGTAGATCTCGCGGCGATCTCCCGTCACCGGGCGCTGGAGGCGCAGCCGGCGCGCGACGCGCACCGCGGTCGTGGCGTCGGGATTGCGAAACGGGCTGCCGAGAGTGATCACGCTCCGCACGTCCTCGGGATGTGCGCGCGCGAGCTCTCGCGCGTAGATTCCGCCGAGGCTCCAGCCGACGAGGCTCACCGCCCGGCCATGCGTCCGGCGGATCGCATGGAAACGGTCAGCCAGTGACTGGATCACCTCGGCGGACGGCCCGAGGTTCCGTCCCAAGCCCCAGCGGTGCACGTGATGCCCCTGCCGCCGGAGGAACCAGCGGAGCGGGAGCGTCGACCGGTCTCCGGTGAGCCATCCGGGAATCACCAACACCGGATGACCGTCGCCGCGGGGCGCCGCCAGCAACCAGCCGAGCGCGGGGATCAGCGACGCCAGCTCGAGGCCCGCGCGTCCTTCGAGCGCGAGCAGCGCGAGGCTCGGCGGCAGAAGCTCGGTGGCGTCCTCGGACGTCATACCGCCGTTCCAAACCCGCGAGAGCGCTCGCGGTAGCGCCTGACGGGCCGGGTGCAGCCGTATGGCGTAGGGTTCAGTCCGCCTGTTTTCTCAGGAACGTCGGGATGTCGTAGACGGATTCCTCGCCCTTCGACTCGCTCTGCGCGCGCGTCTCCGCCTCGCCGTTCTCGCGCGGTACGTAGCGCGGGTTCTCTCCTTCGTCGATGATCGTGCCCAGGCGAACCACGCGCCGGCCTTCCTTCGGGAGCTCGCGCACGACGGCCGCTCGCTTCGGATCATTCCCTTCGCGCCCTTCGCGCCCTTCGCGCCGTTCCTCGCGGGTCTCCTGCGGGCGCGGTACGAACTCGCGCTCGCGGTCGGTCTCGCCGAACCCGGTGGCGATGACGGTGATCCTCACCTCGTCGTCCATCGCCGGGTTGATCACCGCGCCGAAGATGATGTTCGCGTCCTCGTCCGCCTCCTCCTGGATGAGACTCGCCGCTTCGTTCACCTCGTGCAGCGAGAGCGTGGCGTCGCCGGTGATGTTGATCAGCACGCCGCGCGCGCCCTTGATCGAGATGTCTTCCAGGAGCGGGCTCGAGATCGCGCGCTGAGCCGCCTCGACCGCGCGGTTGTCGCCCTTCGCGAACGCGGCGCCCATCATCGCCATGCCCATCTCCGACATGATCGTGCGCACGTCGGCGAAATCGAGGTTGATGATGCCGTGGACGGTGATCAAATCGGAGATGCCGCGGACCGCTTGCAGCAGCACGTCGTCCGCCTTCTTGAAGCTGTCGAGGATCGGCATGCTCTTGCCGGCGATCGACAGCAGCCGCTGGTTCGGGATCGCGATCAGCGTGTCGACGCTGTCCTTGAGCTCGCGCATGCCCTGGTCGGCCTGGCGCATGCGCTTCTTGCCTTCGAAGAGGAAAGGCTTCGTGACCACGCCGACGGTGAGCGCGCCGAGCTCCTTGGCGAGACGCGCGATCACGGGCGCCCCGCCGGTGCCTGTGCCGCCGCCCATGCCGGCGGTGATGAAGACCATGTCCGCACCCGTGAGGTACTGGCGAATGCGATCGAGGTCTTCCTCCGCCGCACGGCGACCGACCTCGGGGTTGGCGCCGGCGCCGAGGCCCTTGGTGATCTTCTCGCCGAGCTGCACCTTGATCGGGGCGAGGTTCGCTCGCAGGGCTTGCGCGTCGGTATTCGCGGCGATGAACTCGACGCCTTCGAGATCGGCGCCGATCATCGTGTTCACGGCGTTGCCACCACCGCCGCCCACGCCGACCACGCGGATCTTGGCCCCGATCACCTCCACTTCGGTCCCTTCGCCGTCCTCGAGGTCTGCGATGCTCATGGAAACTCTCCCTTCCTTTGGGTGGCGTACTCTAGTGAATTCGAAAACGCCCTGCATCAAGATTCGGCACCCTCGTCAAAAAATTTCTCGGAGAAGCTCGCCCATGCGCTGGCGAACCCGCCCCCAGAGATGGCCGTTGCGAGGAATCCCGTTCGACGATTGTCGGAGACCGTAGAGGATCAGGCCGACTCCCGTCGCATACATCGGACTGCTGATCACGTCCACGAGGCCGCCCACCTGCAGCGGGACGCCGCGGCGAACGGGCACGTGGAAGACCTGCTCGGCGAGCTCGGGAACGCCTTCGAGGATGGTGGTGCCGCCGGTGACGACCACCCCGGAGGCGAGCACGTCCTCGAAACCCGCGCGGGTGATCTCCCGCCCGACGAGCGTGAAGATCTCCTCGATGCGCGGCTCGATGATCTCCGCGAGGATCTGCCGCGAGAGCACGCGGGGCCCGCGCATGCCGATGCTCGGCACCTCGATCGACTCGTCCCGCGAGACCATCGACGACAGCGCGCAGCCGAAGCGCTGCTTCACCTTCTCGGCCTCGGCGAACGGGGTGCGGAGCCCGGTGGCGATGTCGTTCGTCAGGTGGTTGCCTCCGACGGGCAGCACCGCCGTGTGCTTCACCGCCCCGCTGTGGAAGACGACCAGGTCCGTCGTGCCGCCGCCGATGTCGATCAGCGCGACGCCGAGCTCGCGCTCTTCCGGCGTGGCCACGGCTTCCGCGGACGCCAACGGCTCGAGCACCACCCCGGCGACGCCGAGGCCGCTTCGCTGGCAGCACTTCACCACGTTCTGCGTCGAGGTCACGGAGGCGGTGATGATGTGCACCTTCGACTCCAGGCGTACGCCGGACATGCCGATCGGCTCGCGGATCCCGTCCTGATCGTCGACGAGGAACTCCTGCGGCAACACGTGGACGATCTGGCGGTCCATCGGCAGCGCCACCGCGCGCGCGGCGTCGAGCACTCGCTCGACGTCGCCGGACATGACCTCGCCGCTCTTCACGGCGACGACGCCGTGGCTGTTGAAGCCCTTGACGTGCGCTCCGGCGATTCCGGCGTACACGCTGTGGATCTCGCAGCCCGCCATGAGCTCGGCCTCGGCGATCGCCTTGCGGATCGACTCGACCGTGGCGTCGATGTTCACCACGACGCCCTTGCGGAGCCCCCGCGACGCGGCGGTACCGATGCCGATGATCTCGACTCCCGAATCACCGACCTCGGCGACCACCGCGGCGACTTTGTACGTGCCGATGTCGAGACCGACGATCAACGAGGAACGCTTCGCCATGACGCGACGATCAAATCTCCAGACGACAGCCGCCCTGCGGGCAGCGCTCGCGCTCTCGACCTTTGTCCCGTTCGCTTCTCAGGCGCAACACCACTTGGCCAGGCACGGAGAGATCCACTGCGGAGACGTCGGCCTCGCGGCCGCGCCACAGCCCGAACACGGTCGCGAGACGCGAGAATTGCTCCTCGCGGACCTCGGCGCCGAAGCGGATCACCATCGGCGTCCGCTCCGGATACGCCACCACCTCGCCGCTCGGCTCCGGCCGCACCTCGGAGAGCGGCGGCCAGTGCACGCGGCTCCGCCAGAGGTCGAGCACGTCGATCGCCTGACGCAGGCGCGCGGCCGCCCAATCCGGCCGCCGCACGAGGTCGTCCATGCGGATCCCGGACACGTACGGCAGCCCCTCGAACGGCTCGTCTCCGAGGGGAGGGAAGAACTGCCCGTCGCGATCGACGAACAGCGCTCCCGCGCGTCCGAGCAGCACGGCGATCGGCTCGCGTTCCTCGATGGTGATGCGCACGCCTCGCGGGAACTGGCGCTCGACCTCCGCGCTCCGCACGCGCGGGTTCCGCTCGAGGAGCTTGACCGCGCCGCGCACGTCGATCCGCCAGAGGCTGCTCCCCGGCTCGAGGGCGGACCAGGCGAGCACGGCGCGGCGGTCGAGGACGCGCGTGCCGACGACGCGAACCTCGCGGAGACCGAAGTACGGATGCGCGGCCACGCGCGCCGCCGCATCGGTGGCGGCGAACGCGACTCCGCCGGCAATCGCGATGGCGACGACGGCGCGGACGGCGACGCGGGCGATGCGAACGACGGCGCGCGGTCCGCGGCGGCGGTTCCGCCTCACGCGGGGGCCTCCTTCACCTTGAGGCTCGCCCCGTCGAGAATGCGCTCGACGAGCTCGCCGTAACCGATTCCCACGTGGGCAGCCATTTTCGGCAGGTAGCTGAGATTCGTCAGGCCCGGGAGGGTGTTGATCTCGATCACGAACGGCCGCTCTTTTTCGTCGACGCGGAAGTCGACGCGCGCGTAGGTGTCGGCGCCGATCGCCGCGTACGTAGCCGCCGCGAGCTCGAGCACGCGCGCGAACGCCTTCTTCGACAGCGCCGCCGGCAGGACGAACTCTTCCCGCCCGGGCGTGTACTTGACCTCGTAGCTGTGGAACTCGCCCTTCGGAATCACTTCCATCGCCGTCAAGGGACGTCCCGCGAGCAGGCCCACGGTCACTTCCTTGCCGGGCACGAAACGCTCGATCAGCACCGGGCCGTAGACGCGGGCGTTCTCGATGGCGCGCGTGAGATCGGAGCGCTGCCGCACGATCGACACGCCCACGCTCGAGCCCTGGCCGGTCGGCTTGACGACCACCGGCAGCTTTCCCGGCAGCTTGAACGAGTCGTCGACCGCCTCGTCCGGCGCGACGGTTCGCCATTCCGGGGTCGGCAGCTCGTGGGATTCGAAGATCCGCTTGGAGATCGCCTTGTCCATGCCGATCGCGCTCGCGAGCACGCCCGAGCCCGTGTACGGAATGCGCAACATCTCGAAGAGACCCTGCACGCATCCGTCCTCGCCGAACGTGCCGTGCAGCGCGTTGAAGACCACGTCGATACGCGAGGCGGCGAACCGCCCCGGCAAGTCGCGATCCGCCCGCAGCACGCTCACGTTGTAGCCGCGCTCCGACAGCGCCCGCGCGACGGACTCGCCGGTCATCTGCGAGATCTCGCGCTCCGCGGAATTGCCGCCGAGAACGATGGCCACGCGCTTCCTTCGATAGCGTCCGCTCACCATTCGCCGACCAGCTTGATCTCGGGCTCGAGGCGGATCCCCGCCCGCTCGAGCACGCGCGCTTGCATGCGCTCCATGAGGGCACGCACCTCCTCGGCGCGAGCGCCGCCCTGGTTGACGATGAAGTTCGCATGACGGTCGGACACGCGCGCCCCTCCCTGGCTGAGCCCCTTCACTCCCGCCTCTTCGAGCAAGCGTCCGGCGAACGCGTCCGGCGGATTCTTGAAGATCGAGCCCGCGTTCGGGAAGCCGAGCGGCTGCGAGCGCTTGCGTCGCTCGCGCGCCGAGGTCACTCGCTCGCGAAGCTCACCGGGCTCGCCGGGCCGAAGGCGCAGGGAGACCGCGGTGATGACGAACCCCGGCGGCAGCTCGAGGCGGCGGTAGGCGAAGGCGAGCGCGGCCCGATCGAGGCGAGCGAGACGGCCGTCCGCGTGCACCCCTTCGAGCACCTCGACGACCCGCCCGATCTCCCCACCGAAGGCGCCTGCGTTCATCGTCAATCCGCCGCCCACGGACCCCGGGATTCCCTCGCCGAACTCGAGCCCGGCGAGCCCGCGCTCGACCGCGGCGGTGACGAGCTTCTTGAACGGCACCGCGGCACCGGCGCGGACGAGCGCGTCGCCGCCGGTGACCGTCCATTCGACGGCGCCGAAGCCGGCGCCGAGCGTCGCCACGACGCCGCGAACGCCGCGGTCGGAGACGAGCAGGTTCGTGCCGCTGCCGAGCAGGAAGACCGGCACGCCGAGCGCTCCGGTGCGGCGCAGGAGATCCGAGAGCTCGAGCGGGCTCTCGATCTCGATCCAGGCGTCCGCCGGTCCGCCGATGCGAAAGGACGTGTGGCGCGCGAGCGGCTCGGCGAGGCGGACGCGCCCGCCGAAGCGTTCGCGGAGCGCCGCTCGCCAGTCCATCGCGTCGGCGAAGCCGGAATCGACGGCCACGTTCATACGGCGCGGAGCCCCACGCCGCGGGCGCGAAGCGTCTGCACCAGCTCCTCCCCCGTGCGGTAGATGTCGCCGGCGCCGAGCACGACGACCAGGTCGCCCGGCCGAATCACGTCGAGCAGCGCGGCGGCGAGGCGTTCCCGCGCCGGCACCCATTCGACGTCGAGATGG
>JAXDLK010000330.1:0-2848 GCA_034666665.1 Candidatus Binatota bacterium
GCACGTGCAGCTCCGCCGGCGGCAGGAACAGCGCGCCGTACGCGGTCGCCTCGAGGTCGTTCAGCAGCCGAACGCGCGCGCCGCCGAGAGCCGAGGCGATGCGGTCGGCCTCGACCACCCACGGAAGGTTCGTCGTGACGACGACGTTCTCGAAGACCGGACCGGCGATCCCGAACGCGGCCGTCGTGACGCGCTCCGCCCCCGGCCGCAGGAACGCGGCGAGCACGTCCTCGAGACCGGCGTACTCGCGGCTCGCGAACGATGCCTCGCGCACCGCCGATGGCCGGCCGCCGTCGCCGACGGCGTAGATCGCGAGGTTCGTCTTGGTGCCGCCGATGTCACCCGCGAGGACGAGCCGTGCCATCCCCTCCCTCGCTGCCGTCGTCGAGCGGCTGCCACTGCGTGTGGAACGTGCCTTCGCGGTCGATCCGCTCGTACGTGTGCGCGCCGAAGAAATCGCGCTGCGCGGCGATCAGGTTCGCGGGCAGGCGCTCGCGCCGGAGGGAATCGAAGTAGGCGAGCGACGCCGCCATCGCCGGCGTGGTGATGCCGAGGCGGATGCCGAGCATCACCGCCTCCCGCCAGTCCTCGGCGCGCTTGCGGATGTCGCGGCGAAACTCGTCGTCGAGGAGCAGGTTCGGGAGCTCCGGGTTGCCGTCGAAGGCGCGGCGAATGCCGTCGAGGAATGCGGCGCGGATGATACATCCGCCTTTCCAGATGCGCGCGATCTCGCCGAGCCGGAGCCCATAGCCGAATTGCCGCGACGCCTGCCGCATGAGCTCGAATCCCTGCGCATACGAGCAGATCTTCGAAGCGTAGAGCGCGGCACGGATCTGCGCGATCGCCTTCTTGCGGCTGACGCGACCGAGCTTCTCCCGGCCAGGGTACTTGCGCGCCGCCTTCGAGCGCAGCTCCCGCTCCGCGGAGATCAACCGCGCGTCGACGGCCGCGGCGATGGTCGGAATCGGGATCCCGAGGTCGAGCGCCACCTGCCCCGTCCATTTGCCGGTGCCCTTCTGCCCGGCCTTGTCGAGGATGCGGTCCACGAGCACGCCGCGCGACCGCTGATCGTCGCGAAAGGCGACGATCCGGGTGGTGATCTCGATCAGGAAGGAACGGAGGTCGCCCTCGTTCCAATCGGTGAAGACCTCGACGAGCTCCTCCGGCGAGAGGCCGAGACCGTTCCGCAGGAGATCGTAGGCCTCGGCGATCAGCTGCATGTCGCCGTACTCGATCCCGTTGTGGACCATCTTCACGAAATGGCCGGAGCTCTTCGCGCCGACGTAGGTGACGCACGGTCCGGTGTCGGTCTTGGCGGCGATCTTCACGAGGATCGGCTCGAGCGGCCGGTAGGCGTCGGTCTCGCCGCCCGGCATCAGGCTCGGCCCCTTGAGCGCCCCCTCCTCGCCGCCGCTCACGCCCATGCCGACGAACTGGATCCCCGTCGGCGCGAGCGCCTGCATGCGCCGGTCGGTGTCGGCGAAGTGCGAGTTGCCACCGTCGACGACCACGTCGCCGCGCTCGAGATGGGGCCGCAGTTCCTCGACCACGTCGTCGACCGGCTTTCCCGCCTTCACCATGGTGACGATGCGGCGCGGGCGCGCGAGCGAGGCGACGAACTCCGGGATCGTCTTCGCGCCGACGAAGCTCCTTCCCTTGGCGCGGCCGTTCAGGAACTTCTCGGTCTTGTCGAAGGTCCGGTTGTAGACCGCGACCGGGAAGCCGTTGCGTTCGATGTTGAGCGCCAGGTTCTCGCCCATGACGGCGAGACCGACGAGTCCGATCACTTGGGGCACGAGTCCTCCTATCCCAGAGCGCCTGCTGCGGCGCGGTCGAGCCACCAGACGAGCTCGCCTTCGGTGGGTCGCGCGAGCGCCGCGGGGCAGAGCTTCGCGAGCACCGGCTCGTCGAGGGCCTCGAGACACTGGCGAACGGTCTCGCGCTTGTCCGCGCCGGCGACGAGCAGCCACACGCGCCGGGCGGCCTGGATCAGCGGGAACGTGATCGTCATCCGCCGCGTGACCAGCTTCGGCACCTCGTTCATCACCACCAGCCGCTCCCGCTCCCGGAGCGCGGCAGTGTCGGGAAAGAGCGACGCGGTGTGCCCGTCCGGCCCCATGCCGAGGAGGATCAGGTCGAGCACCGGCACCCCTCCGGCGCGAGCGGCGATGCGCTCGCCGAGGAGCTTCTCGTACGCCTCGGCCTCGCCGTGCTCCGCTCGCATGCGATGCGCTTTCACGGGCACCTTCGACAGCAGCGCGCGCTCGGCCATGCCGTAGTTCGAGTCCGGATGGTGGGGCGGCACCGGCCGCTCGTCGCCGAAGAAGACCTCGATCCGCTTCCAGTCGATCTCGTCCCGCCATGGCGGCCCGGCGAGGAGCTCGTAGAGCCGGCGCGGCGTCGAGCCGCCGGAGAGCGCGATGAAGACCGTCTGATCTCCGGGCGCTCGCGTGAGATCGCGCAGACGCGCCGCCACCCGCTCCGCCATCTCGCCCGCGTCTTCGCAGACGATCTTCTCGAAGCTCATCGACGCCGTCTCGTTCACATGTCGCGGAGGGAGCGCCAGTGCGCCTGCGTCCCCTCGAGCAGCCGGTTCGCCTCGTCCGGCCCGTCGGTGAACGGGAAGTAGTTCGGGAACTTCGGCGGCGGCAGCGCGGCCCAGCCCTGATGCAGCGACGTGATGTAGCGCCAGGCGTATTCGACCTCGTCCGAGCGCGTGAACAGCGACGGGTCGCCACGGAGGGCGTCGAGCAGCAGGCGCTCGTACGCCTCGGGGGACCGCTCCTCGAACGCTTCGCCGTAGTAGAAGTCCATGTCGACTTCCTCGAGCTGGACGAGGAGACCGGGG
>JAXDLK010000331.1:0-5178 GCA_034666665.1 Candidatus Binatota bacterium
CCACGTCGCGCTCCTCATCCGCGAATACCTTCATCTCGCGCGGGCTGACGTAAACCTCCGCGCCCCGGCTGAGCGCAAGCGCCTGATGCTCCTCGCGGGTGAGCTCGGCCTCGAGCGAGGCGCCCCAGTCGCTGACGAGGTCCACCCGGACGACGGCTCCCGCGGGCTGTACGCGGCGGACCCGTGCCCGTAGCGGATGCTCTCCCGAGGGCTCGTAACCGATCTCGAGCAGGTGCGGTCGCACGTACACGAGGGCCGAACGGTCTCCGTTCACCGGCGTCTCCGGCGGGACGACCACGACGCGTCCGCTCTCGGTCACGCGCCCGTGAAACAGATTCACGTTGCCGAGGAAATCGTAGACGAACGGCGTCGCCGGGTGCTCGTAGACTTCCTCGGGCGTGCCGACTTGCACGATGCTTCCCTCGTTCATGACCACGACTCGGTCTGCCACCTCGAGCGCTTCCTCCTGATCGTGCGTGACGAACACGCTGGTCACGTGAAGCTCGTCGTGGAGGCGGCGGAGCCAGCGGCGAAGCTCTTTCCGCACGCGCGCGTCGAGAGCGCCGAACGGCTCGTCGAGCAGCAGGACGCGCGGCTCGACCGCCAGCGCCCGGGCGAGCGCGACGCGCTGCCTCTGGCCCCCGGAGAGCTCCGACGGGTAGCGGCCGGCGAGGCCGCGGAGCTGCACGAGCGCGAGCAGCTCGTCGACCCGGGCGCGGATCTCCGGCTTCGACGGCCGCGCGCTCCGCGGGCGCGCGCGGAGACCGAACGCCACGTTCTCGAACACGGTCATGTGGCGGAAGAGTGCGTAGTGCTGGAAGACGAAGCCCACGCGGCGCTCGCGCGCGGTGCGCTCCGTCGCGTCCTCGCCGTGGAACCAGACCGCGCCTTCCTCCGGCGCCTCGAGACCGGCGATGATGCGCAGCAACGTCGTCTTCCCTGAGCCGGAGGGTCCGAGGAGCGCGACCAGCTCTCCCGTCGCCACCTCGAGGCTCACGTCCGACACGGCGCGGAACGCGCCGAATCGCTTGGTGATGCCGCGGATCTCGATGCTCATGCCGCCACCGGAAGCTCGCGGGCGCGTCGCTCTTCCCGCGATCGCGACTCCACGACGGTCTTCGCGCCCAGGTTCACCAGCGCGAGCAGCGCCAGCAGCGATGCGACCGCGAAGGCGGCGGTGAACTGGTACTCGTTGTAGAGGATCTCGACGTGGAGCGGCATGGTGTTCGTCCGCCCGCGGATGTGGCCCGAGACTACGGAGACCGCACCGAACTCCCCCATCGCGCGCGCGTTCGTGAGGATGACGCCGTAGAGGAGGCCCCACTTCACGTTCGGCAGCGTCACGCGCCAGAACGTACGCCAGCCGCCCGCGCCGAGGACCGCCGCCGCTTCCTCCTCGTCCGTGCCCTGCTCCCGCATCAGGGGGATGAGCTCGCGGGCGACGAACGGGAAGGTGACGAAGAGCGTCGCCAGCGCGAGGCCCGGGATCGCGAAGATCACCTTCCAGTCGTGCGCCGCGACCCAGGGACCGAGGAGCCCCTGCCGGCCGAACAGCAGCACGTAGATGAGCCCGGAAACGACGGGAGAAACCGCGAACGGAAGGTCGATGAGCGCGACGAGAGCGCTCCGGCCGCGGAAGTCGAACTTGCCGATTGCCCACGCGGCGGCAAGACCGAAGAGGGTATTCATCGGCACGACGATCGCCGCGACCAGGAGAGTCAGCCGGATCGCCGAGCGCGCGGCGGGATCGACGACCGCCGCGAAGTAGGTGCCGAGGCCCTGGCGGAGAGCCTCCGCGAAGACGGCGATCAGCGGCAGGCAGAGAAACACGGCGAGGAACCCGACGGCCAGCGCCGTCAGGGCCCAGCGCACGAGCGGGCTCTCGCCGAGCGATGCCCGGCTCATGCCGCGACTCCGCGCGTCCCGGCACCGCGCCTGCTCGCCCAGCCCTCGAGCAGGTTCACCAGCAGCAGGCAGGTGAAGGAGGCGATCAGCGTCACCAGGGCGATCGCGTTCGCGCCGGCGTAGTCGAACTGCTCGAGCTTGGTGACGATCAAGAGCGGCGCGATCTCGGTCCGCATCGGCATGTTTCCGGAGATGAAGACGATCGAGCCGTACTCGCCGACGGCGCGGGCGAACGCCAGCGCGAAACCCGTGACCACCGCGGGCAACAGCGCCGGGAAGAGCACGCGCCGGAAGATCTGCCAGCGGCCGGCGCCGAGCGATGCCGCGGCTTCCTCGACGGCGACGTCGAGGTCCTCGAGCACCGGCTCCACCGTGCGGATCGCGAACGGCAGCGCCACGAACGTCATCGCGACGAAGACGCCGAGCGGCGTGTACGCAACCTTCACACCGAGCGGCTCGAGCAGACGTCCGATCCAGCCGCTCGGCGCGTACAGGGAGGTGAGCGCGATGCCGGCGACCGCCGTCGGCAGCGCGAACGGCAGGTCGACCAGCGAGTCGAGGAGGCGCCGTCCCGGGAAGCGGTAGCGGACCAGCACCCAGGCGACGAGGAGACCCGCGACGGCGCTCGCTGCCGCCGCGCCGAAGGCCGCGCCGAAGCTCAGGCGGTACGATGCGAGCACGCGCGGCGACGTGACCGTCTTCCAGAAAGCGCCCCCGTCGAGCTCGGCCGTCTTCACCGCGGTCGCCGACAGCGGGATCAGCACGACCAGCGCGGCGTAGAGGAGCGTGAAGCCCATCGTCGGTCCGAAGCCGGGCAGCACGCGGCGAGTGCGTCGCGGCCGCATCACGTCCCCGGCTGGTAAATCTGATCGAAGACGCCGCCGTCGTCGAAATGCGTCTTCTGCGCCTTCCGCCAGCCGCCGAACTTCTCGATCGTGAACAGCTCGATCTTCGGGAAGTCGGCGGCATGCCGCTTCGCCACGTCTGCCGACCGTGGCCGGTAATGGTGCTTGGCGGCGATCTCCTGAGCGGCGGGCGAGTAGAGGTAGTTCAGGTACTCGTTGGCCGCGTCGCGCGTGCCGTGCTTTTCGACGACTTTGTCGACCACCGCCACCGGGGGCTCGGCCAGTATGGAAACCGACGGCACGACGATCTCGAACTTGTCAGGGCCCAGCTCCTCGACCGCGAGAAACGCCTCGTTCTCCCATGCGAGCAGCACGTCACCTAGGCCGCGCTCCACGAACGTGGTCGTCGAGCCGCGGGCGCCGGAGTCGAGCACGGGCACGTTCTTGAAGAGGCGCGCGACGAAATCCCGCGCCTTCGCGTCGTCGTCTTTCCACTTGCCGAGCGCGAAGCCCCACGCTGCGAGATAGTTCCAGCGGGCTCCTCCGGACGTCTTCGGGTTCGGCGTGATCACCGCGAGCCCCGGCTTCACCAGGTCGTCCCAGTCGTGGATCTTCTTCGGGTTCCCCTTGCGCACCAGAAAGACGATCGTCGACGTGTAGGGAGAGCTCCGGTCCGGCAGGCGAGACTCCCAGTCCTTGGCGATCAACCCGCTGTCCGCCACGGCATCGACGTCGTAGGCGAGAGCCAGCGTGACCACGTCGGCCTCGAGGCCATCGATCACTGCGCGAGCTTGCTTCCCCGAGCCGCCGTGAGACTGGTCCACCTGCACGGTCACTCCGGACTTCTCCTTCCAGTGCTTGGCGAACTCGCGGTTGTAGTCTTCGTACAGCTCTCGCGTGGGATCGTACGAGACGTTCAGCAGCCGGATTGACGTGTCCGCGTCGGCGGCCGGAGCTGCCGCATGGACGAGGGCCGCCAGGATCATAAGAAGCAGACGGGACATGAGGTTCCTCCGGCGGGTGTCCAGAGCAACGATGCTGCCAGAGACATTCACGCCCTCAGCCCGACCTTTCGATGGTCCCGCCGGGAGATTACGCGGCTCACGCCCGTTGGATTGTACGGGGGCCGTTAAATAATCTGGGTCCGCCCGCCGGCGATGACGGTGCTCACGCTCTCGATCGCCGTATCCACGAGAGGGCGGGACACCCGCTCGAAGAAGTTCATGCTCTCGAGTCGCGGAGCATAGACGTTCACGCTGAGCGCGGGACCCGGGAACGGGTTCTCGATGGAATGTACGTGACCGGGCGGAAAGATCCCGCGCGTGTTCACGGTGAGCAGGCGATGCTCCACGGGGTGGAGCCCGGATCCGAGGTCGGGGCGCGCCACCAGCTCCGCGAGCGCTCCGTACACGAGGTAGGCGACGCCGGCGGCCTCACCGTGATCGTGAAACGCGATCCGCGCGCCGGGCTCCCAGCGGATGAGCCACGCATCCCAACCGGCGGCCGTCCCCAGGCGCGCGAAGGATCGGCCCGTGTCGTCCGCCGGTGGTAGGCGCGGCCACCGCTCCTGGTTTGCGCGTAGGCGTTCGGCGACCTCGAACAGCAGGCGTCGCGTGGTCCCGTTCGATCCCTCGGATCCGACATCGATGGCGTGCATGCCGAACGGGCTGTCCAAACCATGTGCCACTCCTCGGGCGCCTGCCTTTCCCATCCGTTTGATGTGGTCATCTACCGAATACGACGGATAGCCGTGAAATAAGCTGGAAAGAGCCCGCAACATCTCCTAGAAGGCCCGGATGCAAAGACTGCACGCGCTCCTGTTCGACGTCTGGCGCGAGGCGTGCCAGCACATCGAGATCGCGACCTCGGTGTCGCGGATCGCGCGGTTGCTCGAGGAAAGGGTGCAGATCCGCGGCGTGCTGGTCCGGCGGATCGATCACGAACGCCGCACGCTGGAGACCGTGGCAAGCTCGCCACCTTCGAGTGTGGAAGGCGCCGAGGAAGCTCGCCTGGAGCTGACGGCCGCTGCATTCGAGGACCTCCTCGACTGGTGCGGCCATCGCGCGCTCTTCCGATCCAGTAGCGGGCAGGAGGCACCGAACGGAGTGTTGCCTCCGGGCATCGACGATGAGGTGCTGGCCGGGCCTCTCACCGTCGAGGGGCGCGCCGCGGGCGTGCTGGTGCTGATCGCCGACCGCGGCCGGCATTTCGACCGCGAGGACGAGTCCGTGATCCTCGCGCTGCTCGATCCCTTCTCGACGGCGCTCGAGAACGACCGTCGCCTCCGCGAGATGGCCACGCTCCGGCAAGCGGCCGAGGCGGACAAGCTCTCCGCGCTGACGCGGCTCGGCCGGACGAGCCTGACCGCAGACATCGTCGGCGCGGAGCTGGGGTTGAGGCCGGTCCTGCAGCGGGTCGATCTCGTCGC
>JAXDLK010000332.1:0-17943 GCA_034666665.1 Candidatus Binatota bacterium
ATCGACATGTCGGCGGTGATCGACCTTCGCCGCCGCTACAAGGAGCGCTTCGAGAAGACGCACGGTGTCGGCCTCGGCTTCGTGTCGATCTTCGCCCGCGCCGTGGTCCTGGCGCTCCGCGAGATGCCGATCGTGAACGCGCAGATCGAGGACGGCGAGATCGTCTACTTTCGCAGCGTGAACCTCGGCATCGCCGTGGCGACCAAGCGTGGGCTCGTCGTGCCCGTCGTCCGCCATGCGGAGCGGATGGGACTGGCCGATCTCGAGCGGGCGATCCAGGAGGTCGCGTCCCTCGCCCGGGATGCCAAGCTCACGCCCGACCACCTCGCCGGCGGCACGTTCTCGATCACCAACGGCGGCGTCTTCGGCTCGCTGCTTTCGACGCCGATCCTGAACCCGCCCCAGTCGGCGATCCTCGGCATGCACAAGACCGAGGAGCGTCCGGTGGCGATCGGCGGCCAGGTCGTCATCCGGCCGATGATGTACGTCGCGCTCTCCTACGATCACCGGCTGATCGACGGAGAGCAGGCGGTGACGTTCCTGGTGCGCGTGAAGGACCGGATCGAGGATCCGGCGCGCATGCTGCTCGAGGTCTGACGTGGCCGGCGGGCGTTACGACCTCGTGGTGATCGGCGCCGGGCCCGGAGGCTACGTCGCGGCAATCCGCGCGGCCCAGCTCGGCATGAAGGTCGCCTGCATCGAGAAGGAGGAAGCGCTCGGCGGTACCTGCTTGCGCATCGGCTGCATCCCTTCGAAGGCTCTGCTCGACTCGAGCGAGCTCTACCGCCAGGCGCGGGAGCACTTCGCAGTCCACGGCATCCGCGTCGGCGAGGTCGCGCTCGACCTCCCGACGATGATGCGGCGGAAGGACAAGGTCGTGAAGGGTCTCACCGGCGGCGTCGCGGCGCTCTTCAAGAAGAACAAGATCACGCACGTCGCGGGGACCGCCCGGATCGCCGCACCCGGCAAGGTCGTGGTCTCGGGCCGCGAGGAGCGGACGCTCGAGGGCGAGCGCATCCTGATCGCGACCGGGTCCGAGCCGACGCCGCTCCGCGGCCTCGATTTCGACGGACGCCACGTGGTGAGCTCCGACCAGGCGCTGTCGTTCGACGAGGTTCCCGCACGACTGCTCGTCGTCGGCGCCGGCGCGATCGGCCTCGAGCTCGGATCCGTCTGGGCCCGGCTCGGGTGCGAGGTCCGCATCGTCGAGTTCCTCGACCGGATCACCCCGACGATGGATCGGGAGCTGTCCGACCTCCTGGCGAAGACGCTGAAGCGGCAGGGGATCACGATCCAGCTCTCTTCCAGCGCGAAGGCGGCCACGATCCTCGACGGCAAGGTGGAGGTCACGGTCGAGTCCGGCGGAAAGACGACCACCGAGATCGCGGACAAGGTGCTCGTCGCGGTCGGTCGGCGGCCGTACACCGCGGGGCTCGGCCTCGAGGAGGTCGGCGTCGCCGCCGACGAGCGCGGGCGGATCACGGTGAACGACCGGTTCGAGACCTCCGTCGCGGGGATCTACGCCGTCGGCGATGCGATTCCGGGGCCGATGCTCGCGCACAAGGCGTCCGAGGAAGGCGTCGCCTGCGTCGAGCGGATCGCGGGCCAAGCAGGACACGTGAATTACGACGCGATCCCGTCGGTGGTCTACACGTGGCCCGAGTTCGCCGGCGTCGGCAAGACCGACCAGGACTGCGAGCAAGCCGGCATCGAGGTCCGCACCGGCACGTTCCCGTTTCTGGCGAACGGCCGCGCACGGGCGATGGAGGAGAAGGACGGTCTCGTCAAGGTGATCGCCGATGCGCGCACGGACCGCATCCTCGGCGTGCACATCCTCGGGCCGCGCGCCTCCGACATGATCGCCGAGGCCGCCGTCGCCATCGAGTTCGCGGCCAGCGCCGAGGACCTCGCGCGTACGCCGCACGCGCACCCGACACTTCCCGAAGCGGTGAAGGAGGCGGCGCTCGCCGTCTCCGGCGGCGCCATTCACCGTTAGGATTCTTCCTGGTACCGGGCTCGTGTCGGTCGGCAATCCCCGGACGGGCTCCGGGCGCCGCTCGGGCAGCGGCATGACGGGCTCGCGTTTCGCCGTGCGATCGGCGCCTGCCGTCCTGCTCGCTCTCTGGGCCTGCACCGCGCCCCCGGCTCCTGAGCAGCCCGCCAAGAGCGCCGCCCGGGAGATCGCGGGCGGCTCCACGGAGCCGGTGCTCGCCCCGGCGCCCGTCGCCGTTGCCGGAGGCATTCATGTCGTCGACCCGGCGTACCGGCTGACGACGCTGGTGCCCCCCTCCCCGCTTCGCGGCTGCTACGGGCTCACCGCCGGAGCGGACGGGGCGCTCTACGTGGCGCACGTGGTCGCGAACGCGATCTCACGGATCGACGTCGACACTTCGGTGGTCACCCCCTTCGTGCCTGCGCACGCGGGGGTTTTCCTGCCCGACGACCTCGCGGCCGACGGTGACGGCAACCTCTACGTGACCAGCACCACACCGTATGGCGGCGAAGTCCACCGCATCGAACCGAATGGCCGGCGGACGGTGATCGCGCGCGGCCTCCGTTCGCCGAACGGGATCGCGTTCGATCGCCGCCGCGGCCGCCTCTTCGTCGATGAGTCGATCTGGAGCAGCCGCGTACTGGAGATCGATCCGTCCGGCGCGAAGGAGCCACGGGTGGTCGTCGCTGCCGGAGCGCTCGGCTCCCCGAACGGGTTCGGGATCGACTCCAAGGGCCGGCTGATCGTGCCGGACGTCACCGCCGGGACGATCGTCGCCATCGATCCCGACGACGGACGGTTCTCCACCTTGATCCGTGGCCTCACCACGCCGACAGCGGTGCGCGTGGCCGACGACGACGAGGCATACGTCGTCGAGGCGGCGACCGGGCGCGTCTACCGTGTCGATCTCGAGCGACGGAAGAAGTACATCCTCGCCCGCCTGCCTCCCGGCACCGACAGCCTCGCCATCGTCCCCGACGGGCGCCTGTACGTGTCGAGCGCGGCCGAAAGCACGGTCTACGAGGTCGCCGCCGACGGTAGCGGCGAGTATCACCCGCTCGTGCCGACGGGGATGAACTCACCCCTGTCGATCGTCGCCGACGGCGAGCGCGTGCTCGTCAGCGACGCCGGCGTCGTGCGCAGCGTGGCCGCGGACGGCGCGCTCGCGCCGACCGAGATCAACCCGTGGCCGCCTCACGGGATGCCGATTCCGTTCGCCATGGCCGCCGGCGAGCGCGGCGAGGTGTATTGGTCGGACTGGCTCGACGATGCAGTGGCGGTCGGCCGCCCGGACACCGGCGAATTCCGTCTACTCGCCAAGCTGGAGACACCGGTGGGGCTCGCGAGCGACGGCGCCGGCCGGGTGTACGTCGCGGAATATCTCGCCGGGCGCGTGACCGCGGTGGAGCGTCGGAACGGCGCGAAGCGCATGATCGCGAAGGACCTCGCCGGCCCGATCGCGCTCGCGCTCGACGGCGCGGCCCTCTACGTCGCCGAGTCGTCGGCGGCTCGGGTCACGCGGATCGAGCTCGCGACCGGCCGGCGGGTCACCGTGATCTCCGGGGCGATCGCCAAGCCGGCAGCGATCGCGCTCGACGGCGCTCGCGGCCTGCTGGTGCTGGACGCGGCGACGCGGCGGCTCGTCCGGGTGGACCTGGAAACGTCGCGCATGACCGTCGTGGCCGAGGACCTCCCCGTTCAAGTGCGCGCCTACGGCTCGCGAGAATCGGTCGAGGTCCCCGCCGCGATGATGGTCTCACCCGACGGCGACGTGTACCTCGGCGGCGCGGACGGCAGCGTGATCGAGCTGGAGCGGACCGAATGACGGCGCCAGCCTGCGGGTGCCGTCATCGGCGTCTTCGCCGCAATACCGGTCACTCGAGCGCGGCTACGCCCGGCTTGAGCCCTCTCCCATCCTGGGAGAGGGTCCCCGAAGGGCGGGTGAGGGTCAGGTCGGGTGGGGCTCAGTGACGTGCAAGTTCACCGTGAGAGAACCGAGGATACGGAAACCTCACCCTCGCCCTGGAAGGGTCCCCTGGAAGAGAGAGGGCACCGGACCCCGACGCCGTTCGCCGGTTAACTGACCGGCATGGCCCTAGAGGTCGTGGTGCGCTTAGGGGAACGGCATTCCTGCTAGCCGCGGACGCGCTCGATCGCGAACGCCTTCTTCTCTTCGGTCGTCATCTTCTCGCGCAGCCGCGATCCCTTGCCCAGGTGGCGGACGCTGTACTCTCCGCCCTCGGAGAAGAACTCTTCGTAGGGGCGCGTCGGATGGTAGTCCGCGGGCCGCTTGTCGCCGATCTTCACGTCGAGGAGCTGCTCGACGAGGTCCACGTCGTACATGCGCACCGCGTCGTAGTCCGTGAGCAGCGCGCAGACCTCGACGCAGATGTAGCAGCCGATGCACTCCTCGAACCGATCCTGCACCGGCTGCAGGCCGCGGTTCGGCAGCGCCGCGTCGGGCAGGTGCTCGATGCACTGCACCGGGCAGAATTCCGGGCACTTGAGGCACGGGAAGCAGAGGTTCACGTCCATGAACGCGACCTCACGGGGCTTTTTCTTCTTCTCGCCGACCTCCTCGTCGGACCCGGGCGGATCGGGCAGACGGTCCTCCTTCAGTCGGCGACGGATGATGTCGATCGCAGCCATGAAATCTCCTCGCGACGCGTCCTACCGTGTCGTGCCGGAGCACGCAACGCGGTCCTCCAGGGATGCTGGTCGACCCGCAGTCGTGGGTATACAGTCGCCGGATCCGGCGCGCCGGCGCGGCGCGTGCGGCCGCAGACGGAGAGGAGGGATCGTGGTGAGTTCGCGAGACACGTTCCAGACGCGAGCACCGCTCGCGGTCGGCGACCGAAGGTACGAGATCTTCAGCCTCGAACGGCTGGCCGCCCGGGGGCTCGACGCGAGCCGCCTTCCCTATTCCCTCAAGATCATGCTCGAGAACCTGCTCCGGCACGAGGACGGCAAGTCCGTCGATCCCGGTGATCTCGAAGCGCTCGCGCACTGGAAGCCCTCGGGGTCGCCGGAGCGCGAGATCGCCTTCACGCCGGCGCGCGTGCTGCTCCAGGACTTCACCGGCGTGCCCGCGGTCGTCGACTTCGCGGCGATGCGCGATGCGATCGCCGCGCTCGGCGGCGATCCGAAGCGGATCAACCCGCTGCTGGCTTCGGAGCTGGTGATCGACCATTCCGTCCAGGTCGACGCCTACGGCTCGCCCGCCGCGTTCCGCGTCAACGCGGACAAGGAGCTCGAGCGCAATCGGGAGCGCTACGCGTTCCTGCGGTGGGGACAGACGGCGCTCGCGAACTTCCGGGTGGTGCCGCCGGACACCGGCATCGTGCACCAAGTGAATCTCGAGTACCTCGCGCGGGTGGTGTTCGATCGCGACGACGACGGAGCGCGTCTCGCCTACCCCGACACCCTCGTCGGTACCGACAGTCACACGACCATGATCAACGGCCTCGGGGTGCTCGGCTGGGGCGTCGGCGGCATCGAGGCGGAAGCGGCGATGCTCGGACAACCGATCAGTCTCCTCGTGCCGGAGGTCGTCGGGTTCCGGCTCCGAGGCTCGCTTCCCGAGGGAGCCACGGCGACCGATCTGGTGCTCACCGTCACCGAGACGCTACGCAAGAAGGGCGTGGTCGGCAAGTTCGTGGAGTTCTTCGGCGACGGCATCGCGAGCCTCTCGCTCGCGGATCGCGCGACCATCGGCAACATGTCTCCCGAATACGGCGCCACGTGCGCGATCTTTCCGATCGATGCCGAGACCATCGCCTACCTCCGCTTCAGCGGACGGAGCCCGGAGCGTGTCGCGCTGGTCGAGACGTACGCCAAGGCACAGGGTTTCTTCCGCACGGCCGCCACGCCGGATCCGCTCTACACCGACACGCTCGAGCTCGACCTCGCGACGGTGGTGCCGAGCCTCGCCGGCCCCAGCCGCCCGCAGGACCGCGTTCCGCTGGCGCAGTCGAAGGAGCTCTGGAGGAAAGCGCTGCCGAAGCTCGTCGGCCCGCCGAAGAAAGATGCATCGCAGAAGGCGGGCGAGCGGAGGCTCGAGACGGAGGGAGGCAACCCGGCACCGAAGCTGCCGGCGAGCGACCCCGAGGACGCCCAGCCGGGCGCCGTCCATGCCCGCCTCGACGGACACGAGTTCGACCTCGCGCACGGCTCCGTGGTGATCGCCGCGATCACCTCCTGCACGAACACGTCGAATCCCTCGGTGATGATCGGCGCCGGTTTGCTCGCGCAGAAGGCGGTCGAGCGCGGGCTCGAGAGCAAGCCGTGGGTGAAGACGAGCCTCGCCCCCGGCTCCAAGGTGGTGACCGAGTACCTGCGCGAGTCCGGGTTGATGCCGGCGCTCGAGAAGCTGAATTTCCACCTCGTCGGCTACGGCTGCACGACCTGCATCGGCAACAGCGGGCCCTTGCCCGAGCCCGTGAGCGACGCGATCCGCGATGGCGGTCTGGTGGCCGTTGCAGTGCTGTCGGGCAACCGCAACTTCGAGGGCCGCATCAATCCCGACGTGCGAGCGAATTACCTGGCGAGCCCCCCGCTGGTGGTCGCCTATGCGCTCGCCGGCCGCATGGACATCGATCTCTACCGCGAACCGCTCGGCCGCGGCCGGGACGGCGAGGACGTCTTCCTGCGGGACATCTGGCCGAGCCCGCAAGAGGTACGCGACACGTTGCGCTCCGCGTTGACCCCGGAGATGTTCGCGGAGCAGTACGCCGACGTGTTTCGCGGCGACGAGCATTGGCAGACTCTCGAGGTGCCCACCGGCGACCGCTTCGCCTGGGATCCCGGCTCGACGTACGTTCGCCGGCCGACGTTCTTCGACGGCATGACCCGCGCACCGCAGGCGCTCCGCGACATCGACGCCGCGCGGGTGCTCGTGCTCCTCGGCGACTCGGTGACGACGGATCACATCTCTCCCGCCGGTTCGATCCCGAAGGCCTCGCCGGCGGGCGCCTATCTCATCGAGCACGGCGTCTCGCCGGCCGACTTCAACGCGTACGGCGCGCGGCGCGGGAACCACGAGGTCATGGTGCGCGGCACGTTCGCGAACGTCCGTTTGCGGAACCTCCTGGCGCCCGGAACGGAAGGCGGGTGGACCCGGCACCTTCCCGACGGGGAAACGATGACGATCTACGACGCGTCCGTCCGCTACCAGAAGGACGGCGTGCCGCTCCTGGTCATCGCCGGGAAGGAATATGGTTCCGGCTCCTCGCGAGACTGGGCGGCGAAGGGCCCGTACATGCTCGGCATCCGCGCGGTGATCGCCGAATCTTTCGAGCGCATCCACCGCAGCAACCTGATCGGCATGGGCATCCTGCCGCTGCAGTTCGCGGCCGGACAGAACTGCGAGAGCCTCCGGCTCGACGGCACCGAGCAGTACCGCATCGGCGGCGTCAGCGAAGGCCTCGCGCCCGGCCGGCAGATCGAGGTGGTCGCGCGGACGGACCGTGGAGCCGAGAAGCGGTTCGAGGTGCAGGCGCGCATCGACACGCCGGTAGAGCTCGACTACTACCGGCACGGCGGGATCCTCCACTTCATGTTGCGCCAGCTCCTCTGATCCGGATCCGGAACCCGGAATTCTCGGCGATCCGGGCGCGGGCCGCGATGAGATCGGATTCCTGGGTCGACGACTCGAACGCCCCGCTGCTGACGGATCTCTACCAGCTGGTCATGCTGCAGGCGTATTTCGCCGCAGACATGCGCGAGACCGCGGTCTTCGATCTGTTCGTGCGGCGGCTTCCCGAGGCACGGAACTATCTCGTCGCCTGCGGGCTCGATGACGCCCTCCGCCACCTCGAGCACATCGCGTTCGACGCAGAGGCCATCGCCGCGCTCCGGCGGCTCGGTCGGTTCTCCGAGAGCTTCCTCGAATGGCTCGCCGAGCTCAGGTTCCGCGGCGACGTCCGGGCGGTGCCGGAGGGAACGGTGGTGTTCGCGGAGGAGCCGATCCTCGAAGTCGTGGCGCCGCTGCCCGAGGCACAGCTGGTCGAAACTCTCGTGCTGAACCAGATCCACCTGCAGACGGTCGCGGCGAGCAAGGCGGCCCGCATCGTCGGCGCTGCGGCAGGGCGTAACGTCGTCGACTTCGGGCTCCGCCGGATGCATGGCACCGATGCCGCCATGAAGTCGGCGCGCGCCTTTCACGTTGGCGGCGTCGCGGCGACGTCCAACGTCCTCGCCGCAAGCGTCTACGGAGTCCCGGTGGCCGGCACCATGGCGCACAGCTTCGTGCAGGCGCACGACGACGAGCTCGACGCGTTTCGCGCGATGGTCGCGTCAACGCCCGACGCCGTGCTGCTCGTCGACACCTACGACACGATCGGCGGCGTGCGGAACGTCATCCGTCTCGCCCGCGAGCTCGGGAACCGCTTCCGCGTGCGCGCGATCCGCCTGGATTCGGGCGATCTCGCCGCCTCCGCACGGGACGCGCGCCGCATGCTCGACGAGGCCGGACTCGCGGCGGTCAGGATCTTTGCCTCCAGCGACCTCGACGAGTACCGGATCCGCGACCTCGTCGCCGCGGGACCGCCGATCGACGCGTTCGGCGTCGGCACGCGCATGGGAGTGTCGTCGGACGCGCCTTCGCTCGACGCGGTTTACAAGCTCGCAGCGTACGCCGGCCGCGGTCGCGTCAAGCTCTCCACCGACAAACGGACGTTTCCGGGAAGGAAGCAGGTATTCCGGGTGGTCGAGGGAGGCGAAGCGCGGCGCGACGTGCTCGCGGTCGCGAACGAGCCGGCGGACGGAAGACCGCTGCTCGTGCCGGTGATGCAGGGGGGACGCCGCCTGGCCGCAGGATCGACCGATCTCGAAGAAGCGCGCGAGCGCTGCCGCCGCGGGATCGCCGAGCTTCCCGAACGACTCCGGGACCTCGGCCGAGCCGATCCCCCCTACCCCGTCGAACGAACGCCGGCGCTCGAGAACGAGTGGAGCGAGCTACGCGACCGCATCGCGCAGGGCCGCAGCCAAACGAGTCGCTGAATACGCGGCGTGAGAGGCCGAGCCCCTCTAGCGCCAGCGGGCGAGGAAGCGACCAACCACTGCAGGATTCAACGACCGCTTCTTGGGGCCATCGACCACCGGCTCGCTCACCGCTGACTCCTTCGGGATCATCGTCGCCACCCGGCGAAGCTCCGTCTCGAGGAACACCAGCAGATTCGCGCCGGGATGGAAGCGTTCCGGGCGGAGTAGCATGAGGATGGACCTTTCCGGCTTCTCGAAGCTCGCCTCCTGCGGCGGCACCAGCAGGAGAGCGGCACCCTCGTCCTTCTCCGTCCATGCGGGCGCGAGCACGACGCGCGGTACGCGCGAGCGCGAGAGCGCGACCTCGGCAAGCGCGAGGGCGATTGGCTGATCCAGCCCGAGCCGGGTGAACCAAGCGCGATCGACGTTCCTTCGCGCGGCGGTGCGCTCGGCGGGATCCTCGGCCGCCTCCGCACCTTGCCGCAGCCGGCGGTATTCCTCTTCCTCACGGTCGCCGCGTACGCGCTCCGCCACGGCTTGCTCCACGAGCTCGTACGAATACTCGATCAGCGGCGGGAGCATCTGGCGGACGGTGCGCCGCGAGGCGGCCGGTCCGATGAAAGGGATCTCTCGCTGTAACTCGGCAGACGGCATCAACATTCGGTTCAATCCCTTCTCGCCGGATCACTCCGGCTGAGCACCAACAAGGGTGTACATAGCATGAACACTTTGGGATGTCTCCCGGGAATCGAAAAAATTTGCGGCATGCGACGTTGGTTCGATCTTATCCCAGGCGCCCTGTCACCGAAAAAGGAATTTTCGTCTTCCGCCGTCTCGAAAAAGGGAACGCCGCTTGCAAAAGTCGCCGATCCGAGGGTGTTCGCCGAACCGGATGCCGGGAACAGAAGTTGCTCCGAAGCGATTGCTGCGGGCATCCCGAGCCCGCGGAGTACCCGTCCCGAGGGGCGTCTCTGCATCGGGAGCCGATGAATCGCGCAGGAGGACGCATTGATGAAAGCCGCTGCCAACGTTTCCGTCATCGAGTCGCCGAAGGAAGACCAGCCGGCTCCGAGCCCACTCGCGCGTGCCCAGCGAGATTCCGTCGTGTCATTGCTGCCGGAAGGAACGATCTTGCCGGCTCAAGTCGCACGCCGGTCGCGGCACCTCGCCAGCGGATCGTTCCGCCTGATGACCGCGGTCCTCGAAGACGCCGTCGGCTGCTTCTGCCACGCGGTCGACGGCGCGCGCCGCGCGCGCGACTGGGAGGAGGCGGCGAGCTGGATCTATTCCGAAGACCGTTCATGGCCCTTCTCGTTCCTCCAGGTGTGCGAGGCCTTGGATCTCGACGCCACATGGGTACGGAAACGGATCGCAGCGAGCCGAGAGAGAGAGAGGCCGGCGGGCGAACGCTCAGTCTCGTGAAGTGACCTCGAGGGCAGCATCCGCGAGCACCCGTTCTTCGTCCACGGGAACGACCCACACGTCGATCCGGCTCGCATCGGCGCTGACGCGGGCCTCGGCACCGACGGACGAGCGATTTCGCTCCCCGTCGAGCATCAGGCCGCACCATGCGAAGCGCTCGAGGATGCGGGCGCGGATCTCGGGTACGTGCTCCCCCACCCCGCCTCCGAACACCACACCGTCGGCGCCGCCGAGCACCGCCAAGTAAGCGCCGAGGTACTTGCGGGCGCGGTGGCAATAGACCTCGACGGCCAGCCGAGCCGCGTCCGAGGAGTCCCCGAGGAGCTCGCTCACGTCGGCGCTCCTCCCGGACATGCCGAGCAGGCCGGATTCGCGGTTCAGCATGCGGTCCAGAGCGTCGGGAGCGAAGCCCTCGTTGCGAGCGAGATACGTGAGGCAGCCCGGATCGAGATCGCCGGAGCGCGTCGCCATCACCAGTCCCTCGAGCGGGGAGAACCCCATCGAGGTGTCGCGAGGCTGCCCGCGGTCGATCGCCGTCATCGAACAGCCGGAGCCGAGCTGGATCGAGACCACGCGGCCGCCGTCCGGAAGATCCGGCCGGAGCTCCCGCCAGCGGCGCCACATCGCCTGGTGCGCGAGGCCGTGAAAGCCGTAGCGGCGGATGCCATGGCGTTCGCAGAGCTCTCGCGGCAGCGCGTAGCTCGCGGCCTCGCGAGGGAGTCGCGCATGGAAGGCGGTGTCGAAGACGGCAACCGCCGGAACCTCGTCGCCGAGCCGCTCGCGCGCGGCGCGAACCCATTCGAGCGCCGGGGGATTGTGGAGCGGCGCAAGCGCGCTCAGACGCTCGATCTCGCGTTCGACGTCGGCGTCGATCCTGCACGGCTCGACCAGCCGGCTGCCGCCGTGAACGATGCGGTGCGCCGCGACCGACACGCGATCGGTCGAGCCGCCGAGGAACGCCCGCAGGATCTCATCGGCAGGAGCATCCTCCGCTCGGCGGCGATGCATGGCGGCGAGCCGTGTGACTGCGCCGGCGGTCTCGCCGAAGAGCGCCAGACGGACCGAGGAGCTGCCCGCATTGATCGTCAGCACCCGCTTCATCGGCGAACGTGGCCGAGGCCAGGCTCCGTCGCGGCGACATCGACCGCGTGGAGCGGACTCCGGACTCGCTCCAGGACCATCACGCGCATGAGCCGCCCGCCTCCCATATTCGAGGGCGACCGCGTGGGCAATTGCCGGCGGTTCCGCGCGCGGCAAGAACGCGGGCGAACTCGTCCGGCAAACCCCGATGGAGCACCCAACCAGCGCGTGCTAACGATCGACGTTCGAGGAGCCCCCCTTGGCCGGACGCATCCTTCTCGCCGACGACGAGATCTCGATCCGAGACAGCCTGGCCGAGCTCATGCGGCAGGAAGCCTACGAGGTGGACGTCGCCGCCGACGGGGTCGAGGCGATCGCAGCCATCGACGACGCCATCTACGACGTGGTGATCACCGACCTGAGGATGCCCGGGGCGGATGGTCTGGCGGTGCTGCGGCACGCCCGCGAGGTCGCGCCGCAGACTCTCGTCCTGCTGATCACGGCCCACGCGTCGATCGACACGGCGGTCGAGGCGCTCCGGCGCGGCGCCCACGACTACATCCTGAAGCCGATCCTGATCGAAGAGGTGCTCGGCAAGGTCTCCCGTCTGCTGGAGCACCGGCAGCTCGCCTGGGAGTCACAGATCCTGCGGAGCCAGATCGAATCCCGGTACGACTTCGCCCAGATGATCATCGGCCGCAGCCCGGCGATGCGCGACATCCTCGAGCTGATCCGCAAGGTCGCGCCGACGAACAGCACGGTGCTGCTGACCGGCGAGAGCGGCGTCGGCAAGGAGGTCGTGGCCCGGGCGATCCATCATTCGAGTCTGGTCCACGAGCACCTCTTCCTGCCGGTGAACTGCGGCGCGATCCCCGAGAACCTGCTCGAGAGCCAGCTCTTCGGCCACGCCCGCGGCTCGTTCACCGGGGCCATCGCGGCACACGAAGGGCTCTTTCAACGAGCGCGCGGCGGTACCATCTTCCTCGACGAGATCGGCGAGCTCCCCGGCAGTCTGCAGGTGAAGCTCCTGCGCGCGATCCAGGAAAAAGAGATCCTCCCGCTCGGCACCACCACACCGATCAAGGTGGACTTGCGGATTCTCGCGGCGACGAACCGCGATCTCCGAAAGGCCGTCGACGACGGCACGTTCCGCGAGGATCTCTACTACCGGCTGAACGTCGTCAACGTGGACATCCCGCCGCTCCGCCAGAGGCGCGAGGACATCCCGCAGATGGTCGATTACCTCGTCCGCCGCCACAACACAGAGCTGAACCGGAGCTACAAGGGCGTCGACAACACGACCATGAAGGTGCTGATGTCGCTCCCCTGGAAGGGAAACATCCGCGAGCTCGACAACGTCATCGAGCACTCGATGATCCTCGGCAACGGCGACTGGATCACGCCGGTCGATTTGCCGCGGTCGATCGCGAACGACGGCCCGACGGCCGCGTCCGCCGGCGACGACCTCCGCGAAGCATCGCGCGCCTTCGAGAAGGGCCACATCGAGAACGTGCTCCGCCGCAGCGACCGCGACAAGCGCAAGGCCGCCGAGGCGCTCGGCCTGAGTCTCTCGTCGCTCTACCGCAAGATCGAAGAGCTCGGCATCCGCGGCGACGTGTGAAGATTCCGAGTTCTGGCACTGGGCTTCCCGCCGCCGCGAAGCTCGCGGAGGAAAGTCCCGCTCCGCGTCGATCCGCCGTCGGTCCGATTCCTGCATCGTCCATGGCTCGAGGTCCCAGAGGAATGGTGGTGGGCGACCGGATGGCGCGGGATCTGATCACGATCTCGCCGGCGGATAGCTGTGCCAAGGCGATCGCGGTGATGGAGGCCGCGCGGGTCGACCATCTCCCGGTCGTCGAGGGCGCTCGGCTCGTCGGCCTGGTGTGCGAGCTCGACATTCTCCGGCATGCTCCCCTCGAAGCTGCGGCCGAACGTCAGGGAACCGAGGCATCCTTCCTGGTGCACGTGAAAGTGGGCGGCGTCATGACCTACGCCCCCGTGACCGTGGGTACGTCGGCGCCGCTCGCTCTGGCGGCCGCGACGATGCGCGACCGCGGCGTGAGCGCGATACCCGTCGTCGATGGCGATCGCCTGGTCGGCATGATCACGACCGCGGAGATCTTGGCGGCGCTCCTCGACGTGCTGGATGGTTCGGGCGTCCGCACGTCGCCAGAGGGGTAGCACGTCTCTCCAGGCGGCCCCGGCGCCGAATCGGCCGAAGGGTTCGCCTCGCATTCGACGGTGAATTACAATCGCCAGGCGATGAGCACCGGGAGACGATCGTGAGCTCGAAGAAGCCTTCCGCGGCTTCCGGCCGCCGTCCGAAGCGCGGCGCTGCCCGTTCGGGGCAGTCGCCGCCGATCATGCGCACGATGCTGGTGGAGGCGCTCGGGAGCTGGGTACCGCCGACCGTCGCCGGCGTCGCCGCGGTGCTCCTCACGATCGGCGGCCTGGCGGGTGTGATCGACGAAGGCGTCGCCGTCACCTGGATCGGCTGCGCGCTTCTCTTCCTCGTGCTCTTCTCTCCGTTCCGCCGCTACTTCTTCTCCCGTGAGCCCTGGGAACGATATCCGGCGATCGCGTTCGCCAGCCTCTGGCTGGTCGGGCTCGCCACGGTGCTCCATCGACACGACTTGCCCGGAGCGCCGATGCGCTCCGGCGTTCTCCACCCCGGCGAGGGCCTGTCGCTGCCCGCCGGCCGGCGATACGCGATCCTCGTCGACGGCCACTTCAAGCGGAACGAAGCGCGCGGAAACCGCGAGGCACGGTATCACTTGGCGCTCGCGAGCCAGGGTATGCCGCCGGTGCCGCTGGACGGTGCCTTCGAGGACACCTGGGCACGGCAGCGTCTCGGGCGTCGCGGCTCGACCGAGGTCGAGGTCCAGCACACGGCGGTGCTCCATCGAGTCGAGCTGCCGGACGCCCGGACCTCCACGCTCCGCCTCGAGAGCCTCGATGATTCGCTGGAGCCGTCGCTGAACGTCGCCGTCTACCCCGGCTTCCCCTGGTGGCTGCTTCCAGCCGCGGGGCTCGCAGGCCTGACGGCGCTCCTCGCCTGGGAGAAATGGCGGGACGGCGACGGCTCGGCGGCCATGGCCGCCGCGGTCACGTATTTCGGCGTGTATGCGACGCTCAACTGGGTCGCGCCGCACCCGACGTTCCGCAGTCTGATCGGCGCGATGCTGATGGGTGGCATCATCGGGCTGCCGCTCTCCGCGCTCGCGTGGTGGGTCGTGCCGCGCCGCTGGCTCGCCTAGCCGCTGCCCGCGCCGCCCACCATGTTCGAGGAGATCGCCAGCCGTTTTCGAGAAGTCGCGCCGCGCGCGGACTTCTGGTCGCTCCGCGTGGTGCAGGAGGAGGACGAGGATCTGCGCGTCCGTCAGGGTGTCGTGTACCCGATGCGCAGCCGAGCAGACGCCGGCGCGATGGTGACCGTGGCGGTCGATGGCGGCCTCGGGTATTCGGCGACCCCGGACCTCACGCGCGAGGGGCTCCGCCGCGCGGGGGCGGATGCTCTGGCGTGGGCGCGAAGGACGGCGGGCGCGACGCTCGTCGACTGGGCCGCGGTCTCGCGCTCCCCCGCGCAAGGCGAGTACGCTTCTCTCGTCCGGCAGCCCTGGGAGGCGACGTCGCTCGCCGGCCGGATCGATCTCCTGCGCGCGGAAAGCGAACGGCTGCACGGTGATGCGCGGATCGTCGATTGGTCCGCCGCGTTCTCGTACTCTCGCGTCGAGTCTCACCTCGAGACCTCGGCGGGCGCACGGGTGCGGCAGCGGTTCCACTATCTGCTGCCGACGCTCGCCGCGACCGCGTACGAACGCGGCGAGAGCCAGACGCGGACGTTCGGCGGCCATGCCTGGGCTCGCCAGGGCGGGCTCGAGGTGCTCGACGAGGTCGGCTTCGTGGGCGCCGGCACCCGCGTCGGCGAGGAGGCGCTCGAGCTGATCGCGGCCCCCGACTGCCCCTCCGGGACCATGGATCTCGTACTCGCGCCCGACCAGATGATCCTGCAGATTCACGAGTCGATCGGTCATCCGCTCGAGCTCGATCGCATCCTCGGTGACGAGCGAAACTACGCCGGCCGGAGCTTCGTCACGCCCGAGATGTTCGGCACCTATCGTTACGGCTCCGAGCTCTTGAACGTCGCGGTGGATCCCGCAGTCCCCGGCGAGCACGCGAGCTTCGGTTTCGACGACGACGGCGAGCCCTCGCGCCGCGAAGAGGTGATCCGCCGCGGAATCCTGTTACGGCCGCTCGGCGGGCGGACGTCCGCCGCGCGCGCCGGGTGGACGCCGCTCGCGACGGCGCGCGCGAGCAGCTGGAATCGGCCGCCGATCGACCGCATGGCGAACCTGAACCTCGAGCCGGGAGATTCGGCGTTCGACGACCTCGTCGGCGGCATCGACGCCGGCGTCTACATGGAGACGAACTGCTCCTGGTCGATCGACGACGCGCGCAACAAGTTCCAGTTCGGCTGCGAGCTCGGCCGGCGGATCGAGCACGGGCGAATCGGCGGCGTCGTCAAGAACTCGAACTATCGCGGCATCTCCGCGACGTTCTGGAGAAGCCTCGCGGGCGTCGGCAGCCGGGACACGTTGCGCGTGCTCGGGACGCCCTACTGCGGCAAAGGCGAGCCGAACCAGGTGATCCGCGTCGGCCACGCAGCGCCGGCCTGCCGGTTCGCGGCCGTCGACGTCTTCGGCGGCGCCTGAAGCTTCGCCGTGCGCGACGATTTCCACCGCCTCGCCGACTGGATCGCCGGGCTCCTGCAGCCCCGCGAGATCTTCACCGCGTACTTCCGCGGCGAGGAGTCCGACTTCGTTCGCTTCGGCCGGAGCCGCGTCCGCCAGGCGGGCAGCGTGCTGCAGCGATCGCTGACCCTCGATCTGATCGAGGGCGCGCGGCACGCGACCGGGACGGTGACGCTCGCGGGGGACCCCGAGATCGACCGCTCCCGGCTCGTGGAGCTGACCGCACGACTGCGGGCCGCACGCGGCGAGAGCGGCGACGACCCGTTTCTCCACTACTCGACCGATGCTTCCTCGATCGAGACGGCCCACGAGCAGCGTCTGCCGGAGCGCGGCTACGTGCTGTCGCAAGTGGAGCGTATCGGGCGGGGACGCGACCTCGTCGGCATCCATGCGAGCGGGTCGATGCATGCCGGCTTCGCGAGCTCCTTCGGCCAGCGAAGCTGGTCCACCGCTCACTCGTTCCATCTCGACTGGAGCTTTCATCGCGAGGATGGACGAGCGGCCAAGGCGTCGTACGCGGGATTCGAGTGGCAGCCGGACGTGTTCGAACGGCGCTTCGAGCATGCTCGCCAGTCGCTCGAGCTGCTCGCACGTCCCCCGCGAACGATCACTCCCGGTGGATACAGGGTGTTCCTCACGCCCGCGGCGCTCGCCGAGATCCTCGGGCTCCTCTCCTGGGGCGGCTTCGGGGTGAAGGCGGAGCGCACGCGGACGACTCCACTCCTCAAGATGATCGTCGACGATGTGCGGCTCCATCCCGGCGTGACGATCGTCGAGAACACGGGCGGCGGGATCGCGCCCGCATTCGAGGAGTCCGGGTTCCGCAAACCTCCGGAGGTCGTGCTCGTGCGGCAGGGGGCGATCGCGGATCGGCTGGTATCCGCCCGGTCCGCACGCGAGTATGGAATGGAGCCGAACGGCGCCGGCGCGTCCGAGGCGCCGCTCTCGGTCGACGTCGCCGGCGGCGACCTCGAGGACCGCGAGGTGCTCCGCCGGCTCGGACGTGGCGTGTGGATCGGCAACCTCTGGTACCTGAACTTCTCCGACCGCAACGCCTGCCGCTTGACGGGGCTCACCCGCTTCGCCTCCTTCTGGGTGGAAGACGGTGAGCTCTCGGCGCCGCTCGCGACGATGCGCTTCGACGAGACGATCTACCGCATGCTCGGCGCGAACCTCCTCGGGCTCACCCGCGAGCGAGAGGTGATCTTCGATCCCGGCACCTACGGCTGGCGATCCTGCGAGAGCGCACGGGTGCCGGGAGCGCTTGTCGAAGACTTCCGGTTCACGCTTTAATCCCGCTCGAGGCCGGCGAACGCCGGCCCAGTCCCGACGATGGCGAAGCGAATCGAGGTCATCCCCTGGGCGGAGGACGATCCTCCGACCGAGGAGGTGCTGCGCCGGCGTCTCGAGGACGAGGGCTACAACGTCTTCTACTGGCAGGACGCGCCGGGCGCGGACTATGCTCCCCACTCGCACGAGCGCGACGAGAGCCTGTGGTTGATCACGGGGGAAATGGCGCTCGCCGCCGCCGGCAAGAAGTATCGATTGCATCCCGGCGATCGCCTGATGCTGCCGAAGGGGACCGTCCACACCGCGCACGCGGGAGCGGCGGGCTGTGTCTACCTGATCGGCGAGCTGCCCTGACCGCGCGTCCGGGGGATCGCTCGCGATGATGGCGACCGAGCGGCCGATCATCGTGGTGCTCGACGGTCATAC
>JAXDLK010000333.1:0-22707 GCA_034666665.1 Candidatus Binatota bacterium
TACCAGTACGTGTCGGACAAGCTCGCCGGCTCGCAGGAGTACATGGCGCTCGAGAAGCTCTACGAGATCGCCACCGCCAACGACACCGACCTGCTGATCGTCGATACCCCGCCGACCCACCACGCGCTCGATTTCCTCGACGCGCCACGCCGTATGATCGACCTTCTCGGCTCGCGGGCGGTGTCGTTCCTCGAGCGGCCCTCGCTGGCTCTCTTCGGCGTCGGCTCGCGTGCGGCGCAGGCCCTGCTCGAGGCGGTGCTGCGCGCGCTCGAACGGTTCACCGGCCTTCGACTGCTCTCGGAGGTGGCCGACTTCGTCCGCGGCTTCGACGGCATGCTCGGCGGATTCCGCGACCGTGCGGACGCGGTCCGCAGGCTCTTGCGGGATCCGCGCACCGCCGTGGTGCTGGTGACGTCGCCGGAGCCGATCACGGTGACGGAATCGATCGAGTTCTACCGCGAGCTCGAGCGCGCGGGGCTCGACCTCGGCGCCGTCGTGATGAACCGGACCGTGCCGCAGGCGCTGCTCGCCCGGCCGCGTTCACGACCGGCCGGCGTCCCGAAGGATCTTCTCGTCAAGCTTCGCGAGGCGCGGCGCGAGATCGAAGCCCTCGGAGAACGCGACCGTCAGATGATCGCGCGGCTGCGCTCGGCGATCGGGCCCGACCGGCCGCTCGTCACGGCTCCGGCGTTCGCGCGCGAGGTCGTCTCGCTCGACGCGATCCGCGAGCTGGCAGCGGCACTGGTTTCCGATCTGGACGCGCGCGTCCGGTGATCAGAGCTCGGTCGAGGTGTTGCCGGGGCCCTTGGGCGGTGGCGGCTTTCGCTTCACACGCTCGGGCCGCGGGGCCTGCTGCTGCGCGAGCAAGCGGTCGAGCTTGATGTTCAGGTTCACGAGGCTCCCTTGGAGCGCCTCGACCTTGGTCGCCAACTTTTTGTAGTCGGACTTCGAAGGCAGGTTCAGCAGGCTCAGCACGGTCTGCATGTTGCGGTCGACCCTTCCTTTGGCGTCCATCGCCGTCTGCACGGTTCGCCCGAGCGCGTCGGCGAAGCGGGGATTCGACACCAGCTCCTCGACCATACGGTTGAAGCGATCCTCGCCCAGCTCGAACAACCGGGAGACGATCGTGCGCTCGCTCTCTCTCGCCATGCTGCGACGACCCCTTTGCCCCTGCGACGACGCGGAGCGTATAGTGGCCCGCGGTCGTTCGACGGTCAAGGCGGTCCACACGCGGCGATGAGCGCAGAAGTCGTCCTCGGCACCTTCTCCGGGCTCCGTTTCGTGGATCCGAATCTGCCGCTCGGTACGCTCGTGCCGACGATGCTGGTGGTGCACGGGCTGGACGCGATCATGTGCCGCCTCGTGGCGCACAACCAGAGGCTGCCGAAGAACCTCTGTACCGCGGTGGGCTTCGTGTTCGGCCTCTGGGCGGTCGCGGCACTGCTGTTCTGGACGCGCCGCGGAGCGGCGGCGTGATCTTCGGCATCGGTGTCGATCTCGCGGAGGTGGATCGCATCCGCGATGCGATCGAGCGCGTCGACACCGGCGCGCGCTTCCGCAACCGCGTGTTCACCGCCGGCGAGCGCGCCTATTGCGAGCGGCGCAAGCGAAAGTACGAGAGCTACGCGGCCCGCTTCGCGGCGAAGGAAGCGACGATGAAGGCGCTCGGCCGCGGCTGGAGCGAGAACGTCGTCTGGGGGGAGATCGAGGTGGTGCGCGAGCCGGGCGGCAGACCGGAGATCCGCCTCCACGGCCGGACCGCCGCCTACGCGGCCAAGCTCGGCATTCGCCGTTTCTCGCTCGCGCTCACGCACACCGCCGAAACCGCGATGGCGGAGGTGATCGCCGAAGCCTGAACACTGGCTCCATCCTTGATTCCCGCCCGAGCCGGCGCCACAGTCGGCGCGTGGGGCTGCTCGTCAACGGCATCTGGCGTGATCAGTGGTACGAGACGAGCTCGACCGGCGGTGCGTTCGTCCGGCCGGACGCGCAGTTCCGCCAGCACGTGACCGCCGACGGCTCCTCCGGATTCCCCGCGGAGGCGGGTCGTTACCACCTGTACGTCTCCTACGCTTGCCCGTGGGCCAGCCGCACGCTGGTGCTTCGCACGCTGAAGAAGCTCGAGGACGCGATCTCGCTCTCCGTGGTCGACCCGTACATGGGAGAGCAGGGCTGGTGGTTCAGTGACGGGCCGGGTTGCATTCCCGACGTGGTGAACGGGTATCGCTACCTTCACCAGGTCTACACGCGTGCGAAGCTCAACTACACCGGACGCGTCACGGTGCCCGTCCTCTGGGACAAGCAAACGAGCGCGATCGTCAACAACGAGTCGGCGGAGATCGTCCGCATGCTGAACTCGGAGTTCGGCGCGTTCGGCGATTCGAGCGTCGACTTCTACCCCGAGCCGCTACGCGCCGAGATCGATCGGGTGAACGATCTCGTCTACGACCGCGTGAACAACGGGGTCTACAAGGCGGGCTTCGCGACGTCGCAGGAAGCGTACGAGAAGGCGTACGACGAGCTCTTCGCCGCTCTCGATCAGCTCGAGCAGCGCCTCGGGGGGAGCCGCTACCTCGTCGGCGATCGGCTCACCGAGGCGGACTGGCGTCTCTTCACGACGCTCGTGCGCTTCGATCCGGTGTACCACGGGCACTTCAAGTGCAATCGGGGTCGCCTCGTCGATTTCCCCAACCTCTGGGGATACACGCGAGAGCTCTACCAGATCCCGGGAATCGCCGAGACCGTGAGCTTCGACCACATCAAGCAGCACTACTACCGCAGTCAAAAGACGGTGAACCCGACGGGCATCGTCGCCAAGGGTCCGTCGATCGACTTCGAAGCGCCGCACGGGCGCGGAGGGAACGTGGAATGCGAAACGACCAGCGAAAAACCGCAGCGACCGAAGAAACCGACGCCGGCGAAAAGGTCGAAAAGACCGACGCGGAGTGGCGGGAGAAGCTGACGCCCGAGCAGTACCAGGTGACCCGGAAGAAGGGCACGGAGCCGGCCTTCACCAGCGGTTACTGGGATCACCACGAGCGCGGCGTCTACCGCTGCGTCTGCTGTGGTCAGGAGCTCTTCCGGTCGGACGAGAAGTTCGACTCCGGGACGGGGTGGCCGAGCTTCTCGGCACCCGCGGCGGAGAAGCGCGTCGCGACCGAGGACGACCGCAGCTACGGCATGGTGCGGACGGAGGTCGTCTGCGGCTCGTGCGACGCTCATCTCGGCCACGTCTTTCCCGACGGGCCGGAGCCGACCGGGCTCCGCTACTGCATCAACTCGGCGGCGATCGACTTCGAGGAGAAATGACGCGACCGCCGGTCGCCGGGCGTCAGCCGGCTCGACCGACGCGCGGCAGGCGCTCGAGCGCCGCGCGAATCGCTTCGTCCGGATAGTCGTAGTCTTCGAGGTCGCCGGCGAGATACCGATCGTACGCGGCGAGGTCGAAGTGACCGTGCCCCGACAGGTTGAAGAGCAGGGTCCGGGCCTCTCCGGCAGCGCGGCAGGCGAGCGCCTCGTCGATCACCGCGCGGATCGCGTGGTTGGTCTCCGGCGCGGGCAGGATGCCTTCCGTGCGTGCGAACAGCACTCCGGCCTCGAACGTCGCTCGCTGCGGCACGGCCAGCGCCTCGACGAGCCCCTCGTTCACGAGCTGCGAGACCAGCGGCGAGTCGCCGTGATAACGGAGCCCGCCCGCGTGGATCCGCGGCGGCACGAAGTCGTGCCCGAGCGTGTACATGCGGAGCAGCGGCGTGAGTCCCGCGGCGTCGCCGAAGTCGTACGCGTAGTGGCCGCGCGTGAGCGTCGGACACGAGGTCGGCTCGACGGCGATCAGCCGCACGTTCGCCCCCGCCGCCTTGTCCGCGAGGAACGGGAAGGCGATGCCGCCGAAATTCGACCCGCCCCCGCAGCAGGCGAAGACGGCGTCGGGCGACTCGCCGACCAGTGCGAGCTGCTTCTTGGCCTCGAGGCCGATCACCGTCTGATGGAGCAGCACGTGATTCAGAACGGAGCCGAGCGCGTAGTTCGTGTCCGGCCGCGACGCCGCTTCTTCCACCGCTTCCGAGATGGCGATGCCGAGGGACCCCGGAGAGTTCGGATCGTGGTTGCGCACCGCGCGCCCCGCGGCCGTGCGCACGCTCGGGCTGGCGATGACCTCGGCTCCCCACGTCTCCATCAGTGATCGGCGGAACGGCTTCTGGTCGTAGCTGACGCTCACCATGTAGACGCGCACGTCGAGGCCGAACAGGCTCGCGGCGTAGGCCAGCGCCGAGCCCCACTGTCCCGCACCCGTTTCCGTCGCCAGCCGGCGGATGCCCGCGGCACGGTTGTAATACGCCTGAGCCACCGCGGTGTTCGGCTTGTGTGACCCGGCAGGGCTCACGCCCTCGTACTTGTAGTAGATCCGCGCCGGGGTCCCGAGCGCCGCCTCGAGCCGGTGTGCGCGGTAGAGCGGCGTCGGGCGCCAGGAGGCATACGCCTCGCGAACGGGATCCGGGATCGGGATCCAGCGCTCGCGCGATACCTCCTGCTCGATCAGCGCCGCGGGGAAGATGCCGGCGAGCGCTGCGGGTCCGATCGGCTCGCCGTCCGGACCGAGCGGCGGTGCGGGCGGGTTCCGTAGATCCGCGACCACGTTGTACCACTCCGCGGGAATCGCCGACTCGTCGAGCAAGATCTTCGTCGTGGCCACGGCCGAGTTCATAGGCTGGATGGAGGGAGGCTGGCAATCCGTCGTGCAGGCCGGCAAAAGGGAGGGTCATGCAGTCTCTCTTCGAGGCGGTCCGCACCGCGGCGCCGGCGGGCGTGTGGTCACGCGGAGTGGAGCTCGCGCGCGCGGGCGCCGTGCACGGCGAGCGGACCCGCGACGACGAGGTCGCGCTCCGGGTGTCGACGCAGGGCGGGATCGCCACGTTCGCCGTCGTGCTGCACCCCGATCTCGACGAGTGGGAGTGCAGCTGTGCGAGCTCGGAGGACGCGTGCGAGCACGTCTCGGCCGCCGTGATCGCGCTCCGCCAGGCTCGGAGCGAGGGCAAGGCGCTGCCATCCCCGCCGGTCACCACCGGGCGCGTGGGCTACCGGTTCCGCCGCGCCGCAGGCGCGCTCGCGCTCGAGCGCGTGATCGCCGCCGGAGAGCGCGAGACGGCCCTCCAGACGACGCTCGCGGCCATCGCCTCGGGCCGCGTCGACGGCCCCCGCTTCGCCGCGACCGCGGCGGACCTGACGGTCGAGCGCGCGCTCGGCGGCCGTCTCAAGGGGGTGCTGCCGCGGGAAACCCTGGCGAAGGTTCTCGGCGCGCTCGTGGATGGTGAGGACGTCCGTCTCGACGGCCGACCGGTTCGCGCGTCCGGTGAGCCCGTGGTGCCGGCCGGCTGTCTCGAGGATCAAGGAGACGGATTCCACCTGTTCGTCGATCTCGCTCCCGGTGTGGTCGAGTCTTTCTCGAACGGTGTGGTGCTGGTCGGCGACGTGCTCCGGCCGGTCGGCCAGACGAGGCTCACCGGGCGGGAGCTGGAGGAGCTGACCGCCGGACGTCACTTCGCCCCGGGCGACGTGGCCAAGCTCGTGACGGAGGTGCTGCCGTCGCTCGCCGACCGGATCCCGCTCGACATCCGCACGCAGCGCTTGCCGCGGACGCGCGCCGAGCCGCCGCGCCTGATCTTCCAGGTTCGGCGCGAGGGAGACGGCCTCGCGGTGCTGCCGACGCTGGTGTACGGCGACCCGCCGGTCGCGCGAGTGGATGCGGGGAAGCTCACTCTGCTCGGCGGCACCGTGCCGCATCGCGACGTGGCCGCAGAGCAGCGTCACGTCCGGATCTTGCAGACCCGATTCGGTCTCGTGCTCGGACACGAGGAGGTTCTCGAAGGCGAGGCGGCGCTCAAGATCGCGCAGATGCTCGAGCACGTCGACGCGGAGGTGAAGGGCCGCGGTCTCGAGCGCTTCTTCGAGGCGCCGCCCCTCGTCCCGCGCCTCGACGTCGGAGGCGAGAGCGCGGATCTCTTCTTCGAGTCGACGGGCGAGCTCGCGTCCGGCAGGTCGTTCTCCGGACGAGCCGATGCGGCGTCCGTCCTCCGTGCCTGGCGAGGCGGCGAGTCGCTGATCCCGCTCCGCGACGGCGGCTTCGCACGCTTGCCGGAAGCCTGGCTCGAGCGCTTCGGAGAGAAGGTCGCCGACTTCCTCGCCGCTCGGGAGCCGAGTGGCCGCGTGACTCCTGCGGCGGTTCCTGATCTCGCGGATCTCTACGCGGCACTCGGTGCTCCGGAGCCGCCCGACGTCGAACGCTTGCGTGCGCTGACCGCGGAGAGCGGCGCACTGCCCTCCTCGGAGCTGCCGTCCGACCTGCGGGCGACGCTCCGGACCTACCAGAAGGCGGGCGTCGATTGGCTCGTCTTCCTCCGGGACGCGGGTCTCGGGGCGCTCCTCGCGGACGACATGGGCCTCGGAAAGACCCTCCAGGCGCTCTGCGCGATCCGCGGCCGGACGCTGGTCATCGCGCCGACGAGCGTCGTCCACAACTGGCGTGACGAGATCGCCCGTTTTCGTCCGACTCTCCGCGCGGCGCTCTACCACGGCGCCCGCCGCACGTTGGATCCCGACGCCGACGTCACGCTCACCACCTATGCGATCCTGCGGCTCGATGCCGACGTGCTCGCGGGCGAAGACTGGGACTCCGTGGTTCTCGACGAGGCGCAGTTGATCAAGAATGCCGACAGCCAGGTCGCGCGGGCGGCCTTCCGGCTCCGCGGGCGATTCCGCGCGGCGCTCACCGGCACGCCGGTGGAAAATCGACTCGCCGAGCTCTGGAGCCAGTTCCACTTCCTCGCTCCGGGGTTTCTCGGCACGCGGGAGGACTTCGACGAGCGCTACGCCGCGCGCATCGCCAGCGGAGACGAGCACGCCGCGGCGCGCTTGCGGGGCCGTATCCGGCCGTTCGTGCTGCGGCGGCTGAAGCGGGACGTCGAGCCCGAGCTACCGCCGCGGACGGAGGTCGTCCTCCGCTGCACGCTCTCGGAAGAGGAGCGGCAGGTCTACGACACGATCCGCGCGGCGACTCTGTCGGAGGTGGTCGAGCGACTGCGCGCCGGCGGCAACGTGCTCGGCGCGCTGGAAGCCTTGCTACGCCTGCGCCAGGCAGCGTGTCATCCGGCGCTGATTCCGGGGCAAGCCGCGGAGAGCTCGTCGAAGGTCGAGCTGCTGGTCGAGCAGCTCGAGACGGTGGTGGCGGAGGGTCACAAGGCGCTGGTCTTCTCGCAATGGACGTCGCTCCTCGATCTCATCGAGCCGCGCCTGACGGCAGCCGCGATCGATTTCACGCGGCTCGACGGAGCGACTCGCGACCGCGAGGCGGTGGTGCGGCGCTTTCAAGAGGAGGCGGATCTCCCGGTGATGCTCGTATCGCTCCGCGCCGGCGGCACCGGCCTCAACCTCACGGCCGCGGACAACGTGTTCCTCGTCGATCCGTGGTGGAACCCTGCCGTCGAGGATCAGGCGGCGGACCGTGCGCACCGGATCGGTCAGACCCGTCCCGTGTTCGTGCATCGCCTCGTGGCCGAGGACACGATCGAGGAACGGATCCTGGCGCTCCAGGCAGAGAAGCGTTCGCTCTTCGAGACGGCGCTCGGCGGCGGCACCGCGTCCGCCGGCCTGACGCGCGAAGATCTGCTCGCGATCCTCGAATAGCTTCCGCTCGCGCGCGACGGTGATACCGTCGGAGGTCGACGATCGAACCAACGAGCCGAGGATAGGCGACCCATGGCTGACCCGAATCAGGAGCGAGAAGGTCTCGCCTGGCAGACGGGCGTCTGGAACCGGATGTCGGACGTCTACGTTCGTGAAATCGACCGGCGGTTCGCGCCCGTCGTCGAGGCTTTGGTCGGTCGCGCCGCGCTGGGGCCGGGGGAGCACGTCCTGGATCTCGGGACGGGTACGGGCGCACTGGCGCGGCGAGCGGCCGCGATCGTCGGATCGAGCGGCCGTGTCGTGGGTGTGGACATCAGCCCTGAAATGCTCGCCGTGGCACGCCGCGCCGCCACCCCTCTCGACCACGTGACGTTTCGCGAAGGACGGGCCGAGGCCATCCCCGCCGAAGACTCGACGTTCGACGTGGTCCTCGCCTGTCTCAGCATGATGTACGTCATCGACCGCGAAGCGGCGGCACGTGGCGTCGCGCGCATCCTGAAGCGCGGCGGGCGGTTTGTCGCTGCGGTCTGGGCCGGGCCCGAGCAGTGCGACATCGTGCTCTTTCAACAAACTGCCGGGCGATTTGCCGGTCCACCCCCCGTTCCCGGCGTCGGCCCCGGCGCGCTCGCCGACGCCAGCGGCTTTCTCCGGCAGCTCGATGCCGCGGGCATCTCCGCCCGCGTCGAGACCGAGACGTTGGGTTTCGAGTTTCCCGACTTCACGTCCGCGTGGGACACGTTGGCCGGGGTGACCACGGCAGAGCTACCGCCCGGCCGCCAGCGAGAAGCGAAGGACGCGGTGATGGCAACGATGTACCCAGACGGAGACGGACCGCGCCATTTTCGCAATGTGACCCAGTTCATCGTCGGCGCGCGTGAGTAGGGTTCATCATGGGAGCGTTCTTTCCGGCGGGCAGGCGTGACGACTGCGTCGGCACAAAGCCACCTTCGACCGTGGTGAAGCAGCAGTAGGGCGGTGAAAATCGGGGTTCAGTGAAACTCTGACCGGGGGGCTCACATGGAATACGTGGATGGATTCGTCGTGCCGGTTCCCAAGAAGAATCTGCAGGCCTACCGCCGCATCGCGCGCAAGGCGGGGAAGATCTGGCGAGAGCACGGTGCTCTCGATTATCGCGAGTGCGTCGCCGACGACGTGAAGGTCGGAAAGCTCACGTCCTTCCCGCGAAGCGTCAAGCTGAAGCCGGATGAGACGGTGATCTTCTCGTGGATCACCTACAAGTCGCGCCGTCATCGCGACACCGTCAACGCGAAGGTGATGGCGCGACCCGCGCTTGGCCGAAATGATGAACGCGAGCGCGATGCCGTTCGACGCCAAGCGCATGATTTACGGTGGGTTCAAGACGCTGATCGATCTCTCGTGACGCCGCCCCGCGTCACCGTGGAGCGGGCGCAGTGCCGGCCGGCGACTCCTCGTTCCAGGTCTTGCCGCCGTTCGTGGTCGTGAACCTCCGGCGGTCGACGGTCGTCACCGTCGCGGCCTGCGCGCCCCGCGAAGTGATGCGCACGAGGTCGGTGGTCTCGGGGAACGGCATCCGCTGCCACCGTCCGCCGGCGTCCTGTGTCCGGAGGACGGTCCCGCGCCGGCCGGCGAGCCAGCAGACGGTGTCCGCAGGTGCTGCGCCGGTCAACAGATCGACGGTCACGCCGCTTCGCTGTTTCTTCCAGTTGCGCCCGCCGTCGACCGAGAACTCGACCGATCCACGCGGTGCGAGCCGCCACAGGCGGTCGCGATCCGGACCGGGGATCAGCACCGTGTACTGCGAAACGTAGGGAGACGGAGAGGGCGCGGGGGAAGCGGTCGCCGTCGGAGTGGGCGCCGGCGCGGTGGGTGATGGTGCGGGAGAGCTCTCGCGGGTCGGCGATGCCGTGATGCGGGTCGTCGTCGCCGATGGTTCGGCAACGCTGGCGACGAGCGGCGACTCTTCCACCGTCGGCGACGCGGTCGGTACCGCAGTCGCGGCCGCAGGCACCTCCGTCGGCCCGGCCGGGGGGACGCTGATCGCGCGCATTCCGAAGAACGCGCCGACGATCAGGCCGAGGCTCGCCGCGACGACGAGCAGACGAGCTTCCGGGGGACGTCGGCCGTGGCGCGAGCGGCGCCGTCGCCGGCCGCCGAAAATCGACCGGCTCCGCGACGCCATCGCCCCGGATCGCGAGCTCCAGCTCCAAGGCCACCACCACCTTCGCGGCGCGAGAGCCCGCGACGCGGCGGCTCGCGCTCTTCGGTCTCTCGCCCGATCACTCGGGTCGGGAGGAAGGTTCTCGTTCTGGCCCATCGGCCGTGCGGATCAGCCGCCCGAGGAAAGCACGTTCACGGGGCCGTCGAGCAGACGCTGCAACGCTCCGGGTCGCCCTCTTCGGCCAGCCGTCGATCCTCTTCGCTCTGGTACTGGGGCGCATCGTGCCGCGGCAGGCGCTCGTCGCCGGCGGCGAACGCGCTGCGCTTCCAGTCGTCGTCTTCCGACCAACGGAAAGGCAGCACGCGGATCGAGCCCGGCTCGGTCATGGTTCGCAGCGCATCGAACGCCTCGGTGAGGATCGCCTGACCGAGGTCCGGATCGTGGGGCTTTCCGGTGGTGTGGCCGAACGGGAAATCCAGGAAAGCAGCGCGCGGGGGATTCACCGCGCGCGTGATGTCCCATGCGCTCGTCATGCACAGAGTCGAGATCCCGGCGGCCTCGGCCGCGCGCGCGATCAGTCCGACGGACTGATGACACACGGGTCAGACCGGCACCAACAGCGCCGCGTCCACGCGCTCGGCGAGCAGCCGATCCACGAGACGCGGAGCCAGCTCGTCGCGTACGCGGCGCGAGGAGTAGATGCCGCCCATGAACGTGAACGCGTTCCGGGCGAGCTCGCCGATCGTCCCCTTCCGCACCATCCTGCGGAGGATGTCGATCGGAAATACCACGTTGGGATCCGAGCGAGCATCGGTGAGATCGTAGGCGAAGTGCGTGGCGCGGAGATCCTCGGTCGCGACGTCGGTCGGGATCTGTCGATACGAGGTGTCGTCCTTGTAGTGGAACGCCACCTGGCCGGCGGCGTAGATCCCACCCGAGGCGATCAGTCCGACGCGGCACTCCGAAAGCGGCTTCGGGAGCGGGGTCCACGGCGGCGGTTCGGGATTCGTCACCCAGGTGTACGGCGTGTAACCGAGCCGCTCGTAGTTCTCGCGGATCCGATCGATGTAGCGAACCGGATCGGTCGGCTGCTTCGCGGCCGCGCTCACGGAGAGCTCGGTCCTTCCTCCGTCCACGTCCTGCCCCCGTTCTTCGTGCTGAACGAGCGTCCGTCGGCGGTCGTCACGGTCGCGATCGCCGCACCCTTCGCGTCGACGGCCGTGAGGTCGGCGCCGGCAGGGACGGACAGCTTGAGCCACGTCTTGCCGCCGTCCACGGTCCGCAACACCGTTCCTCCGGCTCCGACCACCCAGACGACGGTGTTCGACGGGGCCGATCCCGCGGCGAGATCCCCGGTCACGTGGCTCCGCTGGGGCTCCCACGTGTCACCGCCGTCGAGCGAAGCCTCCACCGCTCCGCCGTCGCCGATCCGCCACTGCCGGCTACCGTCGAGCTGGGAGAAGACGGTCGTGCCGTTCACGATCGGCGCCCCCTCGACCGGCGCCGCTGCGAGCGGCGCTCGTGTGGGTTCCGGCGAGACCAGTCCGAAGAGGCCGCCGGATTCAGGAGTGGGGGCATGCTCGACCTCGGGCGTCGCCGCGGCAACGGTTTCGGTCGGTTCCTCCAGCCCGCTCGCCTCGGCTGCCGGAGCGGCCTCTTCGGGGGACGGCTCCGCTTCCCGCGTGGCCACGGGTACGGTCGTCGGCTCGACGGTCGCGGCCGGCGTCGGCTCCTCGGCCGGGACAGTGGGCTCGGGCGTCGCTTCGGCGGTCGGGCGCGAGGTAGGCTCCGCGTGCGGAGCCGGAGTCGCCTCGACTTTCGTCTCCGGCTCGAGACCGAAGATCTCCTCGCGGAGCTCGGGGGTCGGCTCGGCGCTCGGCGTGGGCTTGGAAGTGGCGCGCGTGCGTGCCGTCGGAGCCGGCTTCGGCGTCTTCGCAGCCTTTTCCGTCGGGGCTGCGGCCGCACGGACCTCCTCCGTCGGAGACGGCACGGGGGTGTCCTTCCTCTTCGCCTTCGATGTCGGCGTCTTCTCGGCTACGCCCATCGGCGTCGCTGCAGCCTTCGCTGGAGTCGCCACGGCCGACTCGATCTCCGTTCCCGAGCCCCGCTCGGACGCCTTGCCTGCGCGCGACGCGTCTTCCCCGGCCGCGGTACGGGGCGAACGGATGTCGTCGAGCGGGCTCGCTCCGGAGCCGCGTTCTTGCCGGAGCTCTTCGGGCGACTGCCGGGCATTCCGCATGTCGAACGCGAGTCGCGCGTCGTCTGGCGTCGGCCGCTCGGCTGCCGCACCCGCTTTCGCGCGGCCATCGCCCGCTCCGGCAGTCTTCTCGCTCTTCCCCGCCGAGGGCATGTCACCGGCATCCGGGATCGTCGCGTCGAGCTTCGCCGCCCCTCGCTTGGGTGTCGAATCGAGCTTCACGCGTACCCCGGCCTTCGGGGTTCCGGCCGGCGCATCGCCTGCCGCCGCCACACCGGTCGCGGCGTCGGCTCCGTGCGCTCCGTCGAGAGTCTCGGCGCCGAGCTCCTCGACGTGCATGCCGGCGTCGGCATCGGAAGGCCCCGGGGTGCCGGCCCCTGACGGGCCTTCCGTCTTGGCCGCGGCGTCTCCCGGCCAGTCGCTGAACATCGACGACCCGGGTGGGCGATCTCCGGGTGCCGCGGGGCCACCACCGCCGGCTCCGGTGTCCATGTGCACGATCCGCCCGGACGGCGGCTCCTCGCGGTTCGCCATCTGCAGACCGATGCCGAACGCCAGGATCAGGATCGCCGCAGCAACCGCTCCGGCGCGCCAGCCGAAACGAGCCCTCCACGCGCCCGGCGAGGTCCAGTCCCGCCGCGAGCCCCTCGAGCGGCGACGGCGATGCTTGCGCTCGTGGTGCAAGAGACGGTCCCGGAGGCGGCTTTCTCGCCGGTGGTCGAGCCAACGACTCGTTCGCCGGAGCGACCGAGCGAGGACGCTTCCCGACCGGGAGCTACGGCGAACCTCGGGCTCGAACGCCGGACCCGTTCCGCCCTCGAGCTGTCCGAGCTGCGCGATCCGCTGCTGACACGTCGGACAGCTCGAGACGTGCGCCTCGACCTCGCGGGTGTCGTCTTCCGAAAGCGTCTTCTCGTGGAACGAGACGAGGGTGCCGAGGCGGGGGCAGTCGCTCATGCGCGGACTCCGGGATCTTCCATCATGCGGATCTGTCTGAGTCTAGTCGCGCACGTCGCCGCTCGGCCCCTAAGGCAGCGGTTTCCTTGCGCCCGTTAGAGGATTTCATGCGCGGGTGAGCTGACGGTAATGAATGCGGTGCGGCCGTTCCGCGGCCGCGCCGAGGCGGGCGCGCCGGTCGGCCTCGTAGGCCGAGTAGTTGCCCTCGAACCAAAATGCCCGGCTCTCGCCCTCGAAGGCAAGGATGTGGGTTGCGACGCGATCGAGAAACCACCGATCGTGGCTGATGACCAGTGCCGAGCCGGCGAACCGGTCGAGCGCCTCCTCGAGCGCGCGCAGCGTGTTCACGTCGAGATCGTTCGTCGGCTCGTCGAGCAGCAGGAGGTTGGCGCCCTCCCGCAGCATCTTCGCGAGATGAACGCGGTTTCGCTCGCCGCCCGACAGCGTGCCGACCTTCTTCTGCTGATCGGACCCCGAGAAATTGAAGCGCGCGACGTAGGCGCGCGAGTTGACCGTCCGCGTACCGAGGGAGATCTGGTCCTGACCGCCCGAGATCTCCTCCCATACGCTCTTCGACGGCTCGAGCGGCCGGCTCTGGCTCACGTAGCCGAGCTTCACCGTATCGCCCACGCGCAACGTCCCGGCGTCCGGCTGCTCGTCGCCGGTGATCATCCGGAAGAGCGTCGTCTTGCCGGCCCCATTCGGACCGATGATGCCGACGATCGCGCCGGCCGGAACCGTGAACGTCACGTCGTCGAGCAAGAGTCGATCCCCGAGCGCTTTCGTCAGCCCTGTGGCCTCGACGACGACGCCGCCGAGACGCGGCCCGGCCGGGATGTAGATCTCGAGCTCCTTCACTTGTTCCGCCGCGTCTTGCTGGAGGAGGGTCTCGTATGCGCTGACGCGCGCCTTCCCCTTCGCCTGCCGTGCCTTCGGCGACATGTGGATCCACTCGAGCTCCCGCTCCAGGCTGCGGCGGCGTTCCGCCTCCGACTTCTCTTCCTGCTCGAGCCGGTTCTTCTTCTGCTCGAGCCACGAGGAGTAGTTTCCCTTCCAGGGGATGCCGCGCCCGCGGTCGAGCTCGAGAATCCACCCGGCCACGTTGTCGAGGAAATAGCGATCGTGGGTGACCGCGATCACCGTACCGGCATAACGACCGAGATGCTGCTCCAGCCACGCGACCGATTCGGCATCGAGGTGGTTCGTCGGCTCGTCGAGGAGCAGGATGTCGGGCTGCTGCAGCAACAGGCGGCAGAGCGCGACGCGCCGGCTCTCGCCCCCGGACAGCAGGGAAACGGGTGTATCGCCCGGCGCGCAGCGGAGCGCGTCCATCGCCATCTCGACCCGGCTGTCCAGGTCCCAGCCGCCGGCGGTCTCGATCTGCTCCTGCACCTTTCCTTGGCGGTCGAGCAGCGCGTTCATCTCGTCGTCGGACATCGGCTCGCCGAGCTTGGTGCTGAGCTCCTCGAACTCCTGGAGGAAATCGAGCACCGGCTGCACGCCTTCGTTGACGACGTCGCGCACCGTCTTGGCGGGATCGAGGTGCGGCTCCTGCTCGAGGAGACCGATGGTGTAGCCGGGAGACGGCGTCACCTCCCCCTGAATCTCTCGATCGACCCCGGCCAGGATCCTGAGCAACGTCGATTTGCCAGACCCGTTCAGCCCGAGGACGCCGATCTTCGCGCCGTAGAAATAGGAGAGATAGATGTCTTTCAGGATCGGCTTCTTGTCGTGAAACTTGCTGACGCCGATCATCGAATAGATGATCTTGTTCGGGGCTTCACTCATCCTCTGACTGGTACCTCCGGTAGCGGTAGCGAAACGGACATGGATACACCCGCGGTCGAGCCGGTCAAGCGGTACCTCCTCGGCCTCCAGGACGAGGTCACGGCGGGCCTCGAGGCCCTCGACGGGGCCGGGACGTTCCGCCGCGACGTCTTCGAGAGCCCCGCTGGCGGCGTGGTCCGGCCGCGGGTGCTCTCCGAGGGGGCGGCGTTCGAGCGTGCCGCGGTGAACTTCTCCCACACCGTGGGGAGCCGCCTGCCGCCGGCCGCCACCACCACCCGGCCCGGGCTCGCAGAGGCGCCGTTCGAGGCGGTTTCCATGTCGGTCATCGTCCATCCGTGGAACCCGTACGCCCCGACGGCGCACGAGAACTTGCGCTTCTTCGTGGCGCGACCGGCCGGTGCGCCGCCGGTGTGGTGGTTCGGCGGCGGGTTCGATCTCACGCCTCATTACGGCTTCGAGGACGACGCGGTTCACTGGCACCGGGCGGCGCGGGACGCCTGCAAGCCTTTCGGTGAGGATGTCCACGCGCGGTTCAAGCAGGCATGCGACGAGTATTTCACCGTCCGCCACCGCCGGGAGGCCCGCGGAATCGGGGGGCTCTTCTTCGACGATCTGAACGAGGAGACCTTCGGCGGCTTCGGCCGGACCTTCGCGTTCCTGCGGAGCGCCGGCGCCGCGTTCCTCCCGGCCTACGCTCGGATCGTCGAGCGGCGGAAGCAGCTTCCGTACGGGGAGCGAGAGCGCGAATTCCAGCTCTACCGCCGCGGCCGCTACGTCGAGTTCAACCTCGTCTACGACCGCGGCACGCTCTACGGGCTGCAGTCCGGCGGCCGCGTCGAATCGATCCTCGCCTCGCTGCCGCCGCTCGTCCGCTGGCAGTACGACTGGCAGCCCGAGCCGGGCTCGCCGGAGGCGCGGCTGACGGAGGTCTTTCTCACGCCCCGCGACTGGCTCGCGGACGATTGAGCGGACCGGCGAGTCCCGAGAAGCGGGTCGATTCGCAGTCACGTCGGCGAGGGCCAGCACGGCCCCGAGCCGGTGCTTCCCAGTGTGATCGACGAAGCTCTGATGGGGGCCCCTCGCGAGATCGGGTCCATCTTCGCCGCTGCGAATGCCTCGCGGGTGCACCGGCAGGGAAATGCGCGGTCACTCGATGCCATGGGCGCGCGCGACGATCTCCACCGGATGGAAGACCGGGAGCTCGCGCCGGGCGACGCGCAGCGCCGCCCGGATCTGCAGGATGCAGCCGGGGTTCGCGGCAGCGACGACGTCGGCGCCGCTGTCGAGAATGCTGCGTGCCTTGCGGTCGGCGAGACGCCACGCCATGTCCGGCTCCGTCAGGTTGTAGCTCCCCGCGCTGCCGCAACAGATCTCCGAATCCGCGATCTCGATCACCTGCACCCCTGGGACGGAGGCGAGGAGCGCGCGCGGCGCGGCGCGCACGCCCTGGCCGTGCGCCAGGTGGCAAGCGTCGTGGTACGCGACGCGTATCGTCACGGGCGCCGTAGGCGGCCGCGGCAGCTCCGCGGCCGCGAGCAGCTCGGTCACGTCGCGCGCCTTGGCCGCGACCTCGGCCGCCGCCCGCCCGTAGAGGGGATCGTCCTCGAGCCTCCGGCCGTAGTCCCGGAGATGCGCGCCGCACCCCGCCGCGTTGCTGACGATCCAATCGGGGGAGGGCCGGAGAAGCGCGTTCACGTTCTTCCGCGCCAGGCGGTCCGCCTCGTCGCCGTCGCCGAGGTGCGCCAGCAGCGCGCCGCAGCAGACCTGGTCCTGCGGAACGATCACCCGGTAGCCCGCGAGCGCCAGCAGCCGTGCGGTCACGACGTTCAAGCGGGGGAAGAGGACGCGCGCGACGCAACCCGAGACCATCGCGACCGTGCCGCGCGGCTCCCCCGACGGCTCGTAGATTTCCGCGAGCGGCGCCGCTCGCTGCCGCTCCGGCACCATCGCGGCGAGCCGCCGGAGCCGGAGAGGCAGCCATCGGATCCCCGCCAGGCGGGGAACGCCGACCGTCGCGGCGAAGGAGAGGATCCGGCGAACGGGCCGGAGCCGATTCACGTCGGGCAGAACCCGGGCGAGGACCCGCCGCTTCCAGCGATCCGTCCTGCTGCGCGACACGTGCGGCTCGAGGTGATGGCGCGCGCTCTCGATCAGGGCTCCGTACTCGACGCCGGAGGGGCACGCGGTCTCGCACGCGCGGCAGCCGAGGCAGAGATCGAGATGGCGGACGGCGTCGTCCGAGGGGCCGATCCGTCCGTCGTGGATCGCGTTCATCAGATGGATGCGCCCGCGCGGCGAGTCCGCCTCGTTGCCGTTCACCAGGTACGTCGGACAGGCGGACAGGCAGAGGCCGCAGTGAACGCAGGCCAGGAGCTTTTCCTTCGGGGCGACGTGCAGAGGCGTGGTTCTCTCGAGTGGTCCGTCTCGCAAAGGGCTTTACACAGATCGTGAATGATCGGCGAGGGCCTCGAGATGTGTGAAGTCCTTTGTGAGGCGGGCCACTCCATGTTGTCCGCAGACGGGCGAATCGTGTACGCCCTCGGATCGACCCGCGGGCCAGATTCGCCCAGGGCGATGGTGCCGCAAGGCGCCGTGGCGGTTGGAGGTGCTGCAGAACGTGTCCGCTTCACTCGATCACGATGAGCTCGCGATTCCGGCCGGCGAGCTCACCGCGACCGTGTCCAGCGCCGAGCGCAAGAGCCACCTCGACGGAGTGGCCGTCGCCTGTCTGCTCTGCTGCTGCTCCTTGTGGGGCCTGAACCAGGTCGCCACCAAGGTCGCGCTCGCCGAGATCCCGCCGCTCTTGCAGGCGAGCGTACGATCGCTCGGCGCCGCGGTGCTGCTCGCCGTCTGGGCGCGGCTCCGCCGGGTTCGTCTGTTCGACCGCGACGGAACGCTCCGCGGTGGCCTCGCCGCCGGCGCGCTCTTCGCGGCGGAATTCGCCTGCATCTTTCTCGGGCTGCAGTTCACGGCGGCGTCGCGCATGATCGTCTTCATCTACCTCGCGCCGTTCGTCGTGGCGCTCGGCATGCCGTTCATCGCCCGCGCCGAACGCCTCTCGCCGCCGCAAATCGGGGGGTTGGCGGCCGCGTTCGCCGGAGTCGCGTGGGCGTTCGCCGAGGGCTTCGAATCGCCGGCGGTGGGCGAGCACCAGTGGATCGGGGATGCCCTCGGGGTCCTCGCGGCCGTGCTCTGGGGCGCCACTACCCTCGTCATCCGCGGCAGTCGCCTGTCGACCGCGAACGCCGAGAAGACGCTGCTCTACCAGCTCGCGATCTCGGGAGTGCTGCTCGGCCTCGGGTCCATGCTCGCGGGCGAGCCTTGGCCGGCGAAGCTGACGTCCGTGTCGCTGCTTCCGCTCGCGTTCCAGACCGTGGTCGTCACGTTCGCGAGCTACCTCCTGTGGTTCTGGCTCATCCGGCATTACCCGGCGACGCGTCTCGCGTCGTTTACGCTGCTGACCCCGATCTCCGGCCTGTTTGCCGGAGTGCTGCTGCTGAACGAGCCGATCACGCAGCGTCTCGTGATCGCTCTCGTCGCGGTGGTGGCGGGTATCGCGATCGTCAACCGCCCGAAGCCGCGGAGACCGTGAAGGCCTAGCGAATGGAGTGTAACCGTTGAATGCGAAACGCTTTTCTCGTCTCTCCCTGAGGGGGCATAAGCACTAACCTAACGCTTGTGGGTAACGATCAGCCCTCAGGAGAGAGTGAAGACAGGAAGCGCTTCCGTTTTCGATGATACACTCAGATGCCGCCGACGTAGCGGCCAGGGCTGAGGACGCGCGCCGGATCGAACGCGGATTTGACTCTCTTCATGAGATCGAGAGTCGGCGGCGGCGATCCCCAGGGATCGATCCTGGATTTCCACTCGGCGGGCGCGCTCTCGACCACGAGGTAACCGCCCGCACCCTCGGCGTCGGTGCGTGCCTCCTGGAGGAGCTGCGATGCGTCCGGTTCGGCGACGTCTTCGAGGCGGAGCCTCGCGACGCCGACGCCCGCATGCGCGTGGATCCGCGCCCGCGCGGCGATTCTCCGTGCCCTCTCGAGCAGCCGGTCGATCCGCGGAGCGAGCCGGGCGGGTGGCAAGCCGAGGCGCATCACGATCGCCGATCGGCCGCGATCGATCGGACGCGCCGTCTCCTCCAGCGAGCGCTCGACCTCGCCGGTCCGGAGCGCCACCTCGGGAAGCGCCGTGATCGCCGCGAGTCGCCCGCGCGCCTCGTCGATCTCTTCGCGAAGGCCGGCGAGGCCGACGACCAGAACGAGATCGCCGTCCCGCGCGACCAGCTCGAGAAACGAGGGGACGATCGACGATGCGGCGATCGCCTGCGCGACGTCGACGAGCGGCGCCGCCGCCGGGGCCGCGAACGCGAATTCCGCGCGCTTCTCGGGGAGAGGCCTCAGCTTGAAGCTCGCCTCGACGACGACCGCGAGAGTGCCGAAGGATCCGCAGAGGAGCCGATGGAGGTCGTAGCCCGCGACGTTCTTGACGACGCGGCCGCCGCTCTTCACCACCGTGCCGTCGGCGAGCACCGCGCGAAGGCCGATCACCGATTCGCGGACGGTGCCGAACGCCTGGCGGACGGGTCCCGCGGCCTGCGTGGCGATCAACCCGCCGATCGACGTCGCGCTCGCGAACGGAGGATCGAAGGGGAGCCACTGGCCCTCCAGGCGTAGTCGCTCGCCGAGGACGGCGAGGGAGGCGCCGGCCTCGACGGTGAGCGTCAGATCCGCGGCGGCATGCTCGACGACGCGGTCGAGACGGCGGACCGACAGCACCACGTCGAGCCGCTCCGGCGGGGCGCCCTGGCCGAGCCGCGCGCCGAAGCCGGCCGGCACCACCGCCAGCCGATGCTCGGTGGCGATCGCCAGCACGCGCGAGCACTCCTCGACCGTCGCCGGCATCAGCAGCCAGCGCGGCTCGATCCCATCCACCGCCGATGCGGCGAGATCGTACTCGTCGCCGATGCCGTCCGCGCCGAGCACTTCGAGGAAGCCGCGCGACAGCTCGAGATAGCCGCGATCCGGTTCCGGCGCCGCGGTCACAACGCTGCGCGGCGCGCAGGCGCCGAGACCTCGACACCGAGCGACTCCGCGGGGAAGATCTTGTGCGGGTTGCAGCGGCGATCGGGGTCGAACGCGCGGCGCACGCGCTGCATGAGCGCCATGTCCTCGTCGGAGAAGAGGAGCGGCAGGAGGTCCATCTTCTCGACGCCGATGCCGTGTTCGCCGGTCAGGCTGCCTCCGAGCGCGACGCACGACTCGAGGATCTCGCGGCCGGCGGCGAGCACGCGGGCGACCTCGCCGGGACGGCGCTCGTCGTAGAGCACGATCGGGTGGATGTTGCCGTCCCCCGCGTGAAACACGTTGGCGATCTCGAGCCCGTGCACGGCGCCGATCTCGCGGATCCGGCGCAGGATGTCGGGGACGCGCGTGCGCGGCACCACGCCATCCTGCGTGCAGTAGTTCGGCGCCAGCCGCCCGACCGCTCCGAACGCGCGCTTGCGGCTCTTCCACAGGAGCGCGCGCTCGGCGTCGCTCCCCGCGGTCCTGACCTCGCGGGCGCCGCTCTCCCGGGAGATCGCGGCGATGCGCTCGGTCTGCCGGTCGAAACCGGCCGTCGGGCCGTCGATCTCGACGATCAGCACCGCCTCGGCGTCGAGCGGGAAGCCGAAGTGGTACGCCGCCTCGACCGCCTGCACCATCGTGCCGTCCATCATTTCTAGGGCCGCGGGTACCAGCCCGGCGGCGATGATTCCCGAGACCGCGGCGCTCGCGTCGTCGACCCGGTCGAAGACCGCGAGGAACGTGCGATAGCCTTGCGGCAGCGGCACCAGCCGGAGCGTCGCGCCGGTGACGAGCCCGAACGTGCCCTCGCAGCCGATCGTGACGCCGCGCAGATCGTAGCCGGGACCGTCGTCGAGCGCGCCGCCGAGCTCGACCACGCGGCCGTCCGCGAGCACCATCTCGACCGCGAGCACGTGGTTCGTGGTGACGCCGTACTTGAGCGTGTGGGGCCCGCCGGAGTTCTCGGCCAGGTTGCCGCCGATCGTGCACGCGGACTGGCTCGAAGGATCGGGAGCGTAGTGCAGGCCGTACGGCGCGGCCGCGGTGCTGACGTCGCGGTTGACGACGCCGGCTTCGACGATCGCCGTCCGGTTCTCCGCGTCGATCCGCACGATGCGGTTCATGCGCGAGAGCGAGATCATCACCGGAGCGGCGACCGGCAAGCACCCTCCGGACAGGCCGGTCCCGGCACCCCGCGGCACGAAGCGGACGTCGTGCTCGTGGAGCAACCGGATGACGGCGGCGACCTCCGCGGTGGAGCGCGGCAGCACCACGAGGTCCGGCCGCGAGCGCTCGAGGGTGTAGCCGTCGCACTCGTACACCAGGAGCTCGTCCGCGCTGGCGACGATTCCCTCGGCGCCGACGATCCGCTCGAGCGCTTTCGCGAGCGAGGGCGAGATCGTCGGCTCGGACGTTGGCACGGCGCGACCGTCGTAGCATAGTCGCGTCGGCGGGGAAGATCCCGCGGCTGGCCATGGATTCATCGACGATCGCGAGCGACTATCCGCGGCGCCTGCTGCTCGGCCCCGGCCCGAGCAACGCCCATCCGCGCGTGCTCGCCGCGCTCGCGCGGCCGCTCCTCGGCCATCTCGACCCGCTGTTCGTCGAGCTCATGGAGGAGACCAAGTCGCTCCTGCGCACCGTGTTCGCGACCGCGAACGCGCTGACGTTCCCGATCTCGGGCACCGGCAGCGCCGGCATGGAAGCCTGCCTCGTGAACCTGCTCGAGGAAGGCGACGAGGCGGTGATCGCGGTGAACGGTGAGTTCGGCCGGCGCATGACCGACATCGTAGAGCGCGCGGGCGCGACGGTCGTCGCGGTGGAGGTGCCGTGGGGCCGCCCGGTGCTGCCGGACGACGTGAAGTCCGGCCTGGCGCGCGCGACGCGCCCGAAGCTCGTCGCCGTCGTCCATGCCGAGACGTCGACCGGCGCATCGAGCCCGATCGCGGAGATCGCGCCGGTGGTGCGGGATTCGGGTGCGCTCTTCGTGGTCGATTCCGTGACCTCGCTCGCCGGCATGCCGGTCCGGGTCGACGAGTGGGGCATCGACGCATGCTACAGCGGCACGCAGAAGTGCCTGTCGTGTCCGCCGGGCCTGTCGCCCGTGACGTTCTCCCCGCGTGCGCTCGAGAGCATCCGCGGCCGGAAGTCGAAGGTGCGTAGCTGGTACCTCGACGTGACGATGATCGAGCGCTACTGGGGCGCGGAGCGCGTCTACCACCACACCGCACCGATCTCGATGAACTTCGCGCTCGCCGAGGCGCTTCGCATGGTCGTCGAGGAAGGCCTCGACGCGCGGTTTGCGCGGCATCGCGCGAATCACCGGGCGCTCGCCGCCGGTCTCGAGGCGCTCGGCTTCGGCTTCGTCGTCGATGCGCCGTACCGCCTGCCGATGCTGAACGCGGTGACGCTGCCGGCAGGGGTCGAAGAGGCGCCGCTTCGCCGCCGGCTGCTCGACGACTTCTCGATCGAGGTCGGCGGCGGCCTCGGACCGTTCCGCGGCAAGATCTGGCGGATCGGGCTCATGGGGGAATCCTGCCGCGCAGCGAACGTGCTCGCGCTCCTCGGAGCGCTGGAAGACATGCTCCCGGCGGCCGGAGCTTCCGTCGAGCCCGGCCGCGCCATCGCCGCCGCCGAGGCGGCGTACGGAACCGTGGCCGGCCGCGAATGACGCGCGGAGCCGTCGCCGCACTCCTGCTCTTCCTCGCAATCGCCTCCTGTACCTCGGGATCCTCCTGCTCGCCGTCGCATTCCCCACCCAAGCCCAGGCGGCGACCGGTGCCGACCGGCGATCTCGTCGAGGTGCCGCCGGATCGGCTCCCCGACGTCGCGGATGATCTCGACGCCGAGAGCCTGATCGCGGCCGTCGATCAGGACCT
>JAXDLK010000334.1:0-10995 GCA_034666665.1 Candidatus Binatota bacterium
GCGTTGACGATCGGCGCGATCCCGAGGATCCCGATCCACAAACGCTGCTGCTCCCGAGCGACGTCGGGGAGCACGCCGAGCAGGAAGATCACGAAACCGAGCAGGCAGACGTTCAGCAGGTAGGCCGCGGACACGAGCGTGGCACCGGCTTCGTCGCGGAGCGGCGAATACATACCGAGGAGGAGCGTGGCCGCGCTGACCGTCGACGCGATCAGCACGAGCGCGACGAAGACGTAATCGGGCGGGCTCATGTAGCCCTGCGAGCGGGCCACACCGACGGCGAATACGGCTGCGTTCATTACCAACGCAGCGGCGCGGAGGAGAGGCATGGACGACAGGTTCTACCAGGCAACCTGACCGTTCGCTACGCGCCAAACCGCCAGCAGAGAGCAGACCCTGACCCATCCCTTCGGGCACCCTCTCCCTGGTGGAAGGGAAAGGGATCAACGCGTGCATGGCCGCCCTCAGAACGTGTGGCCGAAGACGAGGTAGATGAGACCCTTCTCCTCGTCGCTGAAGCCCACGTCCACGCGCGCGATCAGCGCCTTGCCGAGCGCGAACCGGGCCCCACCGCCGTAGCTGTAGCGGAAATCCTCGAAGAGCCGTGGCAGCAGCCGCCGGTTGACGTGGAATTCGTCCGACAGATCTCCCTCGTCGATGAACACGCGCCCCATGTCGCCGAACGCCACGCCGTCGATCCGTACGCGCCAGATGTCGATGAAGTTGAAGTCGAACACCTTGATCCGGTACTCGAGGTTGATCATCACGCGGCTCTCGCCGAGGAAGCGCTGATAGAAGTAACCGCGGAGGTCGTACGGGCCGCCGAGGGACGCGAGATCGAAGAACGGGATCTCCCGCTTCTTCGAGTCCATGAAGGTGCCGCCGATGTGGAGACCGAGCACCTGGCTACGCGTCGGGATCGGGTAGAGGTAACTCCCGTCCGCGATGTACGCCGTGTACTGGAAGTCGTTGCCGAGCGCCTTGTTCACGTGCTCGAGCTTGAACGCGAAGCTCCAGCCGCGCGTGGGCCGCGTGATGTCCAGGCGATTGTTGTAGACGAGCGAGAACCCGAACGGGCTGGTGCGGCCGCCGTGCACGCCCGACAGGTCCGGGAAGAGGTCCACCGTGGCCGGCGTCCGGCCCTGAAGGTCGCCATGGCGGATGTCCACCTGGTGAAAGCCTCCGGTGAGCGCGAGCGTCAGACGATCGATCGGCCGCCCGCCGAACGTGACCAGCGCGGTGACGATCTGCTCCTCGTGCGTCGACAGCTCGTCCGGACCGACCTCGTTGTTGCCGAGGCCGAAGAACTCCTTGGTGGGATCGCGCGAGTACTCGGCCTCGACCATCGCGACCAGCAGGTTGTTCCAGAGGTGCGGCAGCGCGGCCACGGTGGCGAGCTTCTGCTGCCCCTCGAGGGCGTACACGCCATCGATGTCGAACGTGGCGTGCAAGGGTCCGAAATCGCGGTGCGTGAACTTGATGCCGCCGTTCGGTCCCTTCTCGGGGCTGAAGCCGAGCTGCGGCAGAAGAGCCCACGGGCGCTCCGACGCCTTCTTCTCCTTCTGCTCCGCTTCCTCCTCGTGATCGACCGGATCGCGGAAGCGCTTGCGCTCTTCCGGCGACATCATGATGTCGCCGAGGCTCCGCTCGGTGTCGAGGATGTCCCGCGCGCTGGCAGTGGTCATCCACGAGGTCGACGCGAGCAGCGCCGCGAGCCCTGCGCAGAGTCGGAGGTTCACGGGTGCGTCGTAGAGGGGCGTTTCACAGTTTGTGCAGTTCCGGATCCCGGACGCATGGACACGTCGTGCGTCGAGACCTCCGGCGGGATACCCCTGCCGGAAAACTGCACAAACTGTGAAACGCCCCTTCCTGGCGGGGGTACTAACCCAGGCGCGGAGCCATCGTTTCGCCGACTTTACGTGCTGCGAAGATGGCGCCGGAAGAGCACGAGCCCGACGGCGAGATAGAGTGCGCCGTAGGCGAAGAGCACGGCAGTCGGCATCAGCGCGGCCTCGACGGTCTGGCGGCGGATCATCAGATCGTTGTACGCGCTCATCGCCCACGTGGTGGGGAACGCGAGCGCAACGCGCCGCATCCAGTCGGGCTCGAGGTCGATCGGCCACCAGCAGCCGCCGATCGCGGCCATGGTGACGATCACGATCGAGCCGACCGGCAGCACGGAATCACGGGTTCGGGCGATCGCGGCGACGACCAGCCCGAAAGCCGTTCCGGCGAACACGATTCCGGCCGTCGGCAGCGCGAGCGCCCAGGGCTGCGGACCGAGCGAAACCCCGAACGCGATCCATCCGACGGCGAAGAGCAGCGCCATCTGCAGCATGCCGACGACGAAACGTGACCCGAGCTTGGCGACGATCGCGGCGGTGAACGGCATCGGCAGCGTCCGCAGCCGATCGAGCGTCCCCCAGTCCCGCTCGTCGAGCAGGCCGAGCGAGACACCGAGCAGAATGCCGAGCAACAGGAAGGTGACGCTGAACCCCGGCACGTTCTGGTCGAACGTGTTCAGCCGCTTGGGAGCGCCCGTGACGCTGGTCTCCTCGACCTCGACCGTCCCCGGGAATTTCGCTTCCGGCGGCTGCGGAATCTTCGGCAAGTCGAGCCGCGGAAAATCCGGCACCCTCGGCACCGCGACCCGCGGCAGGCGCCCCAGCGTCTGGAACTTGATCGACGCTCCGAGAACGCGGTTCGCAAGCTCCTCGGGATCCGCGGCCGCCAGAGACTGGATGCTCGGCGGCAGCACCGGAAGGCGCGGCGGGGGCGGCAGCGCCTTCGCCACCGGTCCGACCCGCTCCTCGACCTGTCGCTGCCACTCCTCGAGCTGACGCTTCGTGGCGCTCAGGTCGGCGAGGAACGCCTTCAGCGGCGCGAGCTCGCGCGTGAGCCGTTCGCGGACGCGCGTCGACCGTTTGGTCGCCGCCGAGGCGATGTCCTCGTCGAGCTCGTCGGCGGCGCGCTTCCGCGCCTCGGTCATCCGATCGACGATCTCCTCGCGCATGGCAGCGAGCGCGGCGCGAAACTCCTCGGCCTTCTGGCGAAACTCTCGCGTGGCGCTCTCGAAGCCGGCATGCGCGGCGAGCGCCTGGTCGCGTGCCTCGGCGAGGTGCTCGCCCGCCTTCTTGCGGCTCGCCACCTCGAGCTCGTGCCGGAGCTCCTGAACGAGCGTCCGTACGTTGGCGATCTGCAGATACTTGGCCGGGTCGGTGTAGAGGAGGACCTGTCCCGGCCGACCGGCGGCTACCGCCGCGGTCGTCCCTGCAGGAAAAATCAGCGCCGCGCCCACGTCGTCGTCGCGGATCCGGCTCGCCGCCTCGCCCCGGTCCGCGACGATCTGGATCCGCACCTCGTCGCCCTTCTCGAGTCGCTCGCGCGCGAGCTCCGCCAGTCGCCCGCGATCTTCGTCCACGAGCAGCAGCACGGGAGGCGTCGAGCCTTGGGCCGAGCTGCCGTAGAGGCTCGCCAGTGAGAACCCCGCGACCGTGATCACCACGATCGGCGCGATGGTCAGGAAGATCAGCGCGGGCCGGTCGCGAAGGAGCAGCAGCAGATCCTTGCGAAAAGCGGCAATCAGCCCCTGAACCATCACGCTCCCGCCACCGCGCCGGCGTCCCCGCGGTCGCGCAGCGCACGGCCGGTCAGCTGGAAGAAGACGTCTGCCAGATTCGGCCGGTGGAGCCGGAGGTCGAGCACGTCGCCGCCGGCGCGGGCGACGGACATCAGGAGCGTCGGTACGGCTGCGGCGTCCGCGACCGCGAGCGCCAGCTCCGCCCCGGAGCGCTCGAGGACACGAGCGCCGAAGATGTCCGGGTTCCAGCCGTCAGGCAACGTGACGCTCATGCGAAGGCGGATCACGGGTGTCATGCCCGTCCCCCTGACGAGCTCGGCCGGGGTACCCGACGCGACCACCTGCCCTTCGTCCAGCAGGATCACCCGGGAGCAAAGCCTCTCCGCCTCGTCCATGTCGTGGGTGCTGTAAAGGATGGAAGCGCCCTCCGCGGCGAGGCTGGTGACCGCCTCGAAGATGCGCTCTCGCGACTGCGGGTCGACGCCGACGGTCGGCTCGTCGAGCAGCAGCACCGGGGGACGATGAAGGATTCCGCAGGCGAGGTTCAGCCGGCGCCGCATCCCCGAGGAGAGCCGCTCGACCGGCTCCGCGCTGCGCTCGCCGAGACCGACGAGGGCCGCCGCCCAGTCCACCGCCTCGCGGGCACGGCCTCCGCTCAGCCCCTGAGCTCGAACGAAGAAGTCGAGGTTCTGGCTCGCGCTCAGCGTCGGGTACACGGCCGTTCGCTGCGGCACGAGGCCGATCGCGCCTCGCGCCGCTCGAGCCCGGTCCGGCAGCCGGTGGCCGGCGACGAAGACGATGCCGCGATCCGGCGGCACGAGCGTCGCCAAGATCGAGAGCGTGGTCGACTTGCCGGCGCCGTTCGGCCCGAGAAGACCGACGATCTCTCCCTCGCCGACCTCGAACGTCACCCCGTCGAGCACGGTGCGCGCGCCGTACTGCTTGCGCAGCCCCTCCACCGAGATCCGTGCCCCCACGGCGCGAAGATATTGAACAAACGGCATTCGAGGTCCATAGCCGGAAGGCTGCGGGTGGCGCTCGAGCGCGGTCCGTGCCCCAGGATCACCGTCTCAAGCCCGTGGAAACCTCGACGACGCCAAGCGGCTGGATCCGGGCGCTGCCGGCGGCCGGTGCGGTGAGCGCTGCCGTCTCCGCGGGAGCGGCGGCCATGACCTGGACGGGAGCGACGGGCACGATCGGCACCGCCATCGCGGTGAGCGCGGCACTGGTGAGCCTGATCGCCTTCGCCCTCGCGGTTGCGGATCGCATGACGCGGACGGCGCAGCGAGCGGACGAATCCCGCGGTCGTTTCGAGCTCGAGAGGCTCGCGCGCGCCGAGGCGGAGCGGGCGGAGCTCCGCTATCGCGAATTCCTCCAGGGCCTCGATGCGATCGTCTGGGAGGCGCAGCGGGACCCGGTGCGCTTCACGTTCGTGAGCGAGCGCGCAAGAAAGATCCTCGGTTACCGGATCGAGCGTTGGCTCATGGAGCCCGACTTCTGGATGAGCCGTGTCCATCCCGAGGACCGGGACCGGGTGGCGCGCTCGTGGGAATCGGCGCGCGACGGCCAGAGCTTCGAAGTCGAATACCGTGCGCTCGCGGCGGACGGCCGCGTCGTCTGGCTCGACGAGACGGTCCGGGTGATCGCCGACGATCGCGGCGGTTCACCGCGATTGCACGGTCTCATCGTCGACGTCACGGAACGGAAGCTCGCGGAGCAGCGCTTGGCCGCGCAGCACGGGGTGACCGCGGTCCTCGCCGATGCCGCCAGCCTGACCGATGCCGCGCCATCGCTCCTGGCAGCGATGTGCGACAATCTCGGCTGGGAGGTGGGCGCGCTGTGGATCGTCGATCGACGGACGCAGGTGCTGCGACCCGTCGACGTATGCGTCGGCCCGACCTCGCCCGGCCGCCGCTTCGCCGCTCTCAGCCGCAGCGTCAGCTTTCCGAAAAACGTCGGACTTCCCGGGCGCATCTGGAAGACCGGCGAGGCGGCGTGGATCGAGGACGTGCTTCGCGAGCCCAACTTCCCGCGCGCACCCACCGCCGTGAAGGACGGCCTGCACACCGCCTTCGCCTTCCCGATCTGCCTCGGGAAAGAATTTCTCGGCGTGCTCGAATTCTTCAGCCGCGAGATTCGGCCGCCCGACGACGCGGTGCTGCGGATGGCGCGCGCGATCGGTGCGCAGATCGGCCAATTCGTCGAGCGCACACGGGTCGAGGAAGAGGTGCGCCGGAGCGAGGAGCGACTGCGCCTCGCGCTCGAAGCCGCGGCCACCTGGACGTGGGAGTGGGATCTGTCCGCCGGTGATCTCGTGTGCGGCATCGATGCCGGCGTCCCCCTGGAAGGTCGGACCTATCCGGAGTTCTTGCGCTCGGTCCATCCGGACGACCGCACGCTCGTCACCGCCGCCGTCCAGCGCTCGCTCACCGAGGGCTCGGATTACGACCTGGAGCATCGGATCGTCGCGCGGGACGGACGCGAGCGATGGATCGCAGTGAAAGGACGCGCGCGGACGGACGCGAGCGGCTCAGCGCGCCGCATGGCCGGCGTCGCCGCCGACATCTCCGCGCGCAAGGCCATGGAGGCCCAGCTCCGAGACGAGACGGAGGCGCTCGACCGCCTCAACCGAATCGGGCAGATCCTGTCGGCGGAGCTCAGCCTCGAGAACCTCGCGCAGGCGCTCGCGGATACGGCGACGAAGCTCACCGGAGCGACGGCGGGCGCGTTCTTCTACGACGGCGGCGCTCCGCGCGACGGCTCAGGCGTGGCATGCGCGCACGCCGGCGACATGCCGGTCGAAGAGCTCCCCTGGGGATCGCCCGGTGGCCTCCAGGACCTCGCCGCCGCGGACGAGCGGCCGCTCCGCGTCGACGACGTGACGGCGGATCCTCGGTTTCGGCCTTCCGACGGCGCCAGCACGTTCGCCCGAGCGGCCGTACGGAGCTATCTGGCCGTGCCCGTCATCTCGCGATCGGCCGAGCTGCTCGGGGGTCTCTTCGTCGGCCATCCTCGCGCGGGAGTCTTCGGCGAGCGGCACGAGCGCCTGCTCGCCGGCCTCGCCGCTCAGGCAGCGATCGCGCTCGACAATGCTCGACTCTACGAAGCCGAGCGCCGCGCCCGAGCCGACGCCGAGCGCGCGAACCGCACCAAGGACGAGTTTCTCGCGATGCTCGGCCACGAGCTGAGGAATCCGATCGGCGCGATCGCCAACAGCGTTCGCGCGCTGCAGACCCCCGGAGCGGAGGAACGCCACGACGAGTTGCTCGCTGTCATCGGTCGCCAGACGCTCAACCTGAAACGTCTCGTCGACGACCTGCTCGACGTCTCACGCCTGACTTCCGGCAAGATCGAGCTCCGGCAGGAGCCGGTCGACATCGAGCAGGTCGCGGTCCGCTGCATCTCGACGCTCGGCGCCGCCGGGATCGGCGGAGGCCATTGCGTGTCGTTCACGAGCGAGCCCGCCGTGGTGCAGGGGGATGCGACGCGTCTCGAGCAGATCCTGACGAACCTGCTCGACAACTCGGTGAAGTACACGCCCGAAGGCGGCAGCATCCACCTGCAGGTGGCACGCCACGACGGCGAAGCGCTGATCACGATCGAGGATGACGGCATCGGCATTCCGGCCGAGATCCTGCCGCGGATCTTCGACGTGTTCGCCCAGGGAGAGCAGCCGATCGACCGATCCCGTGGAGGGCTGGGCCTCGGCCTCACGCTCGTTCGGCGGCTCGCCGAGCTCCATGGCGGTAGCGTGCACGCGGAGAGCGAAGGGCCGGGTCGCGGCAGCCGCTTCACCGTGCGACTGCCGCTGCGCGGCCCCGCCCCGGCACCGCGGGGAGCGCCGCCGCCGGCGAGCGCTACCGCGCCGCGCCGAATTCTCGTGATCGAAGATCACGCGGATGCGCGCGAGGCGCTGCGTTCTCTGCTCGAGCTCGCCGGTCATCGGGTCGAGGCCGTCGGCGAAGGCGAGCGCGGCGTCGAGCTCGCGCTCTCGTCACGACCGGACGTCGCGCTCGTCGACATCGGCCTCCCCGGCATCGACGGCTACGAGGTCGCCCGACGGATCCGTTCCGCGGAAGGTCCCGCGCCGATCTTTCTCGTGGCGCTCACGGGCTACGGTCAGCCATTCGACCGCCGCCACGCGTTCGAGGCGGGCTTCGACCGCCACCTGGTGAAGCCGCTCGACTACGACGAGCTGACGCGCATCCTCGCCGGCGTGGGCTCGAGTGCGCCGCCGGCGGATCAATCGTTCGGGGCCGAAGCGGTGGAATAGGTGATCCGGTAGATCGCGTCGGCCTCGTCGTCGGCGACGAGGAGCGCGCCGTCCGGCATGACGAGCACGTCCGACGGCCGGCCCCACGCACGGCCCTTCTGCATCCAGCCCTCGGCGAAGGGCTCGTAGGAGACGGCCTCGCCGCCCTTTCGTCGCACGAGCATCACGCGGTAACCGATCGGCTGCGTGCGGTTCCACGAGCCGTGCTCGGCGATGAAGATCTGTCCGCGATACGCTTCGGGGAACATCTTTCCGGTGTAGAAGCGCATGCCGAGCGCCGCGACGTGTGGGCCGAGCTCCCGGGCCGGCGGCACGAACTCGCTGCACTTTCGCTCGAGCCCGAACTTCGGGTCGGCGATGCTCTTCCCGTGGCAGAAAGGGAATCCGAAGTGCAGGCCCGCCCGGGGCGCTCGATCGAGCTCGTCCGGCGGCACGTCGTCGCCCATGTTGTCGCGGCCGTTCTCCGTGAACCAGAGCTCGTGCGCGTCCGGGCTCCAGTCGAACCCCACGGTGTTGCGGATGCCGCGCGCGAAGACCTCGTGGCCGCTGCCGTCCGGCTTCATCCGGTGGATCGACGCGAAGCCTTCCGTGTCGCACACGTTGCACGGCGCTCCGACGGGCACGTAGAGGAGGCCGTCGGGTCCGAACGCGATGAACTTCCACCCGTGGTGGGACTCGTCGGGAAAGTCGGCGCTGACGACCTTCGGCTCCGGCGGCTTCGTCAGGCGGCTCTCGACGTCGTCGAAGCGGAGGATGCGGTTCACCTCGGCGACGTAGAGGGCGCCGCCGCGGAAGGCGACGCCCGTCGGCATGTTCAGGTCCTCGGCGAGGAGGAGTACCTGATCCGCACGGCCATCTCCGTCACGATCGACGACCGCGTGCACGTTTCCGGCCTCGCGGCTGCCGACGAAGATCGTGCCCTCGTCGCCGCGCGCCATCTCGCGCGCGTTCTCCACGCCCGTCGCGTAGACCGCGATGTGGAAGCCGCGCGGCAGGTGGATCCGGTCGAGCGGCAGGTCCGAGTCGGCGGCTGCCGCGGCCGTGCAGGCAAAGGCCAGCAGAAGACCCGCGACGAGAACTGCGCCTCGAAGTATGTCCCCTCTCCCCCCCGGGGAGAGGGCTAGGGAGAGGGGGCGCCCGCGTATGATCCTGCCCTTCACCGGCGGCTCCGCCGCGAAGAAAGCTCGAGCCTCATTACGGAACCGCTTCCGTGCCTTCGAAGGCGAGCACGTCCGGCTTCGCGACATAACGGATCGGCGGCACCGTCATGTCCGACACAGTGGTCGATGCCGACACAGCATACGCGGGCCTCACGCCGTCGGCGCCCCACGCGGCCGCATCGAAGTGGTCCAGACGCGGCCGGCCGCGCTCCGCGCGCCGGATCGTGAGCTCGGGCTCCACCTGCACCAGACGGATGCCGCGTGGCGTGCGCGCGAGCACCATGGTCGCGATCTGCTGCACGTCCGACGGCGAGAGCGGGTCCGGATCGAGGAGCAGGGCGGCGAGCACCGGCCGTCCGTCGATCGCCACCGTACCGATCACCTCGTCGTAGAATCGCTGGAGCCGCACGTCGGCGACCTCGGCCCGATAGCCCCAGGTCGACAGCAGCGACGCCGCACCGGCGCCATCGACGAACGCTCCCGCGACGAAGCCGCGCGGCCGGACGCCGAAGCGGCAGCCGATGCGGAGCTCGGCGAGCGTGAACGGACCCGCAGAGCTGGCCGCGGCACGATGGAACGTCCAGGCCGCGATCGGCGGGATCGTCGGATGGAGCGCGGGCAGGAGGAGATCCTCGGCTCCGGCGCTCTCGATCTCGTAGACGACCGTCAGCGTCTCGACGTTCTCGAGCCGCAGGGACTCGGTCGCCCAGGATTCGATGGTTCCGGCACGCTCGGCGAGGCGGGCGACGTCGGCGCTGCCGACCAACACGTCAGGCCTCCTTCCGGCGGGCTTCGCTGGTGCCGCGGAACGCCGGCATCACCTCGCGCGCGAAGAGGCGCAGGCTTTCGAGCACCTGCTCCTGCGGCAGCACGTCGACGACGTTCAAGATGAAGTTGATCGCATCGACGCCCATCGATTCCCAGCGGCGGATCTGCTCGACGATGCGCTTCGGGTCGCCGATCGCGAGCCCTTCGGGGATCGCGCGCCGATCCCCGGGGCTGCCTCCCTCGCGGTCGGAGCGCGGGGCGAGGTTGCCGAGCGACTGGTACGCGCGGGTCGGGTAGACCTCGCGCGTGAACAGCAGGTGCGAATTCGTGAAGCCGAAGAAGTTCGCCAGGCGAAGCCCGCGCTCGGCCGCGATCGCTGCGTCCTCGTGACAGTAGAGGAAGTTCAGCGTCGCGACGCGATCGTTCACCACCTTGCCGGCGGGGTCGCACGAGCCGATCCGGCGATGATACTCGCGAGTGCGACGCTCCTGCTCGGCGAAGCTCGCCGCGGCGACACCGAGCGAGCCGAGGCCGCGGTCCGCGGCGTCGAGCTCGGTCCCCGGGCTCGTCACCGTGACCCACATCGGCGGGTGCGGCTTCTGCAGCGGCTTCGGCAGCACCGCGCGCTCCGGCATCGAGAACGAGAACCCGCGGTAGGACATCCGCTCTTCGGTCCACATCCGCGGCAGCACGCGGACGTACTCGTCCCAGGTCTTCTTGGTGTCGTCCGGGTTGGCCTCGAATCCGCCGAGCTCGGTCCACGTGGACGACCGCGCGGTGCCGAACTCGAGGCGCCCATCGGAAAGGATGTCGAGCGCTGCCGCACGCTCGGCGACGCGGATCGGATGATTCATCTCCGGAACGCAGACGACGGCGCCATGGCCGACGCGGATCCGGCGCGTGGTCATCGCGCACGCCGTCAGGAAGACCTCAGGGGCGGAGCAGTGCGAGTACTCCTCCAAGAAGTGATGCTCGACCGCCCAGACCGTGTCGAAGCCGACCTCGTCCGCGACACGCGTCTGCTCGAGCGCCTCGCGATAGACCCGCGCCTCACCGCCATCGTCGAACGGTCGCGGTACCGAGAGCTCGAAGAAGATGCCGAACTCCACGCCTTCGGCCTAGCCGATCGGTTCCATTCGCTCAACTACCCGGGGGAGTAAGCGCCGGCGACAGCGGACGTTGCTGAATTCGCGGAATCGGGCTCGCGCTACCCA
>JAXDLK010000335.1:0-3481 GCA_034666665.1 Candidatus Binatota bacterium
CAGCCGATCTTCCTCCGCGATCCACGCGGTCAGCTGGCCGCCCCAGACGCAGCCCGTATCGAGGCCGCGAATCTTCGGCTTCCACACGAGCCCTCGCGCCGCCCAGTGGCCGAACACCACCGTGCGCTCGCCTTCGTAGAGCTCGTCCCACGGCCGGAACGGCGGGCCGGGGGGAGGGCGGTCCTTCTCCGGTCTCCTCCCTTCCGGATCGCAGTGGCGGACGCGAACCGCGAAGTCGGTGGCCGGATCGTCCCCGAGAGGATCCTTCGCGCCGAGCAGGGCTTCCGGATCGCGCCAGCGGGGGTGCAGCCCGGCGTGGACGGTGATCAGGTCGGGCCAGCCGCGAACGATGGGACGGGCGCGGAGCCATCCGAGGAGCTCGTCGCGGTCCGATGCCGCGAGCAGGTCGTCGAGCGTGTCACCCGGCCGCGCCGCGCTCTTTCCCGCGGCTACCTTCAGGCAGTGAAGATCGTGGTTGCCGAGCACGCCGCCGGCATCGATCTCGCGGCAAACGCGGAGCACGCCCGCGGAGTCGGGACCGCGGTTGACGAAATCGCCGACGGGATGCAGGCGATCGCGCGCCGGATCGAGCTTCACCGCATCGAGGAGCTCCCGCAGCTCGTCGACGCATCCCTGGACGTCGCCGACGAAGATGCGACGGCCGCCGTCGGCCATCACATGCCCAGCCGCTTCGCCAGGTACTGGATCATGGTCTCGTCGGTGCCGCCGCCGATCGAAACCAGGCGCATGTCGACGAACGCGCGTCCGGCGGCGCTCTCCTTCATGTAGCCGAAGCCGCCGTGGAGCTGGATCGACTCGTCGGCGACGAAGCGCCCCATGCGGCCGCAGAAGAGCTTCGCCATGGTGATCTCGTTGGTCGCGTCCTCACCGGCGATCCGCTTGCGGATGCAATGGTTCGTGAGCTCGCGCGCGGCGGCGATCTGCGTCAGCATCTCGACGAGCTTGAACTGCGTCACCTGCATCGCGATCAGCGGCTTGCCGAAGACGATCCGGTCGTCGCACCACTGGCGCGTCTTCTCCCACAGCGCCTGCGCCTGGGCCGTCGTCGACACGCAGGCGACGAGCCGCTCGTCCTGGAACTGCACCATCTGCTGCTGGAAGCCGCGCCCGGGCTGGCCGATTGTGTTCGCCACCGGCACGCGCACGTCTTCGAAGAAGAGCTGCCCGGTGTCGGAGCCCCAGTTGCCGATCTTGTCGAGCAGCCGGTAGCTGAAGCCGGGCGCGTCGGTCGGCACCACGATCTGCGAGAAGCCGCCGTATCCCGCGCCCGGCTCCGTCACCGCCAGCAGGCAGAGCCAGTCGGCGGTCGCCGCGTTCGTGATGTAGATCTTGCTGCCGTTGATCACCCACTGGTCGCCGTCGCGGACGGCGCGGGTCTTGATCGACGCTACGTCGGAGCCGCCGTCCGGCTCGGTGACCGCGATCGCGGCGACCATCTCGCCCTTGATCGCGGGGACGAGGTACTTTTCGCGAAGCTCGTCCGTACCGAACTGGTGGAGCGAGGGCGTCGCCATGTCGGTCTGCACCGTGATGCCCATCACCACGCCCGCGTTGTCGGCGCGGCCGAGCTCCTCGTAGAGCGCCGCGGTGTACGTCCAATCGAGGCCGCCGCCGCCCCAGCGCGGGTCGTAGCGGATGCCGAGCATCCCGAGATCGCCCATCTTCCGGAAGAGCGCCTTGTCGATGCAGCCGCGCTCGTCGAACTCGCGAGCCCGAGGGGCCAGGTCCTCGTCGACGAGCTTCCGCACCGTGCGGCGGAAGATCTCGTGCTCGGGCGTGTGGAAGAGGTCGTCGGACATGCGGAGCTCCCTCCGTCAGGCGAGTCGCTCGACGGCCGCGAGGTCCATCGCCATGTTCTTCTGATGCGCTTCGTTGGTGCCGCCGCCGATCTCCAGCAGCTTCGCGTCGCGCCACAGCCGCTCCACGCCGTACTCGGCGACGTAGCCGTAGCCGCCGAGCACCTGGATCGCGCTGTCGGCGACGTTCTTCGCCATCGCTGCGCAGTAGAGCTTCACGCCGTCGGAGTCGATGCGGTTGCCGGCCCGGTCGAGGTCGAGCCGGCCGGCGACCGCGTAGACGTACGATCGGCCGGCCATGTACGCGGCGTACGCCTCGGCGATGTGGCGCTGCACCTGTCCGAAGGACCGGATCGGCTGACCGAACGCGCTGCGCTCGCTCGCGTAGCGGTTCATCACCTCGATCGATCGCCGCGCGATCCCGAGGCTCATCGCCGCGAGCGTCAGGCGCTCGATCTCCAGATTCCGCATCATGTGGCGCACTGCCTGGCCCTCTTCTCCGACCAGGTTCGCCGCGGGCACGGTGCAGTCCTCGAAGACGAGCTCGGCCGTCGTCGAAGCGCGCATGCCGAGCTTGTCCTTGATCTTCTGGCCGAGCCGGAACCCGGGGAAGCCCTTCTCCACCACGAAGAGCGAGAAGCTCTTGGCGCCCGAGCCGCCCGTCCGCGCGTAGACCAGGAAGACGTCGCCGAGCTCCGTGTCGCTGACGGCGCCGTTCGTGATCCACATCTTGGCGCCGTTCAGCACGTAGACGTCGCCCTTGCGAACCGCGGTCGTCTTCATGCCGAGCACGTCGGTGCCGACCGACGGTTCGCTCATGCACATGCCGCCGATCTTCCGTCCGGCACAGGCGTCGGGAAGATACCGGGCGCGGTGATCGTCGCTGCCGTTGCGGGAGAGGTTGTTCGCGAAGAGGATCGAGTGCGCCAGGTACGCCAGGCAGAAGCCGGGATCGGCGGCGGAGAGCTCTTCGTGCACGATCACCGCCGCGAGCGCGTCCATTCCGGCGCCGCCCCACCGCTCGTCCACCGTGACGCCGAGCACGCCGAGGTCCGCGAGCTTGCGGAAGAGCGGCAGGTTGAACGTCTCCGTGCGGTCGCACTCGATCGCCTGCGGGGCGACCTCGCGCTCGGTGAAATCCCGGACGACGGAGCGGAGCGCGACGTGCTCGTCGCTGGGATCGAAGAGGTCGCCCATGACCCTCCCCGTTATCGCAGTTGCCGGAGCGGCGCGAGCACTCCCCGCAGACGGCCGCGCGGCGGGTTGCACCGGTCCTGCGGACGATGGACTGTCGTCCAGGAAGCGGCTCGCAAGGCTCGTGCTGCTGGCCGCCTGCGGGCGGGAAGAAGGAGGGCGCATGCGACGGCGAAGGCTCGGTGAGAACGGCCCGGAGGTTTCGGCGATCGGTCTTGGCTGCATGTCGATGACCGGCGTCTACGGTCCCGGCGACGAAGACGAGGGCGTCGAGACGATCCATCGCGCGCTCGACCTCGGGATCGATTTCCTCGACACGGCGGACGTCTACGGCGCCGGCAAGAACGAGGAGCTGGTCGGCCGCGCGATCCGCGACCGCCGGGAGCAGGTGTTCCTGGCGACGAAATTCGGCATCGTGCTCGACGCGCGCGGGCGTCCCGGCGGCGTCGGCGGGCGCCCCGAGCGCGTGC
>JAXDLK010000336.1:0-3448 GCA_034666665.1 Candidatus Binatota bacterium
GCGGTCTGTCCGCGAACCAGCGCGAGATCGCCATCGATCCGCTGAAGCTCGTTACGCGCGGCGCCGGCGCGCTCGGCGGCGGCCTCCGCGATCCGCGCGGCTTCCGCGACCTTCTCACGCGCCCGCCCGAGATCCGCCGCGATGCGGCTTCGCTCACGCTCGCGCTCGCTTCGTTCCTTCGCGAGAGTGGCGGCGGTCGCGCTGAGCTCTTCCTCGCGCGCAAGCAGCGACCGCTCCTCGTCACCGAGACGCATCTCGTCGCTCTCGCGCACCAGATGCGCGCGCTCGGTCTCGACGCGGGCCGCGCGAGCTTCGGCGAGGGCGACGCGCGTGTGCGACGCCTCCTCTTCGGCGGTGCGCGCGCTGTCGGCGGAGTCGCGTGCGCTCCGTGCGGCGCCGCTCGCCTCTTCGTCCACGCGGGTGCGCCGCTCGCGAAGACCGGCGAGCTCTCCGGGCAGCGCGGCAAGTGCGGCGCCGGTTCGCCCGCGCTCGGCCTCGATCGCGGCGAGGCTCGCCTCGAGTCCGGCGACGCGTTCGCGAGCGGACGCTTCGACGGATGCCGCATCCGCGGCGCCGATGCGGCGGAGCTCTTCCTCCTGCCGCGCCCCGCGCAGATCCTCGTCCGTTCCTGCGGTGGTCGACTCGCCCTCCGAAACGTAGTCGGTCAGGCGCTCGATCTCCTTGTCGACACCGATGATCTGGGTCGCGAGATCGGCGCGCTGATCGGCCGTCGTCCCGAACGAGGCCTTGTACCAGCGCAGCGCGCGGCGCCGCAGCTCGTTGCGGATCGTCTCGTACTCGTTCCACTTCGCGGCCTGGTCGCGAAGCGCTTCGACCCGCGGACCGATCTCGCGAAGGATGTCGTTCACGCGAACGAGCTCGGCCTCGGCGGATTTGAGCCGGTTCAGCGCTTCCTCGCGGCGGAGCTGCAGCCGTCTCGTACCGGCCGCTTCTTCGATCACCGTGCGCCGATCGGATGGACGGAGCGCGAGAATCTGATCGACGAGCCCTTGTCCGATGACGACGAAGGGGTTGTCGGCGAGGTTCGCACCCGCGAGCAGGTCCTGCAGGTCGCGAAGGCGGACGCGCGAACGGTTCACTAAGTACTCGGCCTCACCGTTCCGGAAGAGACGCCGGCCGACTTCGATCTCGGTGAAGTCGATCGGCAAACGACGCGATGAGTTGTCCAGTTGCAGCAACACTTCGGCGTGACTCAGCGCCTTGCGCGTCTCGCTCCCGCCGAAGATGAGCTCTTCGTTTTTCTTCGCGCGCAGGACGCGCGCGTTGTTCTCACCGAGCGCCCAACGAATCGCATCGGCCACGTTCGACTTGCCAGATCCGTTCGGCCCAATGACAGCGGTGATGCCGGGCGCGAATTCGAGGTGGGTCGGGTGAACGAACGACTTAAATCCTGTCAGGCTGAGCGTCTTCAGCACCGCGTTCGGCGCGGACACGCCACCCTCGATCACCTTCAGCTCGTCACTCATCGCGTCACGATCTCCATGAGCTTCGCGGCCGCGGCCTCTTCAGCAGCGCGCTTCGACGCGCCGGTGCCCTGCGCGACGTTGCCGGCGACCGCGACCTCGACGACGAATCCGCGCTTGTGCTCCGGCCCGCTCACATCGAGCGTCCGGTAGAGCGGCAGCGGATGGTGCGCACCCTGCGCCCACTCCTGCAAAAGCGTCTTCGGTGACTTACGTGGCGAGCTGAGCGTCGCCGCGATCGCCTCGCCCATGGTCGCGTGGACCATCGCGGTCGCCGCCTCGAGCCCGCCTTCGATGTAGCACGCCCCCACGACGGACTCGTACAGGCTCGCGGAGAGCCCGGCGCGCCCGCGGCCACCGGTGTCTTCCTCGCCGCGTCCGAGCCGCGCGCGCTCCGGAAGGCCGAGCTCACGGCCGACCTCCGCGAGCGCCGCGGATGAGACGAGCGCGGCGCGAAGCGCAGTGAGCTCGCCCTCGGTCGCATCGGGAAAGCGGCGATAGAGCTCCTCACCGACGACGAGGTCGACGACCGCATCGCCGAGGAACTCGAGCCGCTCGAAATCGTGCGCGTTCTCTTCCGGATGCTCGTGGAGATACGAGCTGTGCGTCAGCGCGTTCTCCAGCAGCGTCTGGTCCGTGAAGCGATACCCGCCTATCTCGATGTCGGTCATTTCCTCCATAAGCGCAGAAAAGGCAGGGGCTCCGATGCCCCTGCCTCCCCTACGCGCTACGTGCGATGTGAGTGTGCGCGCTAAGCGACGTGCTCCTCGATGTACTCCTGAGCGTCGCCCACGGTCTTGATTCTTTCCGCCTCTTCGTCCGAGATTTCCATCCCGAACTCTTCCTCAAGACTCATGATGAGCTCGACCAAGTCGAGCGAGTCAGCGTTGAGATCGTCCACAAACGAGGCCTCAGGCTTTACGTCAACCTCGTCGACGCCCAGTTGCTCGACGATGATTTTCTTGAGGCGATCGTAGGTGTTACCCGCAGCCAACAAATTCCTCCTCCGGGTCGAGTGCGACCCCTCCCCCGCCCGCCCGCGGCGGCAGGTCCGCGCAAGTGTCACGGCCACCCATCTGACCTGTCAATCGGGTAGCGCTAAAGAAAGTCGACTCGGGAGGCCTCTCTATGGTGAAAGCCGATGACAGATCGCTGGCGCGAGGTCTACGACCGTGAGTATCCCCGCCTCGTGCGGGCGCTCCTTGCGATCGGCCGGGACCCGGCGGCGGCGGAGGACGCGGCGCAGGAAGCCTTTGTGAAAGCCCACCGAATCGGCCTCGACAACATCGAAAAGCTCTCCGGTTGGCTGCTCGTGGTGGGCACCCGCGAGGTCTTCCGCAAGGCCAAGCGGGCGCGCCGGGAGGACGAGGTTTGGGCTTCGTTACCACCCCGTGACGATGGCTTCGACACCTCCGCGGACCGGATCGATCTGCTCGCGGCGCTCGGCGAGCTGCCGGAGCGGCAGCGGGCGATCGTCGTGGCTCGCTACTACTACGGACTCTCCTACGACGAGATAGCCGACCACTTCGACATCAAAAGCGGGACCGTCGGCGCCACGCTGCATCAGGCGATCGAACGTCTTCGCCAGATCCAGCTCGCCGGCCGCCTCGCGCGAGGAGCCATGCGATGACTGATGAACGACACGACGACGAGATCCTCGGCCGCGCGCTTTCGCGCGCGATCGAGACGATCGACGTGAACCAGACGCCGTTCGAGCGATCGCGGATCGCGACGCAGCCTGCCCGACGCGGCTTCCCTCTGTGGCAGGTCGCGACTGGTGCGGCGGCCATCGTCCTCGCGCTCGCGATCGGTTCGTGGCTCACGCGGCCGACCGAGTCCGGTCCGGTCGCCGGCTCGCCGACTCCGACGATCGCTCCGCCGACGCAGCCTGGAGCGACACAGACGCCGGCTCCCTCCGGCGCGACTGTGTCGACGCGTGTCTTCTTCGTGCGCGATCTGCTGCC
>JAXDLK010000337.1:0-2551 GCA_034666665.1 Candidatus Binatota bacterium
CGCAGGTCGATTCCGACGCAGCGCGCGCCGTCCTTCCCCGCCTCGAGAACGTCCGAGTAGAGCTCTGCGGCGCGATCCCGCTTGCCGGCAGCGACGAACACCTCCGTCGCGCTCAGCAGGAGCTTCCAGCTGGCGTACGTGTTCGGCTGGCCGGCGCGCGCGATTCGCGATCGCCACTCGTCGAGCAGGGTCAGCGCCTCGTCCGTCCGTCCTGCCAGAGCGAGCGTGAGCAGCACGTACGACTTCGAATCCGTCACCGCGGTGTCTTCGTCGAAGCGGCTCACCTGCTCGAATTGCCGGAGCGCCGCCTCCGTATCGCCCCGCCAGGACGCGAGGATCCCGTAGAGGACGGTGGCGAGGTAGGTATCTCCTTCGAACCGCGGGGCCGACTCGACGCTGTCGAGGAGATCTCGGCCGGCGGCGGCGAGATCGCCGCCCTCGACGGCGACCACGGCGCTGTCGATCGCCTGCATGAGCCACGGCGACAGGTGCTGCGCGAGCTTCCCCGCGAGCGGCCTCAGCTCGGCGGCGGTTCTCTTCGCGTCCTTCAGGCGGCCGGCGAGGAGCTCGGAGCCGAGCACCATCGTCGACGCGTTGCCGGCGTGTTCGAGGTCACCGCTCCGCCGCAAACGAGCCGCCGCACGCCGGCCGACGTCGATCGTCTGGCGGACCTGGAGATAGCACCAGTGGTGGATCGTCTGCGAATACTCGGCGTAGCCGATGAGCGGCTCGTCGCGGAGCGTTTCCGCCATCGACAGCGCACGGTCGATCGCCTCCTTGCCGGCGTCGTGGTGCCCGATCGCCGAGAGCGCGACGCCGCTCCGCGTGAGCAGGCGGACGTGGTCGGCATTGACGATGTCGCCGAGGGCGGCCAGGCCGCGGCCGACGAACGCGAAGCTCTCGGGCCAGCGCCACGCGGTTCCCAGTTGATGGCCGACGTCCCAGCAGAGCCGCCCGACCGCTTCACGATTCCCGGTGCGCTCGTGGATCGCGATCGCCTGCTCCCACGTCGGCAGGGCATCCTCCCAGCGCCCGAGCGAACGCTGCGCTTCCGCGAGCTCCGCCAACACCTCGGCGCGCTTGCGCTCGTCGGGGATCGGCAATGCCAGCGCGCGCTCGCACTGAGCGCGCGCCTCCTCGTAGGCGAGCTGTCGCGCGGCCGCGTCCGCGGCTCGTAACGAGTATTCGACGGCTTCGTCGACTCCTCCGAGCGGCGCGGCCTCGACGTAATGATGCGCCAGCTCCGAGAAGCGGGGGGTCGCCGACCAGTCGGGGCTCTTCTCCATCGCTCTCGCGACCTGCAGGTGGAGACCGAGCCGGCGTCCGTGCTGAAGATTGTCGTAGAGCGTCTCGCGGAACAGCGAGTGCGAGAACCGGAAGCGGCCCGCGGATCGCGACCGGGCGTCGACCTCGATCACGCCCTCGCGAATCGACTCGTCGAGGATCTCGAAGATCTGCGCGCGCGGCCGGTCGCACACCATCTCGAGAATCGAAACGTCGAACTCGCGGCCGACCACCGCCGCCACCGACAGCACGTCGTGGCAGTGGGCAGGGAGCGGCGCGAGGCGGCGACGGATGACATCGTGAACTCCGGCGGGGAGCGCGCGGACTCGGGCCCCGGGGCTCGACAGCCGTCCTTCTGCGGCCAGCGTGCGGACTACCTCCTGGACGAAGAGCGGGCTCCCGTCGGTGACCCGGTGGATCTCGCGCACGACGTCGGGCGGCACCGTCTCGTGGGCCGTCGCGGCGACGAGCTCGGCGACGTCGGGCTGGCTCAGGCCGCGAAGGACGATCCGCAGGCTCCGCCGCGCGATCCGGGAAACCACGTCCGCGGCCTCGGGCGTCCGGCGAACTTCGGCCTCGCGGTACGTGCCGATGATCAACAACGGCGCGTCGTCGAGCCGTCCGCTCACGAACTCGAGCAGGAAAAGCGAGGGCAGGTCCGCGGCGTGCAGATCGTCGACGACGATGGCCAGCGGCCGCCGCCTTGCCGCCGCGATCAGGAGACGCGTCACGGCATCGAAGAGCAGGAAACGCGCGTGGTCCGGGTCGGCATGCTCGTGACCGATGGCGGCCCCCGCCGCGGGTTCCCCCGGTCGCGGCAAGCGGCTGCGGATCTCCGGCAGGAGCTCGGCGACGTAGGGTGCGCCTTCACCGAGCTCGCGGCCGAGCGTCTCGTCGTCCGTCCGCGCGACGTACTCGCGCATGACCTCGACCCACGGCCAGTAGTTCGGCGCGCCCCCACCCTCCCAGCATCGTCCCCAGACGACGGCCATTCCGCCGGCGACCGCTTCCTTGGCGATCTTTCGCGCGAGGCGCGTCTTGCCGATCCCTGCCTCGCCGGCGAGCAGGACCATGCCGCCACCCCGCGCGGTGCGGGCACGCTCGAGGCTCGCGCGCAGGAGCTCGACCTCACGATGGCGCCCGACGAAGTCGTCGCCGCCGTTGGATTCTGGCTGCCCGGCGTCGACAGGCTTCATCGGCTCACGAGACGAGCGCGCCCCGGAGCGAGGACGGAGGACAGAGGACCATGAGCATCCACCGAAAGAGT
>JAXDLK010000338.1:0-5488 GCA_034666665.1 Candidatus Binatota bacterium
CGGCGTGACTGGGCGGCGACCGAGCTGATCGAGGTGGCGGCGGGTGGCTGGCTGGCGATCAGCCCGGGAGCCCTCCGCGACCCGTCGCTGCCGCCGCTCAAGGCGTTCGGCCAGCAGGCCGACTTCCAGGGCGGCGTGCACGGGGCGATCGTCACGCTGGGTGCGCTCGCGGCGCGCGAGCGGAGCGGGCGGGGCCAGCACGTCGACGTAAACGTCGCCGCCGCGATCGCCTCGAACCTGGAGATGAACTTCGTTCACTGGACCTACGCCGGGCGCGTGGCCTCGCGTCTCGGCAGCCGCTCGATCGGACCGTGGGGGATCATCCAGCTCGCCGACGGAGGCTTCTTCATCGGCTGCGCGGAAGAGGACCAGTGGCAGCGTCTCGTCGACTACCTCGGGCGGCCGGAGTGGACCGAGGGCGAGCTCTTCGCCGATCGTCTGACGCGCGGCCGGAACCTCGACGCGCTGATGCCGCTGCTCGAAGGCGAGCTCGGCCACCTGTCCTGCGCGCATGAGTACGTCGAGCTGCAGGAGCGGCGCGTGCCGTGCGCGCCGGTCTTCGACATGGCGATGCTGCTCGCCTCGGATCATCTCGCCGCGCGCGGGTTCTTCGTCGACATCGACCATCCCGACGCCGGGCGGCTCCGCTACCCCGGCGCACCCTACAAGTTCTCGCGAACGCCGTGGCGGGTCGTCCGGCCGGCCCCGCGCCTCGGCGAGCACCAGCTCGAGGTGTCGGCCGAGTGGCACGCGCGGCCGGCCGAGCCTCCACATCCGGCGATGCCGGCCGGTGCTGCTGCTCTCCCGCTCGCCGGCGTTCGTGTCGCGGACTTCTGCTGGGTGTGGGCCGGGCCCACCTGCACGTTGCAGCTCGCGCTTCTCGGCGCCGACGTGATCCGCATCGAACGGCCGGGGAAACCGGACATCACGCGCTCGATCCCGCCGTTCGCCGACGACCGTCCCGGTCCGGACCGCGCCGGCTACTTCAACCAGTACAACCAGCAGAAGCGCAGCATCGGCCTCGACCTCAAGCACCCGGAGGGCCTGAGGCTCGCCAAGGAGCTGGTGGCGGCCTCCGACGTCGTCACCGAGAACTTCGCGAGCGGGGTCATGGACCGGCTCGGCCTCGGGTACGAAGTGCTCCGGCGCGTCCGCGAAGACGTGGTCATGGTGTCGTTCTCCGGGTACGGCGCGACCGGCCCGAAGAAGCACTACATCGCCTACGGTCCGGTGCAGGTGCCGATGATCGGCCTGTCTTCCCTCTCGGGATACCCCGGTGGAGGACCGAGCGAGGTGGGAATCTCCTTGGGCGATCCGAACGCGGGCCTGCACGCGGCGCTCGCGGTGCTGGCGGCGCTGCACCACCGTCGCCGCACGGGCGAGGGACAGTACGTCGACATGTCGCAGTGGGAGGCGGCGGTCGGGCTCGCGGCGGAAGGACTGATGGACCACGTGATGAACGGCACGCAGCCGCCGCGGCACGGAAGCCGCGATCTCCTCGAGGCGCCGCAGGGTGTCTTCCGCTGCGCGGGCGACGACGAGTGGGTGGCGATCGCGTGCTGGAGCGATGCGCAGTGGCAGGCGCTCGCGAGGTCGATCGGCCGCGCCGACCTCGCAGGCGACGAGCGCTTGCGATCGGCATCCGGCCGCAAGCAGAACGAGGACGAGATCGAGGCGGCGATCGGCGCATGGGCGGCAGGGAAGACGCCCGACGAGGTGGTGGAGGTCCTGCAGGGGGCGGGAGTGCCGAGCTACCGCCCGCTCACGAACCGCGGCGTCGCCGAAGACGAGCAGCTGAATTCGTGGGGTCTCTTCACCGACCTCGAGCGCGCGGAATCCGGCGTCCGCCGGCACGTGGGAGCGCCGTGGCGGTTCGGCGAGAGCGCCGTCGGCGTCACGCGCCCCGCGCCGCTCCTCTACGCCGACACCGATCGCGTGCTCGTGGACGTGCTCGGCTACGACGCCGCCGAGATCGCGCGCCTGAGAGCGCTCGGAGCGATCGCATGATCCGAGCGACGCCGGGATCGGTGGAGACCGAGCCGAGGCGCGACCGTGCCGCGATGACCGCCGTCGTGCTGCTCGCGAGCCTGGTGGCGATCGCGAGCGCGCGCGACTACGCGGGTGGCTGGAACGACGGCAGCCGGCTGGCGACGGTGGAGAGCCTGGTCGACCGCGGCACGTTGTCGATCGGCGACTCGATCTTCGTGCGTCCGAGCCCGCGCTCGAGCCCGTATCCGGCGACCGAGCCGGACCTGGTGGCCCGCGGGACCCAGGACAAGATCCGCATCGGCGAACGATTCTATTCGGACAAGCCTCCGCTCCCCGCGATTCTGATGGCAGGCAGCTATCTGATGTTGCGGTCGCTGATCGGCCTCGACGCGGAGTCTCAGCCGCGCCGGTTCTGCTGGTGGATGACGGTCACCTCCTCCGGTGTCGCCTACGTCGTCGCCGCGGTCTCGATCTTCACGATCGCTGGTGCGGTCGGCCTCGCCACCTGGCCGCGCTCGGCCCTGACCGCGAGCTTCGCGCTGGCGACGATGGCGCTTCCGTACTCGCGCCACGTGAACGGCCACATCCTGCTGCTCGCGGTCGCCGGGCTCCTCTTCGTGTGCGTCGCCCGCTTCGGCAGGCGGTCGACACGATCCGCCCACGCGCTGGCGATCGGTACCTTGGCGGGTCTCGGCTTCGCGATCGACGTCGGCGCCGGATCGATGCTCCTGCTGTCGGCAATCGCTTGGACGGGAATTCGCTGCCGGCGCCTGAGCGCCGTCGGCGTCATGCTCGCAGGCGCGGCTCCCTGGGTGCTCGCCCACCAGGCGATCAATTACTCGATCGCCGGCACCATGCTTCCGGCGAATGCGGTGGCCGAGAACCTCGCCTGGCCGGGGTCGCCGTTCACGCCGGGCAACATGACCGGAACGCTCCGACACACGCCGGCGCACTTCGTCGAGTACGCGGCGAGCCTGCTCCTCGGCAAGCGCGGCTTCCTCGGTCACGATCTGCCGCTGTTGCTCGCGGTCGCAGGAGGCGTGGTGCTCGTGCGGCACCGCGCGGCCGAGCTGCCGGAGATCGTCTTCGCGGCGGCATGGTCGACCTCGACGTGGCTGCTCTACGCCGCCAGCTCTACGAACTCTTCGGGAGCGTGCGCCTCGGTTCGCTGGTTCGTGCCGCTCCTCGTGCCCGGCTACTACGTGATCGCGCTCGTCCTGCGCGATCATCCCCGCACGCTCGCCGACCTTGCGCTGCTGAGCGGGTGGGGGAGCGTCATCGCCCTGCTCGCCTGGCGAGTCGGACCGTGGACGCGACACCTGGTCCCGCTCTACTGGCCGGTGGTGGCCGCCGCGGCGGTCTCGTGGACGGCCCTCGCGCGATGGCGCCGGAGCTCCCGGAGCGCTCACGAGGTGCCGCTCGCCGAGCGCGCGGCGATCTCCTCGTAGAGCTGCTCGATCACCGGGATCGATCCGTCGATCGTCAGCCGCTCGCGGTTCGCGGCGAACCACGCCTCCGTCCGCCGCACGAGATCGGGGCCGCTCTCGACCGCGCGGGTGATCGCTTCGGCGAGCGCTCGCGGATCCGCGGCGGGCACGACGAAGCCGTTCACGCCCTCCTCGACGAGCTCGCTGGCCGCGCTGTCCGGGGCGGCGGCGACGATCGACGGCGTCCCCCGCGCCGCGGCCTCGGCGACCACCAGTCCGTAGCCTTCGCGCAGCGAGGGCAGCACGAGGCAGCTCGCGCGGCGGAGAGCGAGATCGATCTCGCTCCATGGCCGGAAGCCGGGACAGCGCACGATGCCGTCGAGCCCGTGGCGGGTGACCTCGAGGAGCGTCGCCGTCCGCTCGGGTCCGTCGCCGAAGAGGATGGCGCGAAGATCGGGGACCCGCCCGCGGGCGAGAGCGACGGCGGCGGGGATCGATGCGGTCTGCTTCTCGGGGATGTGCCGCCCGGCGAACACCACGAGCGGCTCGCGCGGCTCGGCGGCACCCTCCGGCGGAACCTCGTCGAGCATGCCGGTCAGCCGCCGGAGGCTGCCCGCGTAGCCGAGGCTCCGCAGCCGGTCCTCGTACAGCCGCGAGAAGACGAACGCGCGCTTCGTCGCACGCACCGCGAGACGCTGGACGAGATCCCCTACCGGTCCCGCGGCGCCGAGGTAGCGGCGCCAGTACTCTCGCGACCAGATCTCGATCCAGTCGGCGACGACGGCGGGACCGCCGGCGCGTTCCGCCACGCCGGCGGCGAGCAGCGGGAAGTACGGGAAGGCGCAGGTGTGAACGACGTCGTACCGCCGGCGAGCGCCCGCGAGGTGGGCGAGCACGCCGGCGCCGAAGGCCAGCGGCCCGAGCTTTCCGCGACGTCCCGCGCGCGTGTAGAGACCGCCGCCGGAGCCGACCGTGACGAGCTCGACGCCGGGCGGGACGTCCGGCGTGGCGCCGCTCGGCCACTGCGGGCGGGTGACGTAGGTCACCCGGTGGCGCGCGGCGAGACGGCGCGCGACGCCGCGGTACCAGCGCTCCGCACCGCCGACCGTGCTCGGGTACAGGCAGTCGTAGACGATCGCGACGCGCAAGGGGTGTCAGGCGCGGCGCGTGAGCTCGCTCAGGCTGAGGAAGAACGAGGAGAAGATCACCTGCGCGCCGACGATCATCAGCGTCGAAGCCTGGATCGCCGGGCGCACGGCGTCGAGGGCGGCCATCCCGCTCCACAACCACCCGGCGAGGATGCCGAGGTCGATCGCGAAACCGGCGGAGAAGAGCACCCCGCCGGCGAGGAGGCCGCGCTCGAGGGTGAAGGTCCGGGCGAGCACCGCGAGCGTCCTGTCCGGGGCGTACAGGCGCGCCGCGTGCGAGTAGACCTTCGCGTAGACGCCGGTCGAGGCGATCTGGAAGCCGAGGATGGTGAGCAGGCTGCCGAGCACCATGTAATGAACGTCGAACGTGAGGCCGGCGAACCGGCGCGGGCCGCCGCCGAGCATCACCAGCGGTACGAGGCCGAGCAGCATGCAGACCGCGCCGGGAATGAGAAAGAGGATCGTCGGCGAGAACAGCAGCATGAAGCGCAGATGCCGCCAGCCGTCGCGGAGCGGGCGGAGATGGGGCCGGCGGTCGCGGCCGTCGGGACGGAGGGTCACCGGCACCTCGGCGATGCTCATGCCGGCGAGCACCGCCTTGACGACCATCTCCGACGCCAGCTCCATGCCGGGGCTCGCGAGCTCCATGCGCCGAAACGCGTCGCGCGTGAAGCCGCGGATGCCGCAGTGGGCATCGGTGACGCCGCGGCCGAAGAGCAACCGGAGCGTCGCCGACAGCACCGGGTTGCCGATCCGCCGGTGGTGCCACGGCATCGCACCCGGCTCGATCGCCCCGAGCCAGCGGGATCCCATCACCAGATCGCTGCCGCCGCGGAGCGCCTCGATGAACGGCTCGAGCCGCTCGAGGTCGTAGGAGTCATCCGCGTCCGCCATGATGACGAAGCGCCCGCGCGCCTCCTCGGC
>JAXDLK010000339.1:0-6113 GCA_034666665.1 Candidatus Binatota bacterium
ATCGCCGAGGCCGCACGACATGCGGCGCGGCTGCTCGAGCTCTCGCCCGAGGATCCGGCGGCGCAGCGACTCGCGCGCGAGCTCGGGAAGCGGTGATCATTGCGGGGCCGTCGCCGCGGTCCCGCCGTCTGGCCGCGTTCATTGCGGCGAGCAGTGCCGGCCCAGGTTCTGCTGGATGATCGTCTCGTCGGCATCGTCCGTCAGGCCGTCGAGGTCGAGGTCGTAGACGCTCGAGAGCCCGTACGACTGGTTGTAAAAACGCCAGTCGGAGAGGTCCAGGTCGTCGACGACGAAGTCGATGTTGCCATCGCCGGGACAGTCCGGCACGGAGGCGCGAATCGCCGCCAACTGCGCCGCGAGCTCGTCGTAGTTGCGCTGCTGCTCCGGCGTCAGGGCATCGAGCGGCAGCTCGGTGCCTTCCCGATCGATCCTCGGTAGCGGAATCGCCTCGTCGATCTCGTAGAGCTCGGTGACGGTCGTCTGCACGCACGGCTGCTCCGGCGAGTCATACGCATTGAACGAGTTCTCGACGATCTTGTAGCGATCGTTGCGGATCCCGACCGAGACCAGCGGTGTGATGTTGTAGGGCTCGTCGACGAGATCGTCGGCAACCACGAAGGCGTTCACCTCGCAGCAGTAGACGAAGCCGTCCTCCGGCGCGTTTGCGGTGATCGGATCGTCGAGACCGGGCCCCCACCAGACGCCGTTGTTGTCCTCGCAGACGCTCTTCGAGACGGGGATCTGCGTGCAGCCACCGGTGATGACACAGGGCCCGTTGAGCGTGCCGTTCGCCTGCAGGTTGACCCCGACCTCGGTGTAGTTCCAGCGGCGAATGCTCGCCTGCTCCGGGTTGGTCACGTACGGCAGCATCGTCATCGCATCGATCGGCCGCGGCACGGCCGCCGGGACGTCTTCGATGCCGGCGATCTCACCGAACAGAGCGTACAGGTCGGCGATGTTGACCATGTGCGACACGACGCGGCCGGGCTCGGCGACGAGCGGCCCGGCGACGACGAGCGGTACCCACACGCCCGTCTGATAGGCCGTCCCCTTGGCTCGCGAGACGTCGAACGGCGCCTTCACCATCGTGCCGAGGCTCCCGTTGTCGCCGACGACGATCACCATCGTGTTGGTGGCGCCGGGCAGATAGACCAGCCGTCCCTCCGCGTCGCGTCGCGCGAGCCCGAGCTCCACGAGGAGCCGGCCCACCTCCAGATCGAGCGACTCGGTCATCAGGTTCGACAGCACGCGCTGCGCGACCATGTTGGAGCAGTCGAGGCTACTGCTCGTGGCGCTGCCGGGCAGCGCGGGGTTCGTCGGCGGCTGCATCAGGGGCGTGTGAACCGACGTGAAGCTCACCGTCGCCATCCACGGCTGATCGGCGGGGCGATGGGTGATCCAGTCGACCGCGGTATCGACGGCGAAGGAGGCGCGGAACTGCCGGGCGCGGAGATCCGTGAGCGGCACCCGCTCCACCGAGCCGTCCGCGTGGTTGTAGACCAGTGGCGAGACGTAGTGGCCGCTGAGGATCTCGAAATCGAGGTTGTCCGGCGGCGGCGTCTGGCAGCTCTGGTTGGGATCGAGGATGCCGCCCTGGTCTCGGCAAGTCCGGCCTGGCGGCACCGTGCCCGTCGCCGTGAGCTCGCGGCACGACCCGTCCGGCTGGTAGCAGGCACCAGTGTCGGCGCCCCCGGGCTGGGTCGCCCCGGGCACGAAACCGCACGGGTACGAGGTACCCGCAGGCGCCACGCCGCCGGCCGTCTTGTCGATCGACGACGGGTCGCCCGACTCGTCGAGCCAGCCGGCGAAGTAGCTCCAGCCGAGATCGTGCGGCCCTCCGTCGCCGGCGGGATTGTGCCCCTGCAGTGCGAGGTGGAACTTGCCGAACAGCGCGCTCTCGTAGCCGGCTCCGGCGAGCAGCTTCGGAACGGTCACCTCGTAGGGCGAGACCATCGAGTTCGCCAGGTCGTTCGGCCCGAGCGCGCCCTTCACGTCGGTGCGGAGCGGGAAGCGGGCGTCGAAGATCACGGCCCGGCTGGTGGTGCACGCGGGCATGGACCAGGCATTGTGGAAGCGGATCCCGGCGCCGGCGATCTCCGCGATGTTCGGCATGCTCGGGGGAGTCTCGCCGCCGTAGCCGAAGTCCTGCATCTGATCGATGCCGACATCGTCCATGATGACGAAAAGGATGTTCGGCGGGGCGGTCGCCGTCGACGGAGCTCCACCGTGGCCGCCGTCGCACGCACCGACCAGGAGCGCCGCGAGTGCGACCAGGACGGCGCTGACACGCTGGATCGATCGGCGGACCGACGGGCGAAGGTCCGGCGACGTATGTTTTTTCATGACTGCTTCCCACCATTGGCGACGCAGGACTCTTGCGCCCCCGCAATGCGCCTTCCGCCCGTGATCATGCGGGCCCGTCGTTGCGTCCAGTAGTAGGGAACCTCCCTGATGGATGGCGGATCACGGAGCGCCGTCGTGGGGAGGGAACGACCGAGATGCGTCGGGCGGAGGTCGGTGGAACGGACCTGTCGTTTACTTCATCCGGGATGGCGGCATCGGCTTCAGAATCGCGCGATGCCGGCCTCGCAATGGGCCGGAGACCCGGAGGAAGTGTTCTCGTTCGCCGGCGACTGCAGCGGGCGGATCAGGAGCGCTCGGGCGGCGGCTCGACCGTGTCGCCGCAGATCGAGCCACATTGCGGGCACACGTACTCGTACTTGTCGCCGTTCGGCAGGGCGAGGAGCAGCCGCTTTCTGACCGGCACCGCGACACGGCACTTCGGACAGGCGAGGAGCGTCGCATCCATGCGCTCGAAGGACGATCGCCGACCTCGGCCGGGGTGCATGCGTCCGAGCTTACGGGTGGTACGCGTCTCGCGCAACGCGTGAGACGGGCCCGCGATTTCGTATATCGTCGTCGCGTGAAACCGATCGTGCGAATTCCCGGTGACGAGGCCGTCGCAGCCGCGGAACGCGCGGCGGCGATCCTCGCCTCCGATCCGAACGTGCGTCTCGTTTACCTGTTCGGCTCGGCCGCGGATGTCGCGCGCTCGGCGGTTCGCGACGTCGACCTCGCGGTGCTCACCGATGTTCCCATGTCGCTCGACCGGCTCCTTCGCTTGCAGGCAGATCTCCGGGCGAGCGTCGGCGCTGCCATCGAAATCGTTTCGCTGAACGATCCGCCCGTCGTTCTCGCGCACGAGATCGCCGAGACGGGGCGCTGCCTCTACGCGAAGGATGCGGACGTCGAAGTGGATTTCGTGACGCGAGCGAGATCACGGTACTGGGACTTCAAGCCCTTCCTCGAGGAGCAATGGCGCGTCGCGGGCGAGAGGCTCGCCGCACGTGGTTCTCAGAGCTGACGCGATACGAGAGCGCCTCCTGGAACTCGAGGCGGTGATCTCTGGGCTCGAAGTGCTGGGCGGTCTCACCCGCTCCTCGCTGCTCGAGGAATTCCGCAACCTCTGGGCCGTAGAGCGTGGGCTACAGCTCGGAGATTCAGCTGATCGCAGCGAGGATCTCGCGGACCGCTGCCGCCGGGTCGGGCGCCGCCATGACCGCGCGGATCACCGCCACGCCGGACGCTCCGGCGGCGATCGCCTGGGCCGCGTTCGTCGCGTCGATGCCGCCGACCGCCAGCACCGGGAGCGGCGTCCGGCACGCCTGCCGCAAGCGTTCGATCCCTTGGGGCGCGCCGTACGCGGCCTTCGACGGCGTCGCGAAGACGGGGCCGAAGAGTGCCAGGTCCGCGCCGTCATCGGCGGCACGCGCCACCTCCTCTGGAGAGTGGGTGGAGCGTGCGATCATCCGCTTCGATCCGACGAGCTGCCGCACCGCGTCGACCGGCAACGAGTCGGCCGGGAGGACGACGCCGTCGGCTCCGGCCGCGAGCGCCACGTCGACACGGTCGTTGATCAGCAGGCGCGCTCCGCAGTCGTGGGCGATGCGCGCGAGCTCGACCGCGAGCGCGTGGAGCGCGCGACCCTCGAGGTCCTTCTCGCGGAGCTGGATCAGACGCGCGCCGCCGGCGATCGCCGCCGAGACCACCTCGGCGAGCGGCCGCCCCGCGGTCGCCCTGCGGTCGGTGACGACCAGCAGGCGATCGGTCACTCGATCATGCCGTCGAGCGGGCTCGACGCGGTCGCGTAGAGCTTTCGCGGGATGCGTCCGGCGAGGAACGACTTCCGTCCGGCGTCGACCGCGAGACGCATCGCCTGCGCCATCAGGATCGGGTCGCGTGCTCCGGCGATCGCCGTGTTCATCAGCACCGCGTCGCAGCCGAGCTCGAGCGCGACGGCGGCGTCGGAGGCGGTGCCGACGCCCGCGTCGACGATCACCGGGACGCGGCTCTGCTCGATGATGATGCGGATGTTGTACGGGTTGCGAATCCCGAGGCCGGAGCCGATCGGCGCCGCCAGCGGCATCACCGCCACGCAGCCGATCTCCTCGAGGCGCTTGCACGCGACGGGATCGTCGGTGACGTAGGGCAGCACCTGGAATCCCTCGCGAACCAGGATCCGCGCCGCCTCGATCGTCGCCGGCACGTCGGGGAAGAGCGTCTTCGCGTCGCCGATGACCTCGAGCTTGACGAGGTCACCGATCCCCGCCTCGCGGGCGAGCCGCGCCGTGCGCACCGCCTCTTCGGCGGTCGTGCAGCCGGCCGTGTTCGGCAGGATCGTGTACTTCGCGGGGTCGATGAAATCGAGCAGGTTCTCGCTCTTGCGGTCGACGATGTTCACGCGCCGCACGGCGACGGTGACGATCTCCGCGCCCGCGGCTTCCGCCGCCCGCCGGTTCTCGTCGAAGCTCCGGTACTTGCCGCTGCCGATGATCAAGCGGGAGCGGTACTCGCGGCCGGCGAGGATCAGTGCGCCTTCGGCAAGATTCTCAGCCGTTCTCAGGGGCTCAACCACCGCCCACGAAGTGGACGATCTCGACCGCATCTCCGTCGCGGAGCTGCCGGTGCGCGTACTCGGACGCGGGGACGATCTCGCGGTTGACCTCGACCGCGATTCGCCGCCCGGCGAGGTCGAGCTCGGCGACCAGTGCGGAGATCGTCGCGCCGTCCTCGAGACGACGGCTCTCACCATTCACGATCGTCGTCACGCTCTCGGAGCTTTACTGGAAACCCCCGCCTTTACAACCGCGTACCCCTCGCATAGATACCCCGGATCGTCCTTCGACGGCCTCGGGCTCTGACCGGGATGAAACTCCGCAAAGGTCGACCCACCGTAGCCGAAATCGACCGTGCGGCGCTGCGAGCGAACTACGGCGCGGTCCGCCAGCACGTCCCCGAGAACGTGGAGGTGCTCGCCGTCGTCAAGGCGGACGCCTACGGTCACGGCGGTCCCGAGGTCGCGCGCGTGCTCGAGCGCGAGGGCGTCAAGCAGTTCGGCGTCGCGACCGTCGAGGAAGGCGGAGCGCTCCGGGGCCGCGGCATCGTCTACCCGGAGGTGCTCGTGCTCTGCGGCCTGGTCGCCGAGCAGGTCGACGAGATCCTGCAGTACCGTCTGACGCCGGTCGTCTGCGACCTCGAGATGGCGCGCGTTCTCGACCACCGGCTGCACGGTGCCATGCGGCGGCTGCCCGTGCACCTCAAGGTCGACACCGGCCTCGGGCGGCTCGGCGTTCCGATGCACGAGCTCGGCGCGGTGCTCCCGGAGATCGCCAAGCTCGAGCACGTGCAGGTGGCCGGAGTGCTCACCCACCTCGGCAGCGCCGTGAACGTCGTCGGCGCGCGCGTCGATGCCCAGCTGCAGGCCTTCGAGCGGGCGCTCGCCGAGCTCGAGCGCGCCGGCTTCGGCTCTCTGGTACGGCACGTTGCCAACAGCTCCGCCGTGCTCGTCCGGCCCGACACGTACTTCGACGTGGTGCGGCCGGGCCTGGTCCTCTACGGTCTCTTCCCCGGGGGAGCGCCGCAGGGGCCGATCGAGCTCACACCGGTGATGCGCCTGAGGACGGAGGTCCTGCAGATCCGCACCCTGCCCGCCGGTCACGGCATCGGCTACGACCGCCGCTTCGTCACCGAGCGCGAGAGTCGGATCGCGACCTTGCCCGTCGGCTACGCCGACGGCTACCCGCGGAGCCTCTCGAGCACGGCCGAGGTGCTGG
>JAXDLK010000340.1:0-2784 GCA_034666665.1 Candidatus Binatota bacterium
AGATTCGCCGGCTGCGCTTGATTTCGCTCGGAAGTCCGCCGCGCGAAGACTCGAGGGACTACCAGCCCACCCTCACGCGTTGCGCCGCCGGCGAGGAAAGCTTAGAGGCCGGGCGTGAAGCTCAACACCTTCTCGATCGTCGCGCGCTGCTCGCGGACCGGCGAGCTCGGCGTCGCCGTCTCGACCAAGGTGCCGGGGGTGGGCGGGCTCTGCCCGTTCGCGCGTGCCGGCGTCGGGGCCGTCGCGACGCAGGCGTGGGTGAACCCCTACCTCGGGCCGCGCATCCTCGACGCACTCGCGACCGGCCTCTCGGCCGAGAGGGCGCTCCACCGCGAGGTCGACGCCGAGACCGACCGCGAGATCCGGCAGCTCGGCGTCGTCGACACGCGGGGTGGATCGGCGGCGTTCACCGGCTCGGAAACCGATCCCTGGAAGGGCCACCGCTCCGGTCGGGACTACTCCGTCCAGGGCAACATGCTGGTCGGAGCGGAGACCGTCGCCGCCATGGAAGACGCCTTCCTCGCGAGCGCAGCCGAGCCGCTCGTCGAGCGCCTGATGCTCGCTCTCGAGGCGGGACAGATGGCGGGCGGCGACCGCCGCGGCCGGCAGTCGGCCGCGTTGCTGGTCCACGGCGAGGAAGACTACCCGCTCGCCGATCTCCGCGTCGACGAGCACGCCGATCCGGTCGCGGAGCTCCGCCGCGTGCTCGAGGTCGCCAAGCGCGAGCTCTTCCCGTTCGTCGTCGCGCTGCCGACGAAGCGGAACCCGCGCGGCGACTTCGCCGCGGTCCGCGCCGCGATCGCCCCCCGCTCGTGAGCCTCCGCCTTCACGTCGGCACCAGCGGCTACAGCTACAAGGAGTGGAAGGGGCCGTTCTATCCGGCGGACCTTCCGGCCGCGAAGATGCTCGGCTACTACGCGAGCCGTTTCCGCACGGTGGAGATCAACAGCACGTACTACCAGATGCCGAAGCGGCCGACGCTCGAGAGCTGGGTCGCTCAGGTCCCCGCCGGGTTCACCTTCACGTTCAAGGCGCCGCAGCAGATCACCCACCGCAAGCGCCTGAAGGACGCGGGAGACGCGACCACCTATTTCCTCGAAGCGCTGACGGCGGTCGGCGAGCGACTCGGACCGGCGCTCTTCGGTTTGCCGCCGAACCTGAAAAAGGACCTGCCGCGGCTCGAGGCGTTTCTCGCCGCTCTGCCGTCATGGCCGCGCGTCGCCTTCGAGTTCCGCCACCCGTCGTGGCTCGACGACACGGTCTACGAGGCTCTCCGCACGCGCGGCGCGGTGCTGTGCGTCGCCGATACCGACGAGCTCGAGACGCCGCTCGTCGCCACCGCCGGCTGGGGATACCTCCGGCTCCGCCGCCCCGATTACACCGCGGCGGACCTCGAGCGCTGGGCGGGTCGCATCCGCGACGCCGGCTGGAGCGAGGCGTGGGTGTTTCTCAAGCACGAGGACGAGGGCCGCGCTCCGGCGCTCGCCGAGCGTCTGCTGTCGCTCGCCGGGTCGCGCGAATTTGCTCGGGGCAGCTCCGGTCCGTCATAATCGTCGCGTGCGCCGGGCTCCCGCCCTCCTCGCTCTGGCGATCGCGCTCGCGACAGCCGCCCACCTGCGCGCAGACGAGATCTTCAAGTGGACCGACCGTGACGGGAAGGTCCATTTCTCGAATCGGGCTCCGCAGGACGCGACCGAGCACGAGAAGCGCGAGATGCCGTCGACGGTCGAGCCCGGCGAAGGCTGGGAGAGCACCCTCGAACGAAAGCAGGGCGCCGAGAAGCTCGTCGGCGCCGCCGACCGGGCGATCAACAGCTTGCAAGCGCAGATCATCCGCCAGCGGCGCGAGCGCACGCGGATCGAGCCGGAGCTGCGCGACACTCAGGCCGCGATCGTGCGCGCGCGTCAGGCGAACCCCCCGGCCGAGGCCGACCTCCGCGTGCGCGAAGCGGCGCAGCTCAGGCGGATCGGCGAGATCGACGCCGCGATCGCGCAGGCGGAGGCGCAGATCGACAAGCTCCGCGTGATGAAGGCCGCCGGCAACGCGAGCACCGAAGAAGCGTCGCCGGGGCAGTTCCAGTAGTCAGAGGCCGGAGCTTCGCGCGAGGTCGAGCGCGGCGCCGGCGAGCCGGGGCACTGCGCGTCCGAACGCGGCAAAGCGTTCGTCCTTCGTCTGCCCGCGCACGTAACGGACGTAGATCTGCTGAATGACGACCGCGGTCTTGTAGTAAGCGAACACCTGGTAGAAGGCGATTCGCGAGACGTCGCGGCCGGTACGGCGCGCGTACCGCGCGACGAGCTCGTCCCGCCGCGGAAAGCCGGGCTGATCGGTGGGCGCCACCAGACTGCCGACCAGCACGGGCGGATCGTCCGCCTGCACCCAGTAGCCGAGCAGCGTGCCGAGATCGACGAGCGGGTCGCCGATCGTGGACATCTCCCAGTCGAAGACGGCAACCACTCGAGACGGGTCGCCGACCGCGTACATCGTGTTGTCGAGCTTGAAGTCGTTGTGCACGATCGTCGGCGGCGGCTCCGGGGGAATCCGCTCCTCCAGCCAGCGGCAGAGCTCGTCGATCTCGGGGAGCTCCTCCGTCTTCGCTCCATCCCACCGCTGCCGCCAGCCGCGCACCTGTCGCTCGACGAAGCCTCGCGGCTTGCCGAGCGACTCGAGCCCGACCGCGCCGGGATCGACGGCGTGCAGATCGGCCATGGTGTCGATCAGCGCCTCCGAGATGCGCCGGCGAGCGTCGGGGCCGTCGCCGAGCTCGGGCGGCACCTCGCGGCG
>JAXDLK010000341.1:0-8553 GCA_034666665.1 Candidatus Binatota bacterium
ACGGCGCGCTCCACGTCCTCCCGGATCGTGCGGTACTGGGCACGCAAATCGAGCAGCGGAACCTTCACGCGGTCTCCTTGCACGCGGTCTCCTTGAATGATCAGCTCCTCGTTTCCCTCTCCCTTCCAGGAGGCGCGCTCCGAGCTGGCGGCGCCGGGATGCTTCTCGCCGGCTCGGAGCCGCGCCATCATGCGCGCCCGAGCGTCTGCTTGCGAGGGCGAGGGTGGCGCGCAGTGACTGCTTCCGATTCCCCTCTCCCGTCCTGGGAGAGGGTGCCCGAAGGGCGGGTGAGGGTCGCGCCGGGTGAGGGCTCCGTGCCGCGGAAGCGGATCGCGGCATAGCTGACCGAGTGCTCGAAGTCGCCGGTCACGTCGAGCGACGTGTAGTAGCAGACGGTCTCGCCGCGGAGCTCCGCCCCGTATGCGTGCAGGAACGCGGAGATCGGTGCGCGACCGCAGACCGTGATCCCGGTCTCGGCCACGTAGCTCTCGAACCCCGACGCGTCGCCGGCGCAGACGCGCTCGATCGCGCCGAGGTCGAGCTCGCGGAGCTTTCGCGAGACCTCGTCCGCTCCCGACGGCGGGAACGGCAGGTAGTCGAACGCCGCGCCGTAGTGCGTGAAGTCCGAGCTGACGACGAAGAGGCTGGCGCCGTCGTCGAGGGCGCGGAGGCCCGCGGCGAGCCCGGCGGCCCCTCCGACGTCGGCGCCGACGAGCACCGGCACGATCGGCAGCTCGGGATCGACCGTCTGCAGGAACGGAAGCTGGATCTCGAGCGAGTGCTCTCGGTCGTACGGCGCCGCGTCCGCGAAGAACCCGGTGTGCGCGAGAAGAAGATCGGCGGCCGCGCGGTCGATCGCCACCACGCCGAGCGGCGTCGCGAACCCGCGGCCGGGGTGAACCGCGCCGCCCGCGAACGCGTGGTAGTGGCTCGGCGCGACCACGACCGCTCGCCGCCAGCGCCCGGGCCGGACGTGGGCATACCCGGAGCCTGCGGCGCGTCCGGAATAGGCATAGCCGGCATGGGGAACGACGATCGCCCGCGGATCGCCCGCGGGCGGCGACGCGGGCGCGAGGAGCTCGCGAACGGTGCAATCCAGGCTCTCGGCGTCGCCGGGATACCACGTGCCGGCGATGTTCGACGGCTGAACGTCCGCGTCGCGAACGGGGCTCACTGCGTCAGCGCCGCGAGCACGCGCGACATCGTCTCGCCCGCCTTGCCGCGCAGCACGACCTCGGCGAGCGAGTCGTACGGCGTCGCCTCGAGGTTGACGATCAGGAGCTTCGCGCCGGCTTCGACCGCCCGCTTTGGCAGGTACGCCGCCGGATAGACGACGAGCGAAGAGCCGATCACGAGGAACACGTCGCAGTTCTCGGCGTACGCGAAGGCCGCGGTCGTCTCGCGCTCCGGCATCGCCTGGCCGAACGACACCGTCGCCGGCTTCAGCACGCCGCCGCACGAGAGACAGGAAGGATCGCGCTCGCCGGCAAGGACGCGCTGCTGCACGACCTCGCGCGTGGTGCGGTCGCCGCACGAGAGACACTGGGTGTAGAGCGCGGTGCCGTGGATCTCGATGACGCGCTCCGGGGTGCTGCCCGCCCGCTGGTGGAGACCGTCGATGTTCTGCGTGATCACCGCGCGGACGATGCCGCGGCGCTCGAGCTCGGCGACGGCACGGTGGGCGGCGTTCGGTTCCGCGCCGGCGAGCACGGGATAGATCTCCAGGCTCATCTGCCAGTAGCGCTCGCGGTGCTCGGGGTTGGCGACGAAGTTCTGGTAGGTGAACTCCGCCGGGTCGTACTTCGTCCAGATCCCGCCCGGGCTGCGGAAATCGGGAATCCCCGATTCGGTGGAGATTCCGGCGCCGGTCAGCACCACGACCGAGCGCGAAGCGGAGAGGATCTCGACGGCGCGGGAGAGTGAATCCGTCATCGGCGCGAACCGCCCGGGTCGGCCGGCACGCGCCAGACAGCTACCCCAGAAAATTCCACTTCGCCAGCGTCCAGACGTCGGACCAGTTCTCGCCGAGCTTGCGCACGACCGAGGGCTCGAATCCGGAATGCATGAAGCAGTTCTGACAGCGAGCGTCCTGACGGGTCTCCCAGTAGTCCCAGTCCACGGAGCCCCAGAACTCCTCCCACGTCTCGAAGTACTTGTCGCCGATCAGGTAGCAGGGGCCCTTCCAGCCGAACGGCGTGCGCGTGACGTTCCCCCAGGGGGTGCACGGATAGTCGCGCTCGCCGGCGGCGAATTTCAGGAAGAGCGGCGTGTTGAAGACCGGATACTTCTCGGAGAGCTCGAGGACGCGGCGGAACTTCTCGTGGATCTCCTTGCGGAAGAGGAAATGGTCGTCGGCGAGCTTCTCGTAATGGTACCCCGGCGAGATGAACATTCCCTTGACGCCGAGCGAGACCAGAAGCTTCATCATCTCCTCGATCTCGTCGACCCCGGTCTCGCGGAACACCGTCGTGTTCGTGCAGATGTGGTAACCGAGGCCGAGGCCGAGCTTGATCATCTCGATCGCCTTGTCGAAGACGCCCTCGCGATCGCAGACGAAGTCGTGAGTCTCGCGCATGCCGTCGAGGTGGACGTTGATCGAGAGCCGCGGGTGAGGGCGCGACTTGGCGTAGAAGCGATCGAGGAGGAGCCCGTTCGTGCACAGGTAGACGTGGCGCTTCCGTTCCACCGCCGCGTCGACCAGCGGGACGATCTCCGGATAGATCGTCGGCTCACCGCCGCAGATCGACATCACCGGAGCGCCGCTCTTGTCCATCGCCTCGATGCACTGGTCGAGCGTCAGGCGATTGCGGATGTCCCCGGTGTGGCGCTCGGGCGTGCAGCCGACGCATGCCAGGTTGCAGGTGTAGAGCGGCTCGAGCATCAGCACGACGGGGTAGCGATCGTTGCCCTTGATGCGGTTCTTCACCTGCCACTTGAGCATGTCGGTGGTGACGTGCAGCGGAAATCTCATGATTTCTCCCCCGAAGACCCGTTGACCGAATGGTCAGTGTTGTACCGGAGGAGGCCTGCGTCCGCAACCCAGGGCCTTCGCAAGCCACCGTGTGTGCACCGCAATCAGCGCCCGCTCGCACCGTTGACGCGCGGCGGCGAGGCGGGGAACCTCGCCTACCAGCCGCGGCTTCCGGCAGAAGAGCGCGAGCAGGGCGACCGGCCGGATCTCGCCCGCGGGACCGATTGCCGCGCCGAAGTCCGCGACCGGCCGGGCAACGGAGTCCAGGATCGCGCGGATCGCCACGAACGGTACCCCGGACGCTTCGGCCCACGCCGCGATCGCGGCGGTCTCCATGTCCACGGCCAGCGCTCCGGTCTGCTTGCCGAGGCGCTGCTTTTCCCCCGGCTCGAGAACGGCTCCCGAGGTCAGCAGTCGACCGGTTCGCGCAGTGACCCCGGCACTCGCGGAAGCGGCGAGATAAGCGTCGATCAGACCCGTCGCGGAGCTCAGAGCTCGCCCCTCGCGGTCGACGATCTCGCTGGCGACGACGACGTCTCCCGGCCCGAGTGACTCGTCCAGGGCTCCCGCACATCCCGAGATCACCACCACGGCCGGCGGCGGCTCGACCCGCTCGACGCCCTCGCGCGCGGCCTTCTCGCCCATGCCGGTGACGAGCACGCGCGGCGGCCGGATCCGGCCGGCGCGCCGTATGGCGCGATCCACGGCGGCCCCCTCCCAGCGGAGCGCCGACACGAAGAGGACGTCGCCGATCAGAGGTCCTCGTCCACTCGTTCTCGTGAGCTCGTCCCTGAGGTTCGTGGGGACGAGTCGACGAGCAGGAGACGGATCTCCATCGACGTCCGTGTGAACACCCTGCCCCGTCCGGTGGCTGTCACCCTCGCTCGCTCCCGCCACTCGGCCGGCAAGCGATCCGCCATCGCGCCGGGAACGATCAGGTAGAAGCTCCCTCCGGGATCCCGTGATCCGTCGATCGTCGGGATCGTCCGTCCGGAGTAGAAGACGACCTTCGGAAGCGACATGTGGAGGAAGAAGATTCGCCCATCCGCGGGGACCCGCTCGTTCACCAGGCGGGCGAAAGGCGCGAGGCTGGTAGTGCGTGCGAGCGGGCCGCCGACGACGCCGCGGAGCAGCAGGATCGCCGCCATTGCGGCCCAGCCGAGATGCGCGGCGGCGCCGAATCGGTGGCCCGAGGCCGCTCGCGCGGCGGCCACGACGGAGCCCGCGAGAACGGCAGCCGCGGCAGCGCAGAGGACCGGCCGTTCGCGCGACGCGAGAGCCAGCGCATCGAGCGGACCCGGTGCCTTGCCGACCACTGCCATGAGGGCGGCGACGGAAGCCGCGAGCGCCATTGCGACGAGCACGGGGCGCGCGCGGATGTCGCGCCACGGGTTCTGGTCGAGGAGCGAGACCCCCAGCCCTCGCCAGAGCCAGCTCGCCACCGCCAGCGCGAGCGGCGGGAGGATCGGCAGCAGGTAATACGGCGACTTTCGCGGCGCCAAGCTGAAGAAGAGGAATCCGCTGCCGAGCCAGACGAGGAGGAATCGCTCGCCTGCCGCCCGGTCGGCCGCCGGCGTTCGCCACCAGGCGGCCGCCGCCGGAAAGAGCAAGAAGCCCCACGGGAACGTGCCGCTGAAGAGCGGGATCACGTGCGCGAACGGGTGCCAGCGATTCCTCGTCGTACGCCGGCCGGAGCCGATCCCCCCACCGAAGAAGTGGCGGAGGTTCTCGCCGAGAAGATTGTCCGCGACGAAGCGATGGCCCCAGTGCGCGATCGCCAGGGCGTACCACCCGCCGCCGAGGACGAGGAACGCGAGCACCGATGGGTCGATCAGCGAGCGGAGCTTCCTCACGTCACGTCCGAGCGCCGCGTCGGCGGCGAGCACGAAGGCAACGAGACCGAGGGCCGCGGCGCCTTTCGCCAGCGTCGCGAGACCGAGCAGCGCATGGAAGAGCCAGCGCCGTCCGCGCGGCAGCTCGCCGGCGACGGCACCGTAGACGAGCAGGCAGGTGGTGACGAAGAAGGTCATCGTCATGTCCGCGCGGCCGATCCGCGCCTGGGTGTGGAACGTCGGCATCACCGCGAGCAGAGCGGCGGCGAGGAGTGCCGGGGTCGCACCGACGAGCCACCCGCCGCACGCCGCCGTGGCCGCAAGCGTCGCCGAGGCGAACAGAGCCGACGGCACCCGGACGCTCCACTCGTCGACGGCGCCCGTCGCCTTCGACGCCAGCCCGGCGAGCCAATAGAAGAGCGGCGGCTTCGGCGGCAGGAAGTCTCCGTTGAAGACCGGAAACAGCCATTCGCCGCTCGCGACCTCGCGAACGAAGCCGGCGTCGAGGGCCTCGTCGTCACCGACGAAGTCGGCGGCGCCCAGCGCGGGCAGGTACAGGAGGAGCCCGAGGAGAGCGACCGCGAGCGGAGCTTCGAACCGGGGACGTTTCACACTTCGCGCGCTTTCCGATGGGAAACGTTCGCGGAACCCGCGAAGGACCGAACCGCACGCGACGCGTGAAACGTCCCTGCGCGTTGACCCACCGAAACCCGGACGTTACTCTGCCCGCCGCCATGCCGAGGACGCCGTCGCGCTTTCGACCGCGCGAGACCGCCCGGCACCGCTTCCTGCCTCGCTCGAAGCCGCTCCGCTGGCTCGTCTACGGAGCCGCGGCGCTCCTGCTGGCGTCCGCCACGGGAGCGCTGCTCTTCTATCGCGCGGTCGAGAGGGGTCTGCCCGCGATCGAGCAGCTCGCGAACTACCAGCCGTCCACGGCCTCGCAGGTGTTCGCGGCGGACGGCACGCGGATCGGCGAGTTCTACTTCGAGAAGCGGTATCTCGTCCCCCTCGACAAGATTCCCGAGATGGTGCGCCAGGCCTTCATCGCCGCCGAGGACGCGGATTTCTATCGCCACGGGGGCGTGGACGCCGGCGGCATGATCCGCGCCTTCTACCACAACGTGGTCGCGGGCGAGGTCGTGCAAGGCGGCAGCACGATCACGCAGCAAGTCGTGAAGGCGCTGCTCCTGAACCCGGAGAGGAGCTACGAGCGAAAGATCAAGGAGATCCTGCTCGCGCTCCGCATCGAGCGGCAGCTCTCGAAGGACCAGATCCTCTATCTCTACCTGAACCAGATCTACCTCGGCTCCGGAGCGTACGGGGTGGCGGCCGCGGCGGGACACTACTTCGACAAGGACATCAAGGACCTCTCCCTCGCGGAGGCCGCCGTGCTCGCCGGGCTGCCGCAAGCGCCCAGCCGCTACTCGCCGATCCGTCACCCGGAACGGGCGCGCCGCCGGCAGCTCTACGTCCTCGAACGCATGGAGGGAGAGGGGTTCATCACTCGCGAGCAGAAGCGCGTCGCGATCGCCGAAGGCATCCGTCTGAACGCTTCGCGAAGCCGCTCCTACTTGCGTGCCCCGCACTACGTCGAGCACGTGCGCCGCTTCCTCGAGGGCCGCTACGGCGGCCGCGCGCCGTACCAGCTCGGTCTCGAGATCTACACTCCGCTCGACCTCGGGATGCAGGACGCGGCCGAGGAAGCGCTCCGCGACGGCCTCCGCGCTCTCGATCGCCGGCGCGGCTACCGCGGCCCGCACCGGCACCTCGATGGGGAGACCATCCGCAAGTTCCTCGACGACCAGGCGCGGACGCTCGATCCCGCCGACCTCGCGCCTGGCAAGACGGTCGAGGCGGTGGTGATGGGTGCGAATCGCGCGCGCGCCACCCTGTTCGTCGGCTCCACCGCGGCGATTCTCCCCGCGGAAGGGATGGCCTGGTCGAAGAGCTTCACGCCGCAGAAGCTCCGCGTCGGTGACGTCATCCGCGTGCGCATCGAGAGCAAGGGCAAGGACGGCGTCCTGCAGGGGACGCTCGACCAGGAGCCGGAGGTCGAGGGCGCGCTGCTCGCCCTCGACACGGCCACGGGATCGGTGCGCGCGATGGTCGGCGGCTCGACCTTTCACCAGAGCCAGTTCAACCGAGCGGTGCAGGCTCTTCGCCAGCCGGGCTCCGCGTTCAAGCCGTTCGTCTACGCGGCGGCGCTCGACCACGAATATACGCCCGCCTCGATCGTGCTCGACGCCCCGGTCGTCTACCAGGACTGGAACAAGGTCTGGAAGCCCGAGAACTACGACGAGAAGTGGCACGGCCCGACCACGCTCCGCGACGCGCTCACCTTTTCGCGGAACGTCGTCACGGTGAAGGTCGCCGCCGACATCGGCCTCCCTTACTTGACGTCGTACCTGCCGCGGTTCGGCTTCGCTCGCCCGTTCGCGCAGCACCTCTCGATCGCGCTCGGGAGCGTCGAGGTGACGCTGCTCGAGCTCGTCCGCGCCTACGACGTGTTCGCCACCCAGGGAAAGCTCTTCGACCCCATCTTCGTCAGCCGCATCGCGGACCGCTCCGGGCGCGTGCTCGAGGAGCGCGACCCGTCGTTCCAGCAGGTGCTGTCGCCCGAGACCTCGTACCTGATGACGAGCCTGATGGAGGACGTGATCCGTCGCGGCACCGGCCGGCGCGCCCTCGCGCTCGGTCGTCCGGCCGCGGGCAAGACCGGCACGACCAACGAGCACATGGACGCATGGTTCGTCGGCTACACGCCGGACCTCGTCGCCGGCGTCTGGGTAGGGTTCGACGAGAAGCGGATCCTCGGCAAGAAGGAGACCGGCGGTCGCGCGGCAGTGCCGATCTGGCTCGATTTCATGCAGAAGGCGCTCGCCAAGACGCCGGTCAGCGACTTCCCGATCCCGCCCGGGGTGGTGTTCGTGAACATCGACAAGCAGACCGGGCTCCGCGCGGCGCCGGACGAGGGCGAGATCCTGCTCGAGTGCTTCCGCCGCGGCAACGAACCGCAGGAGGTCGCCAAGCGAGCAACGCTGACCGCGGACGATTTCTTCCGCAACGACTTCTGAAAAAGGGGTCGGGAGTCTTTTTTCATCGGTCAGGGCGTCTTTGGTTCGGCCTGACCGACCGCAAAAGACTCCCGACCCCTTTTCAGATGCGCCAGTAGTGGCGCGCGATCTCCATCGTCTGGGAGAGCGCCGGCTTGACACCCCCTGTGGGCGGCGACACGGCGGCATCGAGCTGCTTCCCGGTCATCTCGCCGAGGACGACGGTGACCGAGCGAACCAGGGCGGTGAGATCGTATCCACCCTCGAGGATCGCCATCAGCCGGCCGCCGGCGGAGTCACGCGCGGCGCGCAGGAGGATGCGCGCGAGCTGACCGCAGCCGCGCTCGGTGACCTCCATCGACGCCAGCGGATCCCGCTCGTGAGCGTCGAACCCCGCGGAGACGAGGACGAACTCCGGCGCGAACGCGCGCGCCACCGGCTCGACGACGTCGAGGTACGCGCGGACGTATTCCTCGTCACCGTACCCCGCCGGAAACGGCAGGTTGATGGTGTATCCCTCGCCCTCGCCCATCCCCACCTCGGATGCCGCGCCGGTCCCGGGATAGAATGGATACTGGTGGGAGGATACGAACAGCACCCGCGGGTCGGCGTAGAAGGCGTGCTGGGTGCCGTTGCCGTGGTGGACGTCCCAGTCGACGACCAGAACGCGCTCGATGCCGTGGCGCACGCGCAGGTA
>JAXDLK010000342.1:0-4128 GCA_034666665.1 Candidatus Binatota bacterium
TCGTGCCCGGTGTCGACTTCAGCAACGATCCGCTGCTCGCAGGCCGGATCCATTCGTACGTCGACACTCAGCTCCTGCGGCTCGGCGGGCCGAACTTCCACGAGATCCCCATCAATGCGCCGGTCGCGCAGGTGCACAACAACCAGCGCGACGGTTTTCACCGCCAGGCGATCGCTCGTGGCCGCGTGGCCTACGAGCCGAACTCCCTCGGCGGCGGCTGTCCCTTCCAGGCGGGCACGAACGGCTTCACGTCGTTCCCCGAGCCCGTCGAGGAACACAAGGTGCGCGGCAAGCCCGAGAAGTTCGCCGAGCACTACAACCAGGCGACGCTCTTCTGGAACAGCCAGACGGACGTCGAGAAGATGCACATCATCCGCGCCTATCGGTTCGAGCTGACCAAGGTGCAAGTCACGGCGGTACGCGAGCGCGTCGTCGCGCAGCTCCGCAACGTCGCCGAAGAGCTCGCGCAGGCCGTCGCCGACGGCCTCGGCATGGAGTCGCTCCCGGAACCGTTGCCGAAAGCGCTTCCGCGCTCGCCGAAGCCCGAGGTGAAGGCGTCGGACGCGTTATCGCTCTTCGCGCGCCCGGGCCAGCAAGGTATCAAGACCCGGCGCATCGCCATTCTCGTCGCCGACGGAGTCGACGGTGTGGCGGCGACCGCCACCCACGAAGCGCTGAGCGCCGAGGGCGCGGTGCCGCGTTTCGTAGCCGTCAAGCTCGGCCGCATCGACGGCGCGACCGGGGATCCGATCGAGATCGAGGTCTCGATGGAGACGGCGCCCGCGGTCGTGTGGGACGCGCTCGTCGTGCCCGACGGCGAGGCGGCAGCAAACGCGTTGTCGCAAAGTGGACACGCCGTGGAGTTCCTGAAGGACCAGTACCGGCACTGCAAGCCGATCCTTCTGATCGGTGCCGCGGCGTCGCTGCTCCGAGCGGCGGGGATTCCGCCGTCGCTGCCGTCGGGCGACGCCGACCCGGGCCTGCTTCAGCTCGCCGCGGGGGACACGGACGGCGCCGTGGCCGCGTTCGTCGCCGCCGTAGCAAAGCATCGACACTTCGCCAGGGAAACCGATCCACCGATCGTTTGAGAAGGGAGCGACGATGGTATCTGCACGATTGCGGGAGCTCTTGCTCCAGTCCCTCGAGCACGAGCGCGGCGGCGTGCTCGTGTATCGAACCGCGCTCGAATGCGTCCGGAACGACGATCTACGCGAGGAATGGGAGAAGTACCTCGCCCAGACCGAGGAGCATGTCCGAATTCTGACGACCGCCTGCGAAGCGCTTCATCTCGATCCACACGAGATGACGCCCGGCCGGAAGGTCGTCCAGCACACGGGCAAGTCGCTCGTCGTCGCGATGAAGATGGCGCTCGCCGCAGGCGATCCACCCGCCGCGGAGCTCGTGGCCTGCGAGTGCGTGGTCCTCGCGGAAACCAAGGATCACGCCGACTGGGAGTTGATCGGCGAGTGCGCCAAAGTGCTCGACGGCGAAGCGGCGGCAGCGCTCCGAGCGGCGTACGACCAGGTCGAGGATCAGGAAGACGAGCACCTGTATCACACCAAAGGTTGGTGCCGTGAGCTGTGGCTCTCGTCGCTCGGGCTGAAAGCGGAGCTGCCGCCGCCCGAAGAGAAGAAGGACGTGAAGACCGCGATCGAAGCGGCCAAGGTGAAGAAAGAGCGGAAAGGCTGAGCGACTTCTTTCTCGGCCGCGAGCGCAGGGCGGCTCGGGTCGATCGCGCCGATCACCCGGACCGCGGTGATCGGTCCGGTTACCCCTCCGGGTCTTCGGCGCCGGCTTCGCTCTTCGAGAACTCCGCCAGGTAGGCGAGCCCGCGATCGAGCACCGGCTTGATCTCGGGATCCGTCTCCTCGCCCTTCTTCGGCTTGTAGGCGATCGCCGGATCCTTCACGAAGCGGCGGATCATGCTCTCGAGGGAATAGTCCGCCCCTTCGAACTCGGTCGTGTGGTGGATGGCGCCCGTCGGGCAGGGCTCCGAGCAGAGGCCGCAGTACATGCACTTCGCGAGATCGATGTCGAAGCGCGTCATGACGAAGCCGCCGACGGCCTTGTCCTTCTTGGCGTCGATGATGATGCAATCGATCGGGCAGGCGCGCTCGCAGGCGAGACACGCGGTGCAGATCTCGAGATCGACCTCGAGGATGCCGCGGTAGCGCGGGGGCAGCGTGTCCTGCACGCGGATCGCCATGCGGTCCGGGTACTCGACCGTGTTCGGGCGCCGGAGCATGTGCGAGAACGTCACCGCGAGTCCCTCGAAGAGGGTCGAGGCCGAAGACCAGATGTTGCCGACGTACTGACTAGCGGCGCCCATAGATGAGACTCGCTCCTTGCAACACGGGCTTGAAGCCGAGCGGCATGCGCGCGCGGCGGATGTGGAAGATCACGCGGCGGACGAAGAGCAGGAAGATCCCGCAGGCGAGCCCGAAGAGCGCCCAGCGGGGGATCACGGTGTCGTCGGGGAAGAACACCATCCAGGTCGCGACGCCGAGGAGATTCACGAACGCGATCGGTACCAGGTACTTCCAGCACATCGACATCATCTGATCGACGCGAATCCGGGGCACCGTCCAGCGGAGCCAGATCATGAAGAACACCCAGAAGAGCGCCTTCGCCTGAAAGCACGCGAGCTCGGCGACGGCACGCACCACGGGATCGCCGTGGAGCGCCGCCGGCACCTGCCAGCCGCCGAGGAAGAGCGCGGACGCGATCGCGCCCATGACGTAGAGGTTGCCGTACTCGGCCATGTAGAAGAGCAAGTACCGCATCCCGGAGTATTCGGTGGAGAAGCCGGACACCAGCTCGCTCTCCGCCTCTGGCAGATCGAACGGCGCGCGGTTTCCCTCGGCGAGCAGCGAGATGAAGAGCACGAAGAAGGCGACGAACGTGAACGGGCTGTGGAAGATCCACCAGTGCCACGGCGCCGCGCCCTGCGCTCGGATGATCCCCTGGATGCTGAGCGTCCCGGACAGCATCACCACGGGGAAGATCGAGAGTCCCGCGGGGATCTCGTAGCTGACGATCTGCGCCGCCGAGCGAATCCCGCCGAGCAGCGACCACTTGTTGTTCGAGGCCCAGCCGGCCATCAAGATGCCGACGACCACGAAGCCGGTCACCGCCGTCACGTAGAGGATGCCCACGTTCATGTCGGCGACGACCAGCTGGCTGCCGAAAGGCAGCACCACGAACGTCAGCAGGAATCCGGCGAAGACCAGGTAGGGCGCGAAGCGGAAGAGCGGCCCGTCGGCGGCGCGAGGAATGATGTCCTCCTTGAGGAGGCTCTTGATGCCGTCGGCGAGCCACACGAAGAAGCCCGCCGGGCCGGGGCGGTTGGGCCCGACGCGCGACTGGATCCGCGCCATCACCCGCCGCTCGACCCAGGTGACGATGCCGGCGAACGGCATCACGAAGCCGCCGAGAACGACCAGCGCGAATACCAGCATGCCGGCGACATAGACCGCCTGCCGCGGCAGGCTGCCGAAGATCCCCTGCGCGATCAGGCCGTCGAGGAGCTCTTGCACTGGATTCCGGTAGTATACGCCCATCGGCGAGTCAATTTGCGCGCTCCCGTCTTGACTCCCCCGCCGGGTCTGATTGTCCTGTCTGGGATGCGTGGGCGGCGGGTCGAAACGCGACGGCGGGTCTCGGTCGCGATCCTCGGTTTCCTGCTCGCCGTCTCCTGGGCGGCGGCTGCCGCGCCCGGCCGGCGCACTTGCTCGACGCACCACCGCGCGCGCCTCCGGTGCCACGAGATGGGCGCGCCGACGGCGGCGCCTGCGGACCATTCCTGCTGCCAGGGCCTGAAGATCGCTCTGCCGGGATGCGGCTGCGACGCTCCGCGGCTCTCCGGAAGGCCATCGAGCGATCCATGGCTGCCGCCGGACGTGCTGACGCTCACGCGGGATAGGACATGGCGAAGGGCTGCGCCGTCGGTTCCGGCGCCGCCCGTCTGCGTTGCCGCTCCCCCCGAGACGCCCCCTCCCCTCCCGACCTCCTGACGGTGCCGCGAGAACGGCACCGCATCGTCCCGGTGCCGGGAAATCAGGTCGGTGAAACCTCCGACCTTTTCTCCGCTGTCAGGAGGCCTCATGAAGTCACGTCCGCGGGGGCGGG
>JAXDLK010000343.1:0-13588 GCA_034666665.1 Candidatus Binatota bacterium
GGAGGGCGAGCGAAAGATTCCGCGGTCACGTTCAAGGGGTCGCTTCTCGGCGGGCGGGGCCGGATCGCCAGCGAGCGGCGTCGCGGCGTCCGCGATCATTAGTACAGCGATTCCCGAGCGGCAAGGCAGAGCCTTGCCAGGCAAACCGTGCCGCGCGCGCCGGTTGGAGCCTGACGACGCGCCGACGGCGGTGTCGCGGACCGGTCGTGAGGCGTTCGCAGGCGGGGGAACGGCGGCGACGCGGCCGACGCCGGCGCGGCGCCGCGCCATTCTTGACGATCGTACCCCGGAGCGATACGGGCGCGTGCCTAGCGACCGATCGTCGCCGGAACACGCCTGCGCCGCAGAATCATGCACGGCGCGTAGCGGCGACGGCAACCGCTGCGGCGGTCCTCGCGATGACCGAGGCAGTGTCTCGCCGCGAGGGCCGTCCGCAGCTGACCGCCTTCGCCACCGGGTTGACGACATACGACGTTCGCGGCGTCTGTCTCGGGAGCCGTGTTCGGTCGGGTACGGAACTGGCCGCCGTGCTCGCGAGGCGGAGCTTCGACTTGGTGGAACGCCACGGCCGGTTCGAATTGTGGTCCGCCGGTGATCGCCGCGATCGGCGTTTGCGCGGTTGCGGTCGCGGACGGCAGCTGCCAGTATTCCGCCGCGCGATCTCCCCGTCGCTCGCTTCCGTGTCGCCTGATCCCATGCTGCGCACCGGTCTGCTGGCGGCGATTCTCGCCGCACTCCTGCCGGCCGCTTGTTCGAAGCCCGCGGAGAACTCCGAGATCCCGCGGGCGCGGCTGCCGAAGGGCACGTCCGTGCTCTTCGTCACGCTCGACACCACGCGCCGGGACTTTCTCTCTCCCTATGGCGCGGATCCCCGCTTCACGCCTCGCCTGTCGGCGCTCGCGGCGCGCGGCGCGACGTTCCTGAACGCCTTCTCGCAGACGAACAACACGAACCCGGCGCACCTGACGATGATGACGGGGCTCCGGGCGGCGGATCACGGCGTGTTCGACAACCTGACCTTGCTCGGCGACGGGGTGGACACGCTACCCCTGGCATTCCACCGCGCCGGCTTCGAGACCGTGGCGTTTCCGTCGGTACCGCACGTCGGCGAAGGCCTTCGCTGGCGAGGGTACGACCGGCTGCTCCCGGCGGTGCGGGAGCTCGAAGCGCACGAGACCACCGAGCGCGTCCTCACCTGGCTCTCGACGCGGGACGAGAAGCGGCCGTTCTTCGCCTGGGTGCACTACTGGGACGCCCACGCTCCCTACACGCCGCCGGAGGACGTGCAGCGCGAGTTCTACCACGGCGACCCGTACTCCGGTGGAGAGCCGTTCGCGAAGCGGCCGTTCTTCCAGAGCGGTTACGCCCCGAAGGTCGTCGTACAGTGGATCGGACAGAAGTCCGACCCCGAGTACCCGAGGGCGATGTACGCGGGCGAGATCCACAACATCGACCGCGAGCTCGGCCGGGTGCTCGAGTTCCTCGATCGCTCGCGGGGCGCCGACCGCTGCGCCGTGATCGTGATCGCCGACCACGGCGAGAGCCTCGGGGAGCACGACATCTTCTTCGATCATCGCGGGCTCTACGAGACGCAGCTCCACATCCCGTTCCTGTTGCGAGTCCCGGGGTTCCCCGCCGGTTTACGCCCCGCCACGCGCGTGAGCCAGCTCGACCTCGCGCCGACGCTCGTGGAGCTCTTCGGCGTGAACCTCGAGCACGAGCTCCGCGGATCGAGTCTCGTCCCCTTGCTTCGGGGCGAGCCTTCGGAAGCGCTCGAAGGCCGCCGCTGGCTGGTCCACGAGGCGAACCGCAACACCGAGGTGGCGGTCCGCTCGGGCCGGTGGAAGCTCATCTGGCCGATCGAGAAGGAGAGACCGGGAGCAGTCCCGCGGCTCTTCGACCTCGAGGCCGATCCCGCGGAAGTGCACGATCTCTCGGAGAGCCGAGGCGACGTCGTCGCCGATCTGTCCGCGCGACTCCGCCCCTGGATCGCCGCCGGGGCGAAGGCGCCGCACCACGAGGTCGCGGAGAGCGACGCCGTGCGGCGGCTGAAGGCGCTCGGGTACGTACGGTGAGCGGCAGACCGGCAGCAATGGACCGCTCGGGCCTGGCCGAGAACCGGGCGCGTCCGGTGCTCGCCTGGGCGGTGCTGATTCTCGCCCTCGCGACCGGCGGGTGCGAGCGCGAGGAGCACCATGCGCCGGCGGAGACCACGAAGCGCTGGCTTCCCGAGGGGTCCTCCGTCCTGCTCGTCACCCTCGACACCACGCGGCGGGACTTCGTCTCGCCGTACGGCGCCGATGCCGCGATCACGCCGAACCTCACGGAGCTCGCCCGGGACGGAACGCTCTTCCTGAACGCTTACTCGCAGACGAACGTGACGAATCCGTCGCACGTGTCGATCATGACGGGCCTGCGGGCGATCGACCACGGCGTCTTCAACAATCAGACGCGCCTGCCGAAACGGATCGACACGCTGCCCGAGGCCTTTCATCGCGCCGGCTACGAGACCGCCGCGTTTCCCTCGTCACGACACGTCGGGCAGGATCTCGGCTGGGAGGGGTGGGATCGGCTCGAGCCCGCCGAGCCGGAGCTCAACGCGCGGCAGGTGACGGAACGGTTCCTGCGCTGGATCGGGGGACGGCGGCAGGATCGCCCGTTCTTCGTCTGGCTCCATTACTGGGACCCGCACGCCCCCTACACGCCGCCGGAAGCACAGCAGAAGAGATTCTACCGCGGCGACCCGTACGGCGGCGCGCACCGACTCGCCGACCATCCGTACTTCCGCCTCGCGGCGAGCGGCAAGGCGCTCGCCGCCTGGATCGGCGACCGCACGGACCCGGAGTATCCCCGGGCGATGTACGCCGGCGAGGTGAGCTTCGTCGACGAGCAGCTCGGCCTCGTGCTCGCTTCGCTCCGGCGTCACGGCGTCGACCAACGAACCGCCGTCGTGGTGATCGCCGATCACGGCGAGAGCATCCTCGAGCACGACATCTTCTTCGCGCACGCGGGCCTCTACGAGACGCAGCTCAGGATACCGTTTCTGGCGCGGATACCGGGCTTCCCCCGGGGGCTCCGGCCCGACGCGCTGGTCACTCAGGTCGACGTCGCGCCGACGCTCATGGAGCTCTTCGGCATCGAGCTCAAGCAGCCGCCGAAGGGCCGGAGCCTCCTGCCGCTGCTTCGCGGCGAGCCGGCAGAGGATCTCGCGGCTCGCGAAGCGCTCGTCCACGAGTCCGCGCACAATCGCCAGCTCGCCTCGCGCAAGGGAAAGTGGAAGCTCGTGTGGCCGGTCCTGAAGCAGCAGAGGTTCCTTCCCGAGAAGCCACAGCTCTTCGACCTCGCCGCCGATCCGGGGGAGCTTCAGGATCTCGCCGCCGCTCGACCGGACGTGGTGCAGGAGCTGCTGAAGCCCCTTCGCCCCTGGCTCACCCGCCGTCACCTCGGCGCGCGGAAGGGGAAGCTCGGCAAGGACGCGATGGATCGGCTGAAGGCGCTCGGCTACGTCGACTGACGCGACCTCAGGCGACCGCTCGCCACACCGCCTCGACGAACGCGTCCGCGTCGCCGTAGCGCGCATCGGCGTACGCCCGCCCCTGTCCGCCGAGCTGCCGCCGCACCTCCGCGTCCAGAAGCCGCGCCGCACAGCCGACGAGCTCCGCCTCGTCGCGGAACCAGAGGCCCCCGTTCGCCCGCTCCGCATGCTCGCGCGACGCGCCGCCGCGATCGGCGACGATCACCGGCACGCCGTACATCATCGCCTCGAGCACCTCGCGCGCGAGTAGCCGGTGGGGCTCGGGGTCGATCAGCGCGAGCGACCGGCTGACCCAGCGCCAGAGGTCGAGGCGCGACGCGGCGAGCGGCACCAGCGCCGACGCTTGCGGCGGCAGGCCCTCGCTGCCGCGGCCGAGCAAGCAGACGCGCACTCCCGGAAGCTCGCGCGCGACGCGCTCGGCTACCCGGAGCCATCGGCCGACGGCGGCGGGTCGGGTCCAGTCACGGGCGATCACTAGGCCCGGCTCGCCGCTCCATCCCGCCGGCTCCGTCTCCGCCGCGAGCGGGTGTACCCGCAGCGCGAAGCCGACGTCGTGGACCGGCACGTCACGGTGCCCGAGCCGTCTCCGCACGAGCTCGCGCTCGTGCTCGCTGACCACGAGCACCCGCTGCACGCGCTCCCACAGGGGACGATAGGCGCGGAAGCGCAGCAGCGGCTCGTCCCGCGCCATCGCCAACAGCGCCACCCGCGCTCCCGGACCGACCGCCTGGACGCCGAAGCAAGTGGACGCGAAGCGGTAGCCGGCGAAGAGCACGAGGTCGTAGCCGTCGGCGCGGAGCGCATCGTAGAGCTCCGGGGAGTGACCGCCCTCGACTCGGGCAATCTCCTCCTGCAGGAGATCGGGCAGGTCCGCGCCGATGCGGTTCGCGAGCGGCACCGGACAGGAACAGCCGAGCGCCTCCTCGCCTTCCGCCGGTCCGACGGTCGCGCGCTCGACGACGCGGCGCCAGCCCGCCGAATGCACCGTGGCCGCGAAGCGGCGGATCCGTAGCGCCCCGTCCGCGTCCTCGCCGCTCTCGCTACCGCTGGCGAGCAGGAGATCCACGTCGGCGCGCGTCGCGAGCGCGGCCGCGGTCCGGCGGCAGAGAAGGTCCTCCTCGCGCCAGTCGTCACCGTAGGAGGCGGCGACGACCGCGATCTTCAATCGATCGCCCGGCGGTGCTCGAGGTCTTCGACGCGCGCCTCGAGCAGCCGGTGAAGGCGATCCTGCCGGTCGCGCAGCCGCTCCAATTCCACGCGCACGAGATCGCCGAGCTCGCGCACCGAGCGCGCCACCGTGCGGGTCTCTTCGGCGAGCTCGTCCGCCCGTCGCGCGAGGTCGTTCTCGAACCGTACGAGGTTCTCGAGAAACTCCCGCTCGCGCACCAGGTACGACGACATCACCGGAAGCACGACACGGCGGGCGAGAGCGCGGAGCGCCCGCTTCACCGGCGCCAACGCTCCACTCGGCGCCGGCCCGCCGTCGAGGTCGAACAACCAGGCGCGATTCATCTGCGCGAGCTCGGGCCGGTGCTGGATGTGATCCGCCGGCGGCAGAGAGGTCGGCACGAACGGGCGCGGAGGCACGCGCTCGGCCTCGGCCTCTCGCCAGACCTCCTCGACTAGTCTGCGAGCGTCGATCGGAGCTCCTTCCACAACGGCACCTCGTCGTCATCGTCCACCGGCAGGGTGAAGTCTTCGCGCCGGCGGCTCAGGTTCGGGTTGTAGTACGGGTCGCCTTCGAAGCGGTGCACCCAGCGATGGATCATCAACGGGGTCTCCACGGCATCCTTCGACACGCCGCGGCTCACCGCCTCGTAGTGAACGAGCTCCGCGAACGGGGTGTAGACGATCAAGTATCCGCGCTCGCGAAGCCGCAGGCAGAAGTCGACGTCGTTGTAGGCGACGGCGAACACGGGATCGAAGCCGCCGAGCGACTCGAAGACGTCGCGCCGCACCATCAGGCAAGCGCCGGTGACGGCGCTGTAGTTGCGGATCACCTTGCCGATGCCGAAGTATCCCGCGTCGCCGCCGGGACAGAAGCGGAGCGAGTGCCCCGCGACCGCACCGAGGCCGACGAGCACTCCGGCATGCTGCACGCGACCGTCGCCGTAGAGCAGGCGGGCACCGACGGCGCCGACCTCCGGGCGCTGCGCGTGCTCGAGCAGCGCGACGAGCCAGCCATCGGTCCTCGCCTCGACGTCGTTGTTCAGGAAGAGCAGCACCTCACCGTCCGACTGCTCGGCGGCGAGATTGTTGATCGCCGCCCAGTTGAACGGGCCGGGCTCGCGGAGCACGCGGATCTTCGGGTCCTCCGCCAAGTGCGCCACGAGCGCGCGGGTCTCCGGCTCCCAGCTGCCGTTGTCGACCAGGAGCGCTTCCCAGCGCTCGTAGCCGGATCTTCGATGGATGGAGTCGATGCAGCGGCGCGTGAGGTCGGCGCGGTCGCGGAACGGCACGACGATCGTCACCCGCGGCGAGGATCGGAGCGGTCGGCGAACACGGAACGTGTGGGGCAGGAGCCCGTCTTCCACGGTCGCCTCCTCACCGCGGCGGCCGAGCGCCGCGGTGAGCGCGGTCCGAGCGGCGCCATCGTCGATCGTCCGGTCGCGGCGGTGACAGAGGATCTTCGGTAGGTGGACGATCCGCCGGGCGATCTCGGAAGCACGAAGCGCGAGATCGTACAGTCCGGCGGCTCCGAGCTCCGCCGGCAACGTACCGACGCCTTCCAGAGCCGACCGGCGGATCGCCAGGAAGCCACCGAGATACATCTGCGACAGCAGGTAGTCGGGCGACCAGTCGGGCTTGAAGAACGGCGCCGAGCGGCGTCCTTCCGCGTCGATGCGGTCGTCGTCCGCGTAGAGAAGATCCGCTTCGGGATCGGAGGCGGACGCGAAAGCGATCTCGGCGAGGGCTTCCGGCGCGAGCTCGTCTTCCGCGCTCGAGAAGCAGACGATCGCCCCTCGGGCGAGTGCCAGGGCCGCGGCGGGCGGGCTGCCGGTCGCCGCGATGCGAATGCGGGGGTCCCGAGCCGCCGCTTCGAGAACCGCGCATGCGGCGCCATCCGCCGGCGCGGTCGCGCAGAGCTCCCAGCGGGAGAACATCTGCGCCCCGAGCGACGACACGAGTCGCGCCAAGAACGGAGCTCGTGCCGGCGCCGCATCGACCACGAGGCTGACGACGAGCTCCGCGGGAAGCGCTTCCAGCGCCTGGGCGAGCCGGCGCCGGTCTTCCTCGGCGTGCAGAGCCCGCCGCTCGAGCCATCGAGCGTACCGGACGTCGTCGTTCTCCGCGTCCGGCCCGTACACCGGCGACAGCTCCGGACGTACGCTGGGCGGTTGCGTGGCACCCTCGGGACTCGGCACCCAGCGCAGCAGGGAGATCACCGTACGCTCGAGACGGCTCCGATCCTCCTGCAGTGATGCGACGACGTCCTGGACGGGACGGAGGGTCGCCTCCCGCACGTCCGCGTCGCGGCGCGCGGCGAGGAGCGGCTCGGTCCAGAATGTCTCGGCGGGAAGCTCGACCGGCGCGAAGGCGTCGTTCCCGCCTACGCGGGCCTCGAGCCCGGCGAAGAGCGCGCGCTGCGCATCGGAGATCTCCCGGTCGCCCGCAAGCTCGGCCTCGCCGTAGGCCGTATGGCGGAGGCGCGGCTCGACGAACTCGGAGATCTCCTCCGCGGAAGGCTCTCCACCGCGGGCGAGTCCGTGACGGGCGAGAAACGTGCGCAGCTCGGCGGTCCACGACAGCGGATCCCCGACGAATCGGTCGTAGGGCACGAGCAGGACGGGGAGCCCCGCGATGCTCTCGAGCGCGCTCCGGAGATAGCGCTCCCAGAGCGCCATTCCGAAGAGCTTGCCCAGGCCGTCGCGTTTCTCGAGCGAGCGGGCGATCTCCAGCGGATGGCGGTGCGCGAGCACCACGATCGGCCTGGCGGCGAGCGCCCGGAGCCAGAACGGGAACGTGATCGACGTGCGGGGATCCTTCCACACCCAAGCGTCTGCGGGGTGCACGGCACGAAACGCCGCGACCGCACTCTCGCGGAAGCTGCCGAGCCGCCGGTCGAGCTCCCAGCCCGCGGCCAGCTTCGGCGGCGCCGCCCACGTGCCGCCGAGACGCAAGAGCAGGTCGTCGTTGACCCGCGAAAGCGACGTGCTCTCCCAGTACCCGCGCGGGTTGTCGGCCGTCGCCGGCATCAGATCCGCCGGATCGCAGATCGGCACGCCGAGCAGGTTGATCACGCGCGTGACCGCGGACGTGCCGCCGCGGTGCATGCCGAGGACGAAGACGCCGGTCGAGCCTTCGGGCACGGGCCGGAAGACGAGGTCCTGCCCACTCACGGATGCGGGCTCAGGTCGTAGCCGTATCGCCCGGCAATTCCCGCGAGCTCCGCCTGCGCGATCCTCACCTGCTCGACGGAAAGCTCCGACCGCCAGCGGCCGACGCTCCGGGTGTGTACCTCGAGCGTCTGCTTCACCTTCGGATCCTCGAGGCCCTCCTGTCGTTCGGCATCGTTGAAGTGCCGGAGAACCGCGCGCTCGAACGGTTCCTGCAACCAGGTGAAGAGCGCCTCGAGCGTCTCCTCCGGTCGAGCAACCAGCTCCTCGTAGCGGACCGTGCGGCTGATGGCGGGATGCCGATCGACGAAGTCCGCCGCGCTCTCGAGATAACGACGACAGAGCTCCACCTTGCCGCGGAACTCCACGGGAACGGCCTTGTCGAAGCGTGCCTCGAGCAACGACGCCAGCACGTCCCGAGGATCGCGCACGAGGTGGACGAACGCCAGACGACCGCCGAGCAGGCGCTGCCACTGGTTCGCGTACATCGCATTCTCCGGGCTCTTGTCCGCCCAGCGCGCTTTGCCGCGACGCCGCGCCGCGCGCTCGTGCACCTCGATGAAGGCGCGCCCGAAGACGTCGAGCAGCTCGCCGTCGTCGAGACCGAGAGTGCGCACCGACGAGAAGAGCCGAGCGTGCGCGAGATCGTCACGCACGTAATCGCCGTAGAAGTCGCGAAAGAACTTGACCTCCGGGCCGCAGTGAATGCGACTGTGCGCATCGAGGAGGCGCCGGAGGAGGCTGGTTCCGGAACGATGACAGCCGCCGACGATGATCGGCGGCGCGGTGGCCCCGCCGCTCACCGCCATGTCGCTGGATCGCAGCAGTGGCGGGTGCGCGGATCGCTGGCATCGAGGGCCTCATCCGAGACGTAGGTGCGGAGTTCCGCCGCGGCCGGCAGTCGCACGGCGTCGGCCGTTACCGAAGCTCTCCAGCCGTGCCAGCCCGTCGCGACCTCCGCCGGATCGTAGCGGCGCCCCGCATACTTCTCGATCGCGTGCCGCACGCTCAAGAACAGGTAATGGCGCATGCGAAAGCGCTCCGGGTAGGTGCGCACGCCGGGGAACTGCACGACGTGTCCGCCGCTCGACACCAAGTCCACCGGCTGCCGCTGCCGCTTCCACGCCTTTCGCTGGTGCGGTGACGTCGGCAGGAACGGATAGTACCAGCGCATCGTCTCCACGTACCGCGGATGATCGTGATCCGGCGCCTCACGCGTCGGCACGAAGGTGAACTCGTCGAAATCCGCCGCGGTGTAGCCGAGGGCGTCGATTTCCCGCAGCGCTTGGGCGAGCGTACGCCCGGAGCCAGGCGGCACGCGGATCTCGTCGGGGTCGGCGTGCAGGAACCAATCGGCATCGATCGTCGCCGCGAGCTCCTCCTTCCGCGCGAGCACGCGCTTCCAGGAAAACACGCCGTCACGCGGCAGCCTCTCGATCGCGATCAGGCCGCGGCCGAGATGACGCTCCGCGATCTCCACGGTTCGATCGCTGGAATCGTTGTCGCACAGGTAGGCTTCGCATCCGTGGGCCGTGAGATGCTCGAGGCAGGGGCCGATGAACCGCTCCTCGTTGTAGGCGGCGAGCAGGACGACGACGCGCATTCGCCGGCCTCTATCATCCGCGACTTCGAGCGGCGAGACTACCGGCATCGGCCCGCTTGCGACTCTCGTCGTCGATCGGCAGAGTCCGCGCACCCTGGATGCGAGCGCCGACATGCGGACCGCCGAGCGCGCGGAATCGCCACATCCCCCGCCTCCCGCACGCGCGGCCGCTCGGCTGCGCGACCGCGCTTGGCTGCTCGCTCCCGTGCTCGTCGGCAGCGCGCTTCGGCTCGCGCATCTGCGTCCGCAGATCCTCGCCGTCGACGAGCTTCATGCCGTGCGTGCGGCGATCGACATGCCGTTCCGCGAGATCCTCGTCACCTACAAGCCCGCCGACTACTCGATACCGTTGGCGGCGGCGTACCGACTGCTGATGGACGCGGGAATCGTCTTCTCCGAAATGACGTTCCGGTGGCCGATCCTCGCCTGCGGGCTGGCGCTGCTGGTGGCCGCGCCCCTCGCGTTCGAGCGGCGGTTCGGCCGCGCCGTCGCGACGGTGGCGGCGTGGGCGATTGCCTTCTCCCCCGCGCTGGTCCTGTACTCGCGGATCGTACGCTCCTATGCACCGGTGACCCTTCTCGGCTTCGTCACGGTGCTGTCGTTCTGGAGATGGCTCGAGACTCGCCGCACGGCACCGGCCGTGACCTATGCGCTGCTCGCTCCCGCCACCGTCTTCCTGCACCTCGGCACCGCGCCCTTCGTGGCGGCACCGCTGGTGTTCGCCGCCGGCTCGTTCATGACGTTGCCCGCACGCGAGCGACCGCCTCTCCGAGCGCTCGCGGGCTTCGGGCTGGCGTTCGCCGTCGGCCTCGCCGCGTTCCTGTTGCCTGCCCGCGAGTCCTTTCTCCGATTGCTCGACGCCAAGCTTCACGGTGGAGCGATCCGGGCCGACACTTTCGTCGGCGTGGCGAAGCTGCAAGCAGGGGTCGGATCGTTGCCGCTGGCGCTGGTCTTCGGCGCGGTGGCCGGCATCGGGTACGCCCGGCTGCTACGAGTGCAGCCGCGGTATGCCGCCTACGTGGCGACGCTCGGCGCCGTCCACGTCGCCGGCCTGCTGCTGCTCACACCGCCGATGATCGAGCGACCCGTCGTCCTCAGCCGCTACCTGCTCGTGCTCACTCCGTTCCTGCTCCTCTGTCTCGCGATCGGCCTGGCGACGCCGTGGTGGGCGCGGCAGACGACCGGCGGCCGGCGCGTGCAGCAAGCCTCGATCGCGCTGTTCCTCGGCGTGCTCTGGCTCGCCGGCCCGCTCTCGGATCGCGAGTTCTGGGCCTCGTCGCTCGCGCACCACTCGGACTTCGTCTCCTTCGAGCGGCCACGGCCGACGATGGCTGCCGCGGACGTACCTGCCTTCTACCGCCGGCTCGCACGGCGGCCCCACGAGGGATCGCTACTCGAGTTCCCGTACCTGAACTCGTTCGACATCGCGACGCCGCTGCGGATCTACCAGTCGATCCATCAGCGCGAGATCCTCGTATCCACGAGGCGCCGCCGCGACTTCGGGCCGAGCGTCGCGTACCGGAACCTCGTGCCGCCCGACCCGTCGGCATTGCTCGCGAGCGGTGCACGTCATCTGGTGGTCCACCGCGACCTCGGGGCCGAGGTCCGTCGAACGCAGGGCCTGCCGGATCTCGAGGCCCGCGGCGGACCGCTCGAGCAGCGAGCCTTCGCGGGGCTCCGCCGCGGGAGCCTGCGGCTGAGCCGCCAGCTCCACGCCGCCTGGGGCAAGCCGCACGACAGCGACGCGACGATCGAGGTCTGGGATCTGGACGTGGTCCGCCGCCGCCAGCGGCGCGGCATGCGACCGCTACGGACGTCGACCCGCGCCCTCTTCCGATCGCGTCCAGGCCTCCACCTCGTTCGCGCCCTCGCGGAACGATCCGGTCGGCAGCACCGCGGAGAACGCCTCCGGACCGGAGGCATCGGCGTACGTCTGTGTCACGGAACGGATGACGCCGTTGACCGCGATCGCCAGATAGGCGGAGCCTTTCCCGCCGCCATTCTCCAGGCGTCCTCGCACGACCGACGGCGCTTGCTGAGCGGCCCGTCGATCCGGGAACGTCCAGTCGCTCCGGTCGAGCACGACGGCCGCGCGAGACCACCCGTCGCCGAGCGCTTCCGTCCGCGTCCGGCCGACGCCCACGCCGGCGGGCCCTAGCCCGTAGAGCGCCTCCGGGTCACCCACCCCGAACCAGGCGAGCTTCCAATCGAGCGGCTCCCGGCCGATCGCGAACGTCGGCGGAAACGTCAGAGTCTCGGCGGAGAGGTTCTGATAGTTGCCGAAAATGCGCTTCTCGGGGCGTTCGGGACCGAGAGTCCCGAGCAGAGACCGTCCGTCGACGCGCCAGGGAAGATCGATTCCGAGCGCTGCTGCGATCGTCGGCAGAACGTCGATCGTCTCGACGTTTCCGTCGTCCACCGCACCGCGCTGCTGATGCGGCAACTTGAGGAAGAGCGGTACGCGCATGACCTCGTCGCGGTTCGTCGCGGTCACCGCCCGCCGCCGTTCTCCGGGCCGAAAGCTCGCTCCGTGATCGGCGGTGATCACGAGCAGCGAGCGATCCCACAGGCCAGCCTCTTCGAGGCGGTCGATCAGCTCGCCGACGAGATGGTCGACGAAGCCAAGCTGCAGGAGGTGCCGCTGGTACTCGATCAGCGGCAGCGACCGATCGCTTCCCCAGACGTGCTGGTGAATCACGGGGTCATCCCGCCCGCCGTCGTACTCGCGACCGCTCGGCAGGTAGACGAACGGCGGGTGCGGCAGCAACACGTGCAGGAAGCTCAACGAGGGCGCCGGCCCTTCGGGGAGGCCCGCGAGAAACCGGCGAAACTGTGCCTTGCGATCGCGCCCGGGGTCTCCCAGCTGGAGCCGCTTCAAGGAGAGCCGCTCGGCGCGAAACCGGCGCCTCTCCTCCCGGCTCGCCTTACGCGCTTCTCGTCTCGCGAGCTTCGCGGTGGCCGGCTCGCCCGGCCGCACCACCGCCGTCTGGTCACGCGCGGCGCGACGAGCTGCTGGGCCGGTGACACCTCGGACACCGCCCATCTCGCGCGCTCCTCTGCCGAACCCGCCCCAGTTCTGATCCACCGCCGGCAGCCTTCGCGTCCATTCCCGCGGCAGAACCAGATGCAACCAGATGACGCCGACGTCGCTGGCCAAGGTCGCGACGCGCTGGGGGACGCTGCCATCGAACTCCATGAGGTCGGAGCAGACGGTGTCCGGGCAGAGTCGCGTCAGCGGCTGGCTGGCGCGGACCGCCATGCGCGCGGGCACGAGCGTGAAAAGGTTCTCGGGATAATGGAAGAGAATCGGCAGCCGCCGCTCGACCGGATACCGGCCGGTCAAGATCGCCGGTACCGCGGTGGTCGTGGAATCCGCGACCGTCGTCGCGTTGCGAAACCACGTCGTTCGGCGAGCCAGCTCCCCGAACCTCGGATAACGGCCGGCATCGATCGCCAGCCGATCGTCCAGGAGCGAGATCAGCGGCAGCTCGTCGAAAACCACCACCACCACCGGTGGCGCATCGTCGCGAATCGCACGCGCGATCGGTGCCGCCTTCGGGCGAGGCGCGAGAAGCCGCGAAACCGGAGACAGCCCGAGAAAGACAGCCACGAAGATCACGGGCGCGGCGCCGAGCAGCGTCACCACTGCGCCGGCCGCCGCCACCCGCGCCACGGCCAGCGCCGCCGAGAAACCGGCCATCGCAGCGATCGCCGCGAGGACCACGGCCGGCGCGGAAGCAGCGCGCGCGAGCAGGGGAAGAACGGTCGAGGCGACGAGCGTGGCGATGAGCGCGAGATGCAAGACGCGGCGGGCCCGCGGGAACAGCCCGCCGACGGCTTCGACGGAGCACGCGACGAGCAGCGGAGCGCCGACGGCCAGCACGAGCGCGAACGCCACCACCTCCGCGACCGTCGAGCGACGCGCGACGAAGAACTCCGCGTTCCGTCCGAGCAAGTCGAAGATCGGCTGCGCGACCGCGAAGCCCCAGAGCGCGAGCAGCTGCGAAGCGCGGGCGAGCGCGGCCGCCTTCGACTGCATCACGCGCATGGAGAGGCCGAGAGGATCGTGGCAGGGCCGCTGCCGCGGTCGGATCGCGCCGAGACCTCGACGTC
>JAXDLK010000344.1:0-4821 GCA_034666665.1 Candidatus Binatota bacterium
CGTGGCGGTGCCTTCGCCGCACGCGATGCGGCTCGCTCGCCGCGCGACGCGAAAGATGCCGATCGCACCGCTGGCGGCGACGAGCTCGACCGCCGGCCGAAGCGTCTCGAGCTTTCTCATCGTCCGCTGCCGCGCGGTCACCACCCAGCCGACGTCGTAGAGCTCGCTCGCCGCCAGGAACGCGCTTCGGTCGAAGGTGTCGAGCGAGCGACCGAAGAGCACGCCCCGCCAGAAGGTGGCGTGCTGCTGCGGAACGCCGATGCCCATGACCGGCGCGCCGATGAGCTCTCCGTCGAGATAGCGCTCGAAACCGATGAAGCTGTAGCTCACTCGACGCGGCCCGCGAGCGCCGCCGATGCGCTCGCTCAGCCAATCGCCTTCGAGGAGCGCTCGACCGCCTGCGAGCTTGCCGCCGGGGGCGGCGAGCACCCGGAGCGTCGACAGTGCCCAGGACTCCTGCCGCCCGAGCCCGGCGCCGAGGTAGTCGCCGCGGTGGCGCGCGATGCGGACACGGTCGGCGAGGAGGACGAGCGCGATCGCGGCCACGACGCCGAACGCGAGACGCCGCTCGACGCGCAGCGCACGCACGACCTGTCCACCGGCGATCGCCAGCACTCCACCGAGCGGGATCGCGAAACGGTAGGGCTGCAGCGTCGCCAGCGGCCGAACCAGGAAGCCGCCGTACGCGAGCACGCCGAGCGCCAGCGCGAATCCTGCGAGCACCCGCTGGCGCGGGGCCTCGAACCGCGCCGCTCGCATGCCGGCGATCGCGATCGCCAGCATCGGGCCGAGGACAGCCGCCTCGTCTCGCGGCCCCTGCGCGAGATGAAACGGGCCGGTGACGAGGTCGAACGCGAGATGATCCGGACCGCCCTGGTAGATCGCGTAGTAGAGCGAGCCGAAGAGATGCGAATGAATCGCATACTGCCACAGCCACGGCGCGTTCAGAGTCGCGACCGTCGCGCCGATCAGTGCGAGCTCGCCAACGCCGAGGCGTCCCGAGAGACGCGGCACGAGGTAGACCGCGGCGCCGCCGAGCGCCGCGACCGGCAGCGCTCCGGGATGGATCCAGCCGACGGCGGCGATTCCGACGGCCACCGGCCACGCGGTGCCGGACCCGCGGGATCGGCGGTCGAGAAGTGCGACCGCCCACAGCGCCACGCCCGCTCCGACGGCGAAGAGCACGCTGCCGCCGCGCCAGAAGAGCCGGTGGAGACCGGACCCGTACCACGCGCACATGGAAAGCAGCATCGACGCCGCGGCTTCGTGTCGATCGAGCCCGAAGGCGCGCGCCGCCGCGAACACCAGGAGAGGGAACGACGCGAGCGATGCCACGACCGCGAGGTTGAACGCGAGCGGGCGGCGCTCCCGCGGCACCACCGCCAGCACGAGCGCGTACGGCTTGTTGTTGATCAGGCCCGCGAGCCCGTCGGGGAAGCCCGCCATCCAGCGCGTCGAGTAGCCGACGAACGACCCCGACTCGCGCAGGTAATCGGCAACCCGGTTCGCTTCGAGGAAGCGCTGCCCGTAGTCGCTGGTGAGCAGCGGCTCCCCGGAGAAGATCTCGCGGGGCGGAAAATGATGCAGCGATCCGGCGAGATGGAGGAACGCCAGCACGACGCAGGGCCACAGAGACCCGGCGGCGTCACGGTCCGTCATGCTCTCGCGCGAGTCCGGGCACGGACTTCGTTTAAGAGAACCCTCCCATCGTGACAAGCTCGTGCTAGTGTTCCGTCTCGCAAGGAGCTTTGCACAGATCGTGGATGATCGCCGTCGCCGACAAGGCGCGCCGACGACGAATGTCGGGTCATATTCGGAGGTTCCGCGCCGAGCCGGTGAGGCGCATTCCGGAACCCGGCAGCGACGGCGAGGCCGCGAGATGTGTGAAGTCCTTTGTGAGACGGGACACTAAGAGTCTCGCGTGCGACGAGCCGCCGAGACCCCGGTGTTCGTCGCCTGCGCCGCCGACGACCGCTTCGCGATGCCGCTCGCGGTGATGGCGCGGTCGGCCGCCGAGAACCTCGACCCGGGCCGGCGACTTCACCTGTTCGTGCTCGACGGCGGCATTCGCGAGAAGAGCCGCCGGCGGCTGCTCGCATCGTGGGCCGGTCAGCGACTCGACGTCGAATGGGTCGCGCTCGATCGCTCGCGTCTCGCCGAGATGAAGGTGACCGGCCACGTCGCGGTCGCGACGTACTTCCGTCTGCTCCTGCCGGAGCTGCTCCCTGCCTCGCTCTCGCGCGTCCTCTATCTCGACGCCGATGTCGTCGTGGAGTCCGACCTGGGCCCGCTCTGGGACACCGATCTCCGCGAGCTCGCGCTCGCCGCGGCGCAGGACCTGATCGTCGGCCACGTGTCGGCGCCGAACGGGCTTCGCAACTGGCGCGAGCTCGGGCTCGGCGAAGGCGCGAAGTACTTCAACGCCGGAGTGCTGCTGCTGGACCTCGATCGCTGGCGGAGCGAGCGGCTTGGAGAGCGGGTGCTCGACTATCTTCGCCGACACCGGGACGTGGTTCGCTGGTGGGACCAAGACGGCCTGAATGCGGTACTCGCCGGCCGCTGGCTCGAGCTCGACCCGCGCTGGAACCTGACGATCCAGAGCGAGACGCTGCCGAGCGTGCCTCCGTGCGACGCCGCCACGTTTCGCGAGGCGATCGCGCGACCGTACGTCACCCACTTCCTCACTCACGTGAAGCCGTGGCACACGACCTGCCGCCACCCGCGTCGCGACGTCTTCTTCCGCTATCTCGACGAGACCGCGTGGCGTGGATGGCGGCCACGGCGCAATCTGCTGCGGGGATTTCGCCTGCACCGCCGCTCGCGCCCGCCGGCGAAAGCCGACGGCGAACCTGGCTGACGGCGTGCGGGACCTGCGCTGCCGCAGCCGCCCGACCGCCGAAGCCTCGCTCCGACCCCCACGCTCCGCTATCTGTTGCAGCTCGTGGAAGCCGCGTTCTACAGCGAGTTCTTCGAGATCGAGGGACGCCACTGGTGGTTCGTCGGCCGAAGGACGCTCTTCCTGCGCATGTTGCGGCGCTCTCTGCCGCGACCGCCGCGTCGGATCCTCGACGTCGGTTGCGGCACCGGCGTGAATCTCGAGCACCTCGGCACGCTCGGGCCGGTGGTCGGGCTGGATGCGGCGCGCCAGGCGCTCGGCTACTGCACGAAGCGGCGCCGCTTCACGCTCGCCGGCGGCTTCTTCTCGGAGCTGCCGTTCGCGGACGGGAGCTTCGATCTCGTCACCGCCTTCGACGTGCTCGAGCACGACACCGACCCCGATGCGTGTCTCCGCGAAGCCGCGCGAGTGCTGGAGCCGGGCGGTTTCCTGCTGATGAGCGTCCCGGCATACCGCTTCATGTGGGGAGATCACGACGTCGTCGCCCATCACCAGCGCCGCTACCGCCGGGCGGAGGTGTGGGGCGAGCTCGAGCGCGCCGGCTTCTCCGTCGTCCGCGCGACTCATCTGAATACGTTGCTCTTCCCCGTGGCCGTCGCGTTCCGGCAGGTGAAGAACCTCGTCGGCCGGGTCACGCGCCCGGCGCCGCGATCGGACTTCGGTAGCACCGCTCCGCCGGGAGCGAACGCGGTGCTCCGCCGGGTGTTCGAAGCCGAGGGCGCACTGCTCGACCGCTTCGACCTGCCGTTCGGCTTGACGATCGCCGCCCTGGCCCGCCGCTCGTAGTGGAGTGTAATGACGAACGGAACTGTTTCCTCTTCTTCACCTCTCCCCTGAGGGGAGCGGTCGGCGCGCATGCGCCCGCGTTGAGCGTCACGCGTCGCGACGATCGCCCCTCTCTCGCGCCTTCGGCGCGCCCCAATATGCGCCTCGCCAGCTCGGCGCGGGGCCTCCCCTCAGGGGCCTCAGGGGAGAGACGAGCACAGCGCGGGTTCACCGTTGCACCCCACTATGTCTCGAACCGGCGGCGGCTCGACGGAACGCGATCACCTCGCTGCAGTCGAGGCGCGGGCGGGTCGGCTGGAATCCGAGCGCGCGCCGGATCGCGGCGATGTCGGCGATGCTGTTCCGCACCTCGCCGGGCTGGGCCGGCTCGTAGATCGGCTCCAGCCCAGGCGCCAGGCGGGCGATCAGATCGCTCGCGATCTCGTTCACCGTGGTGCCGTTCCCGGTTCCCACGTTGAAGATGCGGCCGTCGCACTCGGAGTCGAGCGCCAGGAGGTTCGCCGCAACCACGTCGCCCACGTGAACGTAGTCGCGGCACTGCTCGCCGTCGCCGAAGATCAGCGGCGGCTTGCCGGCGAGCAGGCGGTCGACGAAGATCGTCACGACCCCGACGTAAGGCGTGAAGCTCTGCCCCGGGCCGTACGTGTTGAAGTAGCGGAGCACGGTCGCGCGGATTCCGGCCGCCCGGCAGAGGAGCAGCCAGTATTTCTCCGCCGCGAGCTTGGCGATGCCGTAGGCGGAGATGGGTTCCGTCGGAGCCGACTCCGCGATCGGCTCGCGGCGCGGGCGATCGGCGTACACCGCCATCGATGACGCGAGCACCGCGTTCCGCACGCGCGCCCGCTCCATCGCGTGCAGCAGCTGAAGCGTTCCCATGAGGTTCACGCCGGCGTCGTCGACGAAGCGGTCGCGTGAAGCCCGCACCGAAACCATCGCCGCTTCGTGAAAGACGCAGTCGACGCCTTCGAGGGCAGTTTCGAGCGCAGCCGCGTCGCGAACGTCGCCCGTCACCAAGCGCGCCTCGGGAGGAACGTTCTCGGCTCGTCCCATCGAGAGATCGTCGAGGACGGTCACGGCCAGACCGCGCGCGAGCAGCGCCCGCGCGAGATGGTGGCCGATGAAGCCCGCGCCGCCGGTCA
>JAXDLK010000345.1:0-9841 GCA_034666665.1 Candidatus Binatota bacterium
ACGTGATGCACGCCGATCACCAGAACGCGGTCGGCACCGAGGCGGAGGGCGGGGGCGAGCGGCGTGTTCAGCCGAAGGCTCCCGTCGCAGTAGTACGATCCGCCGATCCGGATCGTGGGAAAGAAGAGCGGGATCGCCGCGGAGGCGAGCGCGTGCTCGGGTCCGATCCGCTCCGGACGCGCGACGATGAACGGATCGTGCGCCCAGCGGTCGACCCTGCCTTCGCGGTTCTCGACGAAGACGATGGTGCGGCCGCTCTTCACCTCGGTCGCGGCGATCGCCAGCGTGTCGAGCGCGCCGCCCGCGAGCTTTTCCGGGATCCGTTGCCACGGGATCTCGTTCAGGATCAACCGCTCCAGCGGGCTCGCGTCGAGCAAGCCGGGGATGCGGGTCGGTGCCTGCGGAACGTCCCCTGCCACCGGGTGAGCGCGGCTGCGGAAGCCGAGGAGGCCGAGCGCGAAGCCGACCACGGCGCGGGCGCGTACGTCGTAGACGCTGTCGACGTCGAATGCGCGCCAGATCGCGAGCAGCCGCTCGAGCGCACCCGGATCGCCGGCGTGGCCGGCGACGAAGCACGCATGGATGGCGCCGACACTGGAGCCGCTCAGGATGTCGAGGTGCACCGGCCGACCGAGGACGTGAGGGAGTCGCTCCAGGACGTAGTAGAGGACGCCGGCCTCGTAGGCTCCGCGCGCTCCGCCGCCGGAGAGCACGACGGCGATGCGAGGCTGCTCCGACCGCGACAACGCTCAGGTCCTGCGACGAGCTTCCGAGTCGCGCGTGGTCGAGGTCACGCTTCGGGAATGCTCTCGGCCTCGGCACGCCAGGCGGTGACCGAGGCGTCGGACGGCATGCGCCAGTCGCCGCGCGGCGACAGGGAGCCGCCGGAGCCGACCTTGGCGGCGTCGGGAAGGCAATCGCGTTTGAACTGGTTCGCGAAGAAGCGGCCGAGGAACACCAGCAGCCAGCGGCGGATCTCGGCGAGCGAGTAGCGCCCGTCGAAGGCGTGGAGCGCCATGCGCGCGATACGCCGCGGTCCGAGACCGAACCGCAGGAAGTAATAGAGGAAGAAATCGTGCAGCTCGTACGGCCCGACGAGCTCCTCCGAACGCTGGGTGATCTTTCCTTCCTCGTCCGGCCGCAGGAGCTCGGGGCTGATCGGCGTCGACAGGATCGATTCGAGCACGCGAGAGACGGCCGGCTCGTCGGTGAAGACGCGCTCCGCCGCCCAGCGGATCAGGAACGTGATCAACGTCTTCGGCACGCCCGCGTTGACGCCGTAGTGCGACATGTGGTCGCCGCCGTAGGTGGCGAACCCGAGAGCCAGCTCGGAGAGGTCGCCGGTCCCGATGTCGATCGCCTTCTCTTCGGACGCGATCGAGAAGAGCAGGAACTTTCGCGTCCATGCCTGCACGTTCTCGAAGGTGACGTCTTCTCGTTCGGGATCGTGCCCGATCGCCGAGAAGACGTCGTTCGCCACCGGCCGGATGTCGATCTCGCGGATGCGCGCGCCGATCGCGTGCAGGAGAGCGCAGGCGTTCTCGTACGTGCCGCGCGAGGTGCCGAAGCCGGGAAGCGTCACCCCGATCACGTCGGAGCGCGGGCGGCCGAGAAGGTCCATCGCGTGGATCGCGACCAGCAAGGCCTGCGTCGAATCTTGACCGCCGGAGACGCCGAGCACCACGCGCCGCGAGCCCTCCGGCAGAGAGAGCAGTCGCCGCGCGAGCGAGGTCGCCTGGATCAGGAAGATCTCGCGGCAGCGCGCATCGCGAGCGGCGGGATCGGACGGCACGAACGGGTGGGGCTGGATCGCGCGGCGGAAGGCGCGATGGACGGCGGCATCGTGCGCGGTCTCCGGCGCTCCGGCTTCGACGACGCGGACCTCCCTCCGGTGCTCCGCGGCGTTCTGCCCCCACGACGTCTGGCGCATGCGGTCCTCCACGATCGCACGCAGATCCACGTCCACCACCGCCGAGCTGCCGGTGAGCACGAAGCGCTCGGTCTCCGCGACGATGTAGCCGCGCTCGGCGATGATCCCGTGGCCATCCCAGGCGAGGTCGGCGCTCGATTCACCGAATCCTGCGGCGCTGTACATCTGCACCGCCAGATTCTTGCCCGAGGAGGAGCGCACGAGCTCCTGGCGGTACTCCCATTTACCGACGGTGACGTTCGAAGCCGAGAGGTTCGCCAGCACGGTCGCCCCCGAGAGCGCCGCGATGGTCCCCGGAGGAATGGGCGTCCAGAGGTCCTCGCAGATGTCGGTGTGCAGGGCGAAACCCGGCAGGTGCGCCGCCCGCACGACGACGTCCGTGCCGAAAGGCACCCGTTCACCCAGCAGCTCGACTTCACGCGACCGCGCCTCGGCCGCGGGGTGGAACCAGCGGAGCTCGTAGAACTCGCGGTAGTTCGGCGGGTACGCCTTGGGCGCCACGGCGAGCACGCGGCCCTGATGGAGCGTGATCGCGCAGTTGAACAGGAGGTCGTCCACGACCAGCGGCGCGCCGACCGAGATGATCGAGCGCCACGACGCGGTCTCGCGCGCCACCCGCTCCAGGGCCTCGAGGCTCGCCCGGAGCAGGGCTTCCTGGAAGAACAGGTCGCCGCAGGTGTAGGAGGTGAGACCGAGCTCCGGGCAGAGCGCGTACTCCGCACCCTCTTCGTGGACGCGGCGGAGAAGCTGCAGGTGGCTCTCGGCGTTGAAGGCGGGGTCGGCGACGCGCGCCTCCGGGACACAGACCGCGACGCGCACGAACCCGTGGGTGCGGACGTCGAGGAAGTCCTCGCTCATGGGTCAGACCATACCGTACCCGGGCCACCGATCGCAGCCCATGCACGGCTCCGGTTCACGTCGCCGGCCTCCGAGAGCGCTGCTTGCGACTTCTCCGGCGAGTCTTTATGAATTCCGTTTCCCCGGAAAAATCGATGCCGAAGCTCGTCCTCGTCCGCCACGGCCAGTCGCTCTGGAACCTCGAGAACCGGTTCACCGGATGGGTCGACGTGCCGCTGACCGACGGCGGTCGCGCAGAGGCGCGGAAGGCGGGCGAGCGCTTGCGAGACCTGCGCTTCGACGTTGCCTACACCTCGATCTTGTCCCGGGCCGAGGAGACTCTCGACATCATTCTCGGAGTCATCGCACAGAGACCGCCGATCATCCGCGACCAGGCGCTGAACGAGCGGCACTACGGTGATCTCCAGGGGCTCGACAAGGAGCAGACGGCGAAGCGGTTCGGGGCCGAGCAGGTGCACGTCTGGCGTCGCTCCTACGACGTGCCGCCGCCGAACGGCGAGTCGCTGAAAGATACCGCAGCCCGCACGCTGCCGTTCTTCGAGCGCGCCATCCTCGGTGATCTCGTCCAGGGGAAGCACGTCCTCGTGGTGGCGCACGGCAACTCGAACCGTTCGATCGTCATGAAGCTCGACGGCCTCAGCGGCGAGGAAGTCGTCGCGCTCGAGCTCGCGACCGGTCTGCCGCTCGTCTACGAGATCGGCGGCACCGGCGAGGTCCTCGGAAAAGAGATTCGCCAGTAGATGGACCTGCCCAAGGCGTACGATCCCTCCGCCGTCGAGGAGAAGTGGTACCGCGTCTGGCGCGAGCGCGGCTACTTCGGCGCCGACGAGAAGCGGCCGGGGCGGACCTTCTCGATGGTCATCCCGCCGCCGAACATCACCGGCTCGCTGCACATGGGTCACGCCCTCAACAACACGATCCAGGACGTCCTCTGCCGCTATCACCGGATGCTCGGCGACGTGACCTTGTGGATCCCGGGGACGGATCACGCCGGCATCGCCACGCAGAACGTGGTCGAGCGGCAGCTCGCGGCCGAGGGCACCGACCGCCGCGCGCTCGGCCGCGAGAAGTTCGTCGAGCGCGTGTGGTCGTGGCGGAAGGAGTCCGGCAGCACGATCACGCGGCAGCTCGCGCGGCTCGGCGTCTCGTGCGACTGGACCCGCGAGCGCTTCACGATGGACGAGGGGCTCTCGCGCGCGGTCCGCGAGGTCTTCGTCACGCTCTTCGAGGAAGGCCTCGTCTATCGTGATCGCTACCTGATCAACTGGTGCCCGCGATGCCGCACGGCGCTCTCGGACCTCGAGGTCGAGCACGAGGAGATCGACGGCAAGCTCTACCATCTCCGCTACCGCTTCGCCGAAGGCGCGGGCGAGATCGTCGTCGCCACCACGCGTCCCGAGACGTTGCTCGGCGACACCGCGGTGGCCGTGCACCCCGACGACGAGCGGTACCGCGACGCGATCGGCCGTGAGGTGATCCTGCCGGCCCTCGGACGGCGGATCCCGGTGATCGGCGATTCCGGCGTCAGCCGCGAGTTCGGCACCGGTGCGGTCAAGGTCACACCGGCGCACGACCCGAACGATTTCGAGATGGGACGGCGGCACGGGCTGCCGATGATCTCGGTGATGGACGAGGAGGCGCGGATGACCTCCGAGGCGGGTCCGTACGCGGGGCTCGATCGCTACGAGTGCCGTGCACGGCTGGTCGCCGATCTCGAGGCGCAGGGTCTCGTCGCGCGGATCGAGCCGCACCGCCTCTCCGTCGGCCAGTGCTACCGCTGTCGTACGGTCGTCGAGCCGTTCCTGTCCGTTCAGTGGTTCGTGCGCGCCAAGCCGCTGGCGGAGCCGGCGATCGCCGCGGTGCGAGAGGGCCGCACGAGGTTCGTCCCCGAGCACTGGGAGAAGGTCTACTTCGGCTGGATGGAGAACATCCGCGACTGGTGCATCTCGCGGCAGCTCTGGTGGGGGCACCAGATCCCCGCGTGGTACTGCCTCGAGTGCGACCGCGATCACGTGCGCGGCGACTCGGCGGAGAACCTCATCGTGACGGAGCACGCGCGGCCGATCGTCTCGCGCGAAGACCCGACGGAGTGTCCCCGCTGCGGCGCGAAGCGCCTCGTCCGCGACGGCGACGTGCTCGACACCTGGTTCAGCTCGGCGCTGTGGCCGTTCTCGACGATGGGGTGGCCCGACCGCACGGAGACGCTCGCCCGGTTCTATCCGACGAGCGTGCTCGTCACCGGCTTCGACATCATCTTCTTCTGGGTGGCGCGCATGATGATGATGGGTCTTCACTTCATGCGCGACGTGCCGTTCCGCGACGTCTACGTCCACGCCCTCGTCCGCGACGAGCAGGGGCAGAAGATGTCGAAGTCGAAGGGCAACGTGATCGATCCGCTCGAGGTCCTCGATCGCTTCGGCACCGACGCCTTGCGCTTCACGCTGGCGGCGCTGTCGGCGATGGGCCGCGACGTGAAGCTCTCCGTCGATCGCGTCGAGGGCTACCGGAACTTCGCGAACAAGATCTGGAACGCCGCCCGCTTCCTGCTGCTGAACCTCGAGGGAACGCCGCTGGAATCCGGGGGACCGTTGCCGGCTCCGGAGGAGCCGCTGACGTTGGCGGATCGCTGGGTCCTTCACCGGCTGGCGATCTGCGCGGCCGAGGTGCGCGGCGCGATCGACGGCGACCGCTTCAACGAGGCGGCGAGCGCGCTCTATCGGTTCCTCTGGAGCGAGTACTGCGACTGGTATCTCGAGCTCGCGAAGATCTCGCTCGCGGATCCCGAGCGGCAAGCGGCCACCCGTCGCGTCCTCGCCGGGGTGATGGAGCGGTTCCTCCGCCTGCTCCATCCCTTCATGCCGTTCATCACCGAGGAGCTCTGGCAGGCGCTCCCCGGACGAAGCGAGTCGCCGAGCATCATGATCGCGCCGTACCCCGAGCCCGACGAGCGCTGGCTCGCCGAGAACGAGGCTGCGGCGCGGATGGAGAGCCTGATCGACGTCATCCGCGCGATTCGCAACGTGCGCGCCGATCTCAACCTGCCGCATGCGAGAGAGCTCGCTCTCCTGGTCTACGGCGAGAGCGTGGACGCGGACGGGGTGCGAGCGCACGAGGCGTACGTGAAGCGACTGGCCGGCGTCGCGGACATCGAGTACCGGAGCGATGGCGATCGACCTCGGGGCGCGGCCAGCGAGCGCGTCGGCACGCTCGAGCTGGTGATCCCGCTCGGCGGCATCCTCGACGACCCGGCGGCGGAGATCCGCCGCAACGAGAAGCAGCTCGAGAAGATCGTCAAGGAGCTCCGCGGCATCTCGCAGAAGCTCGCGAACGAGCAATTCCTCGAGCGCGCGCCCGCCGAGGTGATCGACAAGGAGCGCGCGAAGGAGGCGGAGATCGCCGGCCGGAAGCATGCGCTCGAACGGAACCTCGACCGGCTGAGGCAGCTGTGACCGACCCGTTCCGCGATCCGAGGGTGCGCGCTCTCGTTCGCCTGGCGCTCGCCGAGGACGTCGGACGCGGAGACGCCACCACGATCGCGATCATTCCTCCGGCCCGTCAGGCGCGTGCCCGGATCGAGGCCCGCGAGGCGGTGATCGTCGCGGGACTGCCGATCGCGCCGGTGCTGTTCGAGGAGCACCGGGCGGAAGCGGAGATCGACATCGAGGTGATCGAAGGCGAGCGCGCCGCGAAGGGTGCGACCTTGGCGTCGATCGACGGATCGGCCTCCTCGATCCTCGAGGTCGAGCGGACGCTGCTGAACTTCCTCCAGCGCATGTGCGGGATCGCGACGCTGACCCGGCGCTACGTCGAGGCGATTCGCGGCACGACCGCGCGCATCGTGGACACGCGGAAGACGATTCCCGGCTGGCGCGCGCTCGACAAGTACGCCGTCCGTGTCGGCGGCGGGACGAACCACCGCTTCGGCCTCGACGACGGCATTCTCATCAAGGACAACCATCTCGCCGCCGCGGGTGGCGTGGCCCGAGCGATCGAGCGCGCGCGCTGCGGCGCACCCCACCACCTGATGAGGATCGAGGTCGAGTGCGAGACCTTGGAGGACGTCGCGCAGGCGATCGCCGGGCGCGTGGATGCGATCCTCCTCGACAACATGGACCTCGACACCATGCGTGAGGCGGTGCGGCGTGCGCGGGCGGCGATTCCGGCGATCGTGATCGAGGCCTCGGGTGGGATCACGCTGGAGCGCGCTCGGCCGGTGGCTGAGACCGGCGTCGACCTGATCTCCGTCGGCGCGCTGACGCACTCCGCTCCCGCGGCGGATCTGTCGCTGGAGCTCGAGCCCGGTTGATGAGCGGCGCTCCGGAGGCCTCCGCCGCGATCTCGCGCGGGCGGCGGCCCGAGGGCGCGGACTTCTTCGACTTCCCCGCGCTCGCGCTCACCGCTGTGGCGGCGGCGTACGTCGGCACCTACGTCCACGTCGCCGTCGCGAGAATGCAGTACCCGTTCGTTCTCGAGTGGGTGGAGAGTCATTCGCTGCAGATCCTGCAGCGGCTTGCGGAGGGCAAGCCGCTCTACGTCGCGCCGACGATCGATTACATCCCGCCGATCTATCCGCCGCTGTACTTTCTCGTCGCGGGCGCGCTCGCGCCGATCACCGGCGTGGGCTTCGTCACTCTCAGGCTGGTGTCGTTCGTGTCGAGCCTCGGTTGCCTGTGGATGATCTGGAGTGCCGTCGCTTCGGATCGCCGGTCGACGGTCGGCGCGTCCGTCGCCTGTGGCCTGTTCGCCGCTGCCTATCCGCTGAGCGCGTCGTGGTTCGACGTCGGCCGCGTCGACACGGCGATGCTGTTCGCGGTCCTCGCGGCGATCCATTTGTCGAGCCCGGGCCGTTCGCGGCGGAGCGTCGCGCTCGGAACCTGCGCCGCGTGTGTGAGCCTCTTCACGAAGCAGTCCGCGCTCCTCGCCTGCGTCACCTGCTTTTGCGCCGTCGCGATGCGCGATCGGCGAGCCGCGCTCAAGATGGCGGTGGCGAGTGCGATCGTGGTCGGCGTCGGGGTGCTCTGCGCGCACGTTCTCTACGGCGGATGGTTCGAGCGGTTCGTCATCGAGCATCCGAGCCGGCACGGGTTCGAGATCCACGATGCGCTCCGCATGTGGCGGAAGCGCTTCCTCCGGCCGTTGTTCGTCGCGGCGGCGATCGGCGCTCTCTGGACGCTCTGCCGGGCGAGTCGGCGTCCGCTTTGGGTGCATCACGCGGTCTGTGCGGGCGGCTTGCTGGCGGCGTCCTGGTTCGGGAGCGTCAAGCTCGGCGCTGGACGGAACGCGCTTCTCCCCGCCTATGCCGCGATGGCGATCCTCGCGGGGCTCGCCGTCGACGACGTCCATCGGCGGCGCGGAACGCGACGGTTCGTGTGGATGGCCACGGCAGCGGCGGTCGCCTTGCAGCTCTGGATCTTGCGTTACGATCCGCAGAGATGGATTCCCACGCCCGAGGACCTGCGAGCGGGAACGATGCTGGTCGAACGGATTGCGGCGGTCGACGGAGACGTGTTCGTTCCCGCGCAGGACTACCTCGCGAGGATGGCGGGCAAGCGCGGCCACGCGCACTCGACCGCGATCGGCGAATCGATCGGATCGTACGACCGGGATCGCACCGCCACCGCCTTCGCGCCCGCGATCATCAAAGCGATCCGCTCGCAGTTCGGCGCCGCGATCGTCGAGCACGGGTTCGATCGTGATCGCCGCCTGCTCGGTCGGAGGTTTCGCTACGCGGGAAGCCTGATCGAGGATCCGAAGGTGTTCCGCCCGGTCGCCGGCGGCCGCGGACGTCCCGACGCGCTGTTCGTCAGGGCCCGCAGCGCTCCGAGATCGAGTACCACCACGCCGCAGGACGGGGGGCCTCGCTAGTGGCGCCGAGGAACGTGACCGGAGGCTCCACCGCGCGGACGCTGTTGGACTTGCTCCGCGGTGGCGAGACGCTATCCGGCCCCGACATCGCCGGGCGGCTCGGCATCTCTCGAGCGGCCGTGTGGAAGCACGTGCACCGGCTGATCGACGACGGCTATGCGATCTCGAGCGATCGCCGCGACGGCTATCGCCTGGACCAGGCACCCGACCGCCTGCTTCCGGCGGAGATCGGCGCGCGCCTCGTCACTGGAAGGATCGGGCGGACCGTTCATCACCGGGAGACGATCGATTCGACGAACCGTCTCGCGATGGAGCTCGCTCGCCGTGGAGCGGCCGAGGGCGAGGTGGTGATCGCGGAGGCACAAACCGGCGGTCGCGGCCGGCTGGGCAGGTCGTTCTTCTCGCCCGCCGGCGTCAGCCTCTATGCGTCGATGATCCTGAGGCCGCCGATCGCGCCGGCGATCGCACCGGAGATCACGCTCGTCGCGGGGCTCGCCGTGGCCGAGACCGTCGAGCGCCACGCGGGCGCACGACCCGGGCTCAAGTGGCCGAACGACGTGTACCTGGGACCGCTGAAGGTCGCGGGAATCTTGACCGAGATGGAGTCGGAGGCGGACCGCGTCCTCTTCGTGGTCTGCGGGCCGGGCGTGAACCTGAACGTCCGGCAGGATGATTTCCCACCCGCCATTCGCGGGATCGCCACGTCGATCCTCGCTGCCAGCGGTCGCCGCGTGGACCGCGTCGCCTTTGCGGTCGACCTCTTCGCGAGCTTCGAGTGCGCGTACGACGAGTTCCTCGACGGCGGCTTTGCCGCGCTCCGCCGGCGCTGGGAATCGTATTCGATCCTGAACGGCCGGGAGGTCACGATCGAGGGAATCGGTGCGCCGGTCGCGGGAACGGTCGTGGGAATCGACGATCACGGCGCCCTCCGGCTGGCGTCCGCCAGGGGAGAGGTCTCCCGCATCGTCTCGGGTGACGTGACGCTGGCGAAGACGTCGCGTTCCAGCCGAGCGCACAAGACCTAGGCGAGCGACGAAGAGTCTCCCGGCGCTTCGCTCAGAAGAACCAGCTCTTCCGCTGCGAAAGACCGAGGGCGATCAGCCCCCGGATCTCCTGCTTCACGCGATCGACCAGCGGGTCGATCTCCGAATCCTCGGCGTCGAAGCGGCCCTCGAACGTCATCGGCCG
>JAXDLK010000346.1:0-10678 GCA_034666665.1 Candidatus Binatota bacterium
CCCGACCCCTTTTCCGCAAGCGCGTCTCAGTCGCGGAACGGTTCGAGCGCCTCGATCAGGCGGTCGCGGCCTTCGCCGGTGTGCGCGGAGAACGGAAGCCATGGAGCGCCCGAGGCCTCGGCCATCGCGCGGAGTTGCCGTTCGCGCTCGGCGCGGCCGAGCCGATCGACCTTGGTCGCGAGGCGCACGAGCGCGAGCCCCCGCGCGGCGGCGAAGTCGGCGATCCGTGCCTCGTCCTCCTCCGGAAGGCGGCGCACGTCGAGCAGCAAGAGAAGCGCGCGGAGGTTCTGCCGGCCGTCGAGATAGCGCTCGACGGCCCGCCCCCACGCCTCGCGGTCACGTCGTGATGCGCGGGCGAATCCCCAGCCGGGAAGATCGACGAGAGCGAGGCCGCCGCGGGCGTCCCGGAAGAAGTGCAGGCGCTGCGTTCGGCCGGGGGTGCGGCTCACGCGCGCGAGCTTCCGACTCCCGCCGAGCGCGTTCAGCAGCGACGACTTGCCGACGTTCGATCGGCCACCGACGGCCACCTCCGGGAGAGGCCACTTCGGCCACTCCGCTTCGCCGGCTGCGGAGCCGAAGTACAGAAGCTGGAGCCGTCCGCGTTCACGCGGCAAACGGTCGGATCTCGACGGTGATTCCCAGCACCTCGTTCAGGAGCAGGTAGAGGCCGACGAGCGCGAGCAGCAGCAGGCCGAGCGCGCCGAGAGCGATGCCCGAGAGGATCGTCAGACCGAGGAGCGTGGCCAGCGTGGTCAGCGGGCTCAGCACCCTCGGCGCCGCGTAGCGAGCGACGGGTTTCAAGAGCGGCAACAGGTCGTCCGCGGGGATGCCGTGACCCAGCGCATCCCAGAAGCTCCGGCCGGCATCGCGAACGAGGTTCGTGAACGTCGTGAAAAGCGGCGTCATCGCTCGGCCTCCACTCCGATCGAGATCAGCAACACTCCCTCGGAGTGCTTCGGTCCGCCGACCCAGATGTTGCCGTTGTTCGGCAAGCTGAAATCGGTATCCAGCGGCGGACCGGCGGAGCCCTCGATCAAGACCACCTTCAGCTTGAGCCGTTGGTCCTGGTATGCCTTCGGCACCACCTGCAGGAACCGGCCGCCGGGGATCTCGAAGCTGTTCGGTTTTCCCCAGTCGCTGTATCGGCTCTCCTCACGGACGAGCTGGAACGACGAGTAGCGGAAGAGCCCTTCGAGCTGCCGCCGCTGCTCCTCGAGGCGCGCGTCGAAATCGGCGCCGGTGTTCGTCGCGAGCACCGTGCGCACGCGAAGCGTCACCCCGCTGCCGGCGAGCGCCACCCCGAGGAAGAAGCCGACGCCGAAGACGCTGCCGAAGGCGATGCGATGCGGCCGGGTCATGGCTGGTAGCTCGTCACCCAGATCGCGGTCGTGTGCTCCTCGGGCTCGGTCCAGAGGACGACGTTCGGCTCGCTCGACGACAGCCGTTCGATGTGTGCCTCGTTGCTCGCGACGTGCAGCGACGCTTCGCGCGGTCCCGCCGACCAGATGCCGAGCGCCATGGCGATCACGAAGACCGCAGCGCCGAGCGCGAGCACCGGATGTCCGAAGCCGGCGGACAGTACCGCGGCGAACCGGCCGCGGAGGCGCGCCGGAAACGAGACCGAGATCGGCTCGAGACCTGCCTCGATCTGCGTCCAGAGCGCCGGCACGTGCACCCGATCGATGCCGCTCTCGATCGAGCCGCGGAAGAGGTCGCCGACGAGCTCGTAGCGACGGAACTCCGCTTCGCACGCGGCGCAACGCGTGAGGTGCAAGGCGAGCTCGCGCATCGAGCGGCCGTCCGTCTCGCCGTCGAGGAAGACGTCGAAACGCTTGTGCACCTCTTCGCAGCTGAGTGTCACCACGCGAGGTCCGCCCGGTTCCCTTCGCGCAGCCTCAGAGAAGATCCCCGAGTTTTGCCTGGAGCTTCTTCCGAGCGTAGTGGAGACGGCTCATTACCGTCCCCTTGGAACACTGCATCACTCTGCTGATGTCTTCGTAAGATAAGCCTTCGATTTCGCGAAGAACTATGGTCGCTTTGTGCTCGGGCGTCAACTCGTCGATCACCTCGAACACGCGGTCGCGGATCTGCTTCTGCATCATGCGCGAGTCCGGCTCCGAGCGTGTCGCCGCGCGCGGCACGTCGTCGCCGAGCGCGTCGTCGGCACTCACCTCCGAGCGACGCCCTTCGCGGCGGCGAAAGTCGATCGCCGCGTTTACCGTGATGCGATAGAGCCACGTGTAAAAGCTCGATTCCCCGAGGAAGCTCCCGAGGTTCTTGTGCGCGCGGATGAACGTCTCCTGGGCGACGTCCTTGGCATCGTCGAGGTTGCCCGACATTCCCAGGGCGATCGACAGAACCTGGCGGTGGTAGCGGTCGAAGAGCTCGCGGAACGCCGGCTCGCTTCCCTGCCGGCTTTCGCGGACGAGATCCCAGTCACTCCTCTCCACGCAGCCAACACTCCCGTTTGACGGGCGCCAAACGCCGCATATTCAAGCGATTTCCCACGCCCCCACGAACGAGTCGAGGCAATCGGCGGGAAAGCTCAGTGGATCTCGGCCCAGTTGGCGCCGACGCCCACCTCGACCTCGAGGGGAACGGCCAGCTCGGCGACGCGCGTCATCTGATTCCGGACCAGCGAAACGACGGCGTCGACCTCGCTCTCGGGGGCCTCGAAGATGAGCTCGTCGTGGACCTGGAGGATCATCGCGGCTCGCGAGCCGCTCTCCCGGAGCTCCCGGTCGATGCGGATCATCGCGACCTTGATGAGATCGGCCGCGCTCCCCTGGATCGGCGTGTTCACCGCCGTCCGCTCCGCGAACTGGCGCACGCCGCCTTCGCGACTGGCGATGTCGGGGATGAAGCGCCTGCGGCCGAAGAGGGTGGTCACGTAACCGGTGCGGCGCGCTCGCTCGAGCGTCGAACGCACGTACTCGGATACTCCGGGATACCGCGCGAAGTAGCTGCGGATGTATTCCTCCGCCGCCTCGAGCGAGATGTCGAGCTCGCGGGCGAGCCGCACCGGCCCCATTCCATAGATGATGCCGAAGTTGATCACCTTCGCGGCCCGGCGCTCCTCGGGTGCGACGGCATCGAGCTCCCGCCGGAAGACCTCGGCGGCGGTTCGCCGGTGGATGTCCTCGCCTTTGCGGAACGAATCCTGGAGCGTCGCATCTCCGGTCAGGTGAGCGAGCAGGCGGAGCTCGATCTGCGAGTAGTCGGCGGAGATCAGCCGGGTCCCCGGCGCCGGAACGAACGCCTGGCGAATGCGACGGCCCTCGTCCGTGCGGATGGGAATGTTCTGCAGGTTGGGATCGCTGGAGGAAAGCCGCCCGGTGGCGGCGACGGTCTGGTTGAAGGCGCAATGAATGCGGCCGGTGCGGGGATCCACGAGCGCCAGGAGCGCGTCGACGTAGGTCGACTTGAGCTTCGAAAGCATCCGATACGACAGGATCTTGTCCGGCAGCGGATGCTCGCGGGCGAGGCGCGTGAGCACGTCGACGTCCGTCGAGAGGCCGGTCTTGCCGCGGCGCACCCCCCGCGAGGAGATCTTCAGTCGGTCGAACAGCACCTCGCGGAGCTGCGGGGGAGAGCTCACGTTGAACTCGGTTCCGGCGAGGGCGTAGATCTCGCCGAGGCATGTCTCCATCCGGCCGTCGAACTCGGCGCCGAGCGCGGAGAGCTTGTCGCGGTCGATCCCGACCCCGTGGGCCTCCATCCGCGCGAGCACCGCCACCAGCGGCATCTCGATCTCGCGAAAGAGCGCCCCCGCCTGCTGCTCCTCGAGCTGCTCGCCGAGGACGCCGCGGAGCTGGAGGGCCGTCCGCACGCGCTCCGCCGCGGCCTCGAGCGGCGCGTCCGGCCCCTCGTCGAACGAAGCGATGCTCCGGCCGAAGAGCTCGAGCGCGAGATCCTCGATGCGGTGACTCTGCCGCGACGGATGGATCACGTACGACGCCAGGCTCGCGTCGAATGCCAGCCCGCGAAGCTCGACGCCGGCGCGCCCGAGAGCGAACGACGCGCGCTTCAGGTCGGATCCCACCTTCTCCGGGCGCTCGGCGCCGAGCAGCGGCTCGAGGTCGGCGGCACGGAGGCCGCCCTCGCCGCCGAGGCGGACCACGCAGGCCTCGGTCTCGTCGAGACCGATCGCCACCGCCGAGGGCTCGCCGTTTCTCTCGGACGTGACCACCTCGACGCCGATGCGTTCGAGGCCCGCCGCCAGCGTGATCAGATCCGCGAGCGCCGCGGCGTCCTCGATCCAGCCGGTGGTGCCGCTCTTGGGGCTCCCGGCCGGGGCCAGGCGGGGGATCAGCGACTGGAAGCCGAGCTCGGTGAAGAGCGCGCGCACCCGCGCGGGATCCGGCGCTCCGATGCGCAGCGCGTCGAGCGACGTCTCCAGGGGAACGTCTCGCTTCAGCATCACCAGCTCGCGGCTGAGCCGCGCCACCTCCGCGTCCCGCGCCAGCGTCTCGCGGCACTTCTTCGCGCCGCGGAGCGCGAGGGTCTCGACCTCGCCCAGCCGCGACAGCAGGTTCTCGAGCGTGCCGAAATGGCCGATCAGCACCTGCGCGGTCTTGTCGCCGATGCCCTTGACGCCCGGGACGTTGTCGATCGAGTCCCCGACCAGCGCCATCACCTCGACCACCTGCTCCGGAGCGACCCCGAACCGGGCACGCACTTCCTCGACGCCGATCTTCCGGTTGCGCATGGTGTCGTAGAGCCGGACGTTCGGCGAGACCAGCTGCATCATGTCCTTGTCCGAGGTGACGATGAGCACGTCGCTGACCTCGGGCTCGAAGCGCGCGACGAGCGTGGCGATGACGTCGTCCGCCTCCACTCCCGCGACCTCGAGCAGCGGCAGCCGAAGCGCCTCCACGACGGCTCGGACGTAGGGAAGCTGCGGCAGCAGGTCGCTCGGCATCGGCGCGCGCTCCGCCTTGTACTCGGTGTAGACCTCGTCCCGGAACGTCGGACCGCCGGCATCGAACACGATCGCCAACCGTCCGGGACGTTCGTCGGTCAGGCACTTGACCAGCATGTTGACGAAGCCGTAGACCGCACCGGTCGGCAGCCCGGCCTTGTTCGCGAGCGGCGGCAACGCGTGAAACGCGCGGTAGACGAACCCGCTCGCGTCGACGACGACGAGCCGCGGCTTCTCCTCGGCTCCCATGGACGGTGAGTAACAGAGGCTCCCAGGCGAGTCATCCGCCGGCGCCGAGTGCCGGCGCGCGTGAATTTTCCCGACGGCGGGGCGTCCAAGCGATGTCGCGCGACGCCACGAGAACGGAGCCCTGCCGCCACTTCTTGACTTCCGGGGAACCACTGGTTAATGCCGCCCTCGCTGATTTCCCACACCCCTTTTCCCGAGCACTCGCGATGATCGACGTCCGCCATCTCACCAAGCGGTACGGCGACCTCACCGCCATCCACGACGTCTCCTTTCGCGTCGAGAAGGGCGAGGTGCTGGGGTTCCTCGGCCCGAACGGCGCCGGCAAGACGACCACGATGCGCATCGTCACCGGCTTCATGCCGGCGAGCGACGGCACCGTGACCGTCGACGGCTTCGACGTCTTCACGGACTCCTTCGAGGTCCGGAAACGGATCGGCTATCTGCCGGAAAACCCGCCGCTCTACGCCGAGATGACGGTGGAGCGGTACCTCGCCTTCGTCGGGCGCATCAAGGGCCTCGGCAAGGGGCAGATCCCCGAGGCGCTCGAGCGAGCGCTCGAGACCTGCGGTCTCACCGAAGTCCGTCATCGCGTCACCGGGAACCTGTCCAAGGGGTATCGCCAGCGCGTCGGTCTCGCCCAGGCGCTGATCCACGATCCCCCGGTTCTGGTGCTCGACGAGCCGACGATCGGGCTCGACCCGCGGCAGATCATCGAGATCCGCACGCTCATCCGCGAGCTCTCCGGGGAGCGAACGGTGATCCTCTCCACCCACATCCTCCCGGAGGTGTCGCAGATCTGCGAGAAGGTCGTGATCCTCTCGAACGGCCGTGTGGCCCTCGAGGAACGGATGGAGAACCTGGCCACCGGCCACGGAACGCTGGAGGAAGTCTTCCTGCGGGCAATCGCCAGCGAGCACGGCCCGGAGGCCGCGGAGGCCGCCGTCGAGGAGGTCGCCGAGCCGTCGGCGCCGCCGGAGCCACGGCCGTGAGGAACGCTCTCGCGATCGCCGGGCGCGAGCTCCGCGCCTACTTCGTATCGCCGATCGCCTACGTGGTGCTGACCGGGTTCCTGCTCCTCGGCGGCTGGTTCTTCTACAACCTGCTCGTCCGCTTCAGCTTCCTGCTGCAGCTCTACTCGAGCTTCCAGCGGAGCCCGGAGGCGCTCGATCGTCTCAACCTGAACGAGTACGTGATGGCGCCGCTGCTGCACAATCTCTCGATCGTGCTCGTGATCCTCGTGCCGGTGATCACCATGCGCACCTTCGCCGAGGAGAAGCGCACGGGTACCTTCGAGCTGCTCTTCACGTCCCCGCTCCGGGTCGGCGAGATCGTCGCCGGCAAGTTCCTCGGGGCGCTCACGTTCCTCTTCCTGATGATCGGCCTGACCGCGATCTTTCCCGCGATCCTGCTCGTCTACGGGAATCCCGAGGTGGGCGTGATCCTCTCGGGCTACCTCGGGCTCCTGCTGCTCGGTGCGGCCTTCGTGGGGATCGGGCTCCTCACCTCCTCCTTCACCGAGAATCAGATCATCGCCGCAGTCAGCTGTCTGGTCGCGCTCCTCCTTCTCTACGTGATCGGCTGGCCGGCGGAGACGTCGACGCCGGCCGTGGGCGCGATCGTCAAGTACCTTTCGATCGTCGAGCATTTCGGCGAGCTGGTGAAGGGCGTGATCGGCACGCGAGACCTCGTCTACTTCGGGTCGCTGATCGCTGTCGCGCTGTTCCTCACGCACCGCTCGGTCGAATCGCTACGCTGGAGGTGAGCGGTGCAGGCGATCCAGGGTAGCCTCGGCGTCTTCAGCCTCGTCCTGCTGTTCTTCGGGTTCGCGGCGTGGGGCCTCACCCGGCAGGTGGGCTTCTTCGTCGTCTTCAACCTGGCGATCGGGCTCTTCACGCTGATCGCGTACCTCGCGTCGGGCCGGCAGCGCGTCGGCACCTTCCTCGGCGAGCGCTCGACCCGCTACGGCGCGAACGCGATCCTCTACTCCGCTTTCTTCATCGGCGTCATCGCCATGCTCAACTTCCTGGCGGCGCGTTACGAGAAGCGCATCGACACCAGCGAGACCGGCGTCTTCAGCCTGGCGGAGCAGTCGAAGAAGGTCGTCGCGAAGCTGCCGAAGGATCTCGAGATGATCGGCTTCGTCGAGGGCGGCAGCGACGCCGGGCTCGACGACCTCCTCAAGTCGTACACCTACGCTTCCGAGCGGGTGAAGTACCGGATCGTGGATCCGGACAAGAACCCGGACCTCGCGGAGCGCTACAAGATCACCGAGTACAACACGCTGCGGATCGCGTACGGCGACAACGCGACGGTGGTGAGCGCTCCCGACGAGCAGAAGATTACCAACGCGATCATCAAGGTGACGGGGACCGGGCAAAAGAAGATCTGCTTCGTCGAGGGCCACGGCGAGCCGGACGTCGAGGATGCCGAAGGGCCGCGCGGCTTCGGCGCGCTCAAGACGGCGCTCGAGAACGAGAACTTCGGCGTTCAGAAGGTCTTGCTGGCGACGCAGGAGAAGATGCCTTCGGACTGCAGCGCGGTGGTCGTTCCCGCGCCCTCGAAGCCGTACTTCCCGCCCGAGATCAAGATGCTCGAGGCGTACCTCGGATCCGGCGGACGGGCGCTCTTCCTCTTCGAGGCGCAGAAGGGCGACGAGTTGATCCCGCTGGTCACGCAGTACGGCGTGCAGGTCGGCAACGACGTCGTCGTCGATCAGGTGCTGCGACTCTTCCAGGGTCCGCAGCTCGGCATCGATCCGATCACGAACACCTACGGGACGCACGCGATCACGCAGGGGCTCGGCACCGAGCGGACGATGTTCCACCTGGCGCGCACCATCTCGGCGGCGGAGCCGGCGCCGGAGGGTGCGCAGGTGACGCCGCTGGTCCAGACGAGCGCCTCGAGCTGGGCGGAGGCCGACGTCGCCGGTCTCTTCAAGGACAGCAAGGTCTCGCTCGATCCCGCGACCGACAAGAAGGGTCCGCTGTCGATCGCCGTCGCGACCACCGCGAGCGCGCACGCGGCCGCGGACGCTCAACCCCAACCGTCGCCCGCCCCCGACTCCTCACCGACTCCGGCCGCCACGCCCGGCGCCGCGGCCGACGCGGAGCCCGCCGGAAAGAAGAAGGAACAGGTGCGGCTCGTCGTCTTCGGCAGCTCGGACTTCGTCAACAACCGCATGCTGCAGAGCTTCTTCAACCGCGACCTGATCCTGAACTCGATCGCCTGGACGGTCGGCGAGGAGGACGCGGTTGCGATCCGGCCGCGGTCGCTCCGGGCGTCGCGCGTGCAACTCACCGACGCGGAGGTCCAGCGGATCTTCTACCTCTCGGTGTTGCTGCTCCCCGAGCTCTTGCTGCTCGCCGGCATCTCCGTCTGGGCACAGCGCCGCGGCGCCTGAGCTCGCTCCCGCGATGCGCTTTCGCAACACGCTGCTCCTCGCCCTCCTGTTCCTCGGACTCGGCGCATACCTCTACGTCTACGAGGCGCCGAAGCTCGACGACAAAGCCAAGCACCTCTTCCCGGACGCCGATCCCGAGCAGGTGAGCGAGGTCACGCTGCAGCACGCGGATCCGGGGAGCGTCATCGTCCTCAAGAAGACCGGCGACGGGTGGAGGCTCACGAAGCCCGTCGACGCGCGCGCGGACCAGGAAGCGGTGAAGAACCTGGTGCATGCCGTCACCGATGCGGAGCTCAAGCGGACGCTCGACGAGAAGCCGAAGTCGCTCGCAGAGTTCGGCCTGGACAAGCCGGCGGTGCGCGTGACGCTCGCGATGGCCGACGGCAAGAAGCTGCCGACCGTCGAGGTCGGCAAGACGTCGCCGGTCGGCTGGTCGACGTTCATCCGGCTCGAAGGTGACGACCAGGTGAAGCTCGTCCCGTCGGCTTTTCACTTCGGCATGGACCGGCAGGTGAAGGACCTGCGCGACAAGGCCGTGCTCGAGTTCAAGCAGGACGACGTCCGCGCCGTGTCCATCGCCGGCACCGATGCGCCCTTCAAGCTGATCCGCAGCGACGAGACGTGGAAGATCGCCGAGCCGAAGCCGATGCCGGCGGACGACTCCGAGGTGCGGAGCTTCCTCTCGAGCCTCGAGACGCTGCGCGCGACCGATTTTCACGACGCTCCGAAAGCGCTCGACGAGTTCGGCCTCGACAAGCCGCGGCGGACGATCCGCATCGAGGTCGGCAAGGACGGCGCTGCCAAGGAGCTGCTGGTCGGCGGCGAACGGCAGGCCGAGAAGCAGAAGGATCTCTACGTCAAGGTCTCCGGGAACGACACCGTCTACGCCGTGGCCGCATCGAGCTGGTCGTCACTCGATCGTGCCCTCAAGGACTTCCGCGACAAGACGCTGCTCGCGTTCGATCGCGATGCGCTCGGCGCCATCGAGGTCGCCCGCAAGGACGGCCCCGGGTACCGCCTGACGAAGACCTCGAGTCCGGCGGCCTCCACACCCGCGGCGACGCCCGGCGCTGCCGAGAAGCCCGCCGCGGAAACGAAGTGGACGATCGAGGGTGAGAAGGCGTCGAACGACCTCGAGATCGGACAGTTGGTGAGCGATCTCCACACGCTCAAGGGCTACGAGATCGCCGCCGCGGAGCCGGCGGACGTGTCGCCATACGGGCTCGACAATCCGGATCTCCGCTTCTCCTTCTACGACGCCGCGGGAAAGCCGATCGGCACGGTGATCGTCGCGCAGAAGGCGGCGGAGGGCGATGGCGACGCAGCTGCCGGACCGCCCGCCTACGCGATGGTGGAAGGCGGCGACCTGGTGCTGCGGCTCCGCGACTACGTCTACTCGCACCTCGACAAGAAGCGCGCCGACCTCGCGGCCGCTGAGCCGGCGGCGGCATCGGCGGCGAACCCTTCGCCCGAGTCCGGGAGCACGGCACCGTCGGCTCCGCCGGCCGAAGTCGCTCCGGCTCCCGGCAGCTGACCGCGGCAGCTCGCGCGTGGCGCGCCGGAAGCGCCTCCGCTATGGGGCGGATCATGGGATTTCGGCCGGACGATCCATCCATTCGCCGCGATCCCTATCCGGCGTACCGCGCGCTCCGCGACGAGGATCCTGTCCACTGGAGCGAGGACGTCGGCTCGTGGTTTCTCTTTCGCTACGACCACGTCGAAGGCGCGATCAAGGACTCTCGGCTTTCGGTGGCGCGAACGCGGCCCACGACCGGCGCTCTCGAGGACACGCTTCGGCGCTTCCTCGTGTTTCTCGATCCGCCGCAGCACACCCGCATCCGGGCCCTGGTGAACCGCGCCTTCACTCCCCGCGTCGCCGAGCGCATGCGGCCCCGGATCGCCGCCATCGTCGGGCGGCTCCTCGAGCCGGTGGTGCCGACCGGCCGCATCGACTTCATCCGCGACTTCGCCGTTCCGTTGCCCGCGACGGTGATCGCGGAGCTCCTCGGAGCCCGACCCGAGGATCTGGAGATCTTCAAGGCATGGTCGACGGACTTCGCGGCCGCGATGGACGGCCGCATGGCGCCGATCGACATCCGTGATCGGGC
>JAXDLK010000347.1:0-3831 GCA_034666665.1 Candidatus Binatota bacterium
GCGGCGAAGGCGCGGATCACCCGCTCGTTCCAGGCTCGGTCCATCTCGCGGCCGGCGAGCTTCAGCTCCTCGATGCCGAGCTCCTCGTACACGGCGACGTCCTCGGGACGGATCCACGGCGACTTCAGCATCTGTGCCGGATCGCGCGCCTTCTCGTGCGAGCACCAGAGGAGGGGATAGTCGACGTAGGCGCCGACCTCGAGGCTCGCCTTCGCGTGCGAGGTGATCATCGTGTGATACGCGCGGATCGGGCAGCTGATCATGCAGCCGACGTTCGCGAGCACCACGAGACGAGCGCGGCAGCGCTTCACGAGGTGGCGGAGGAGCGGAAAGTCACGGTTGACGTACTCCGGCAGGTAGATGACGTCGGCGCCGTCGGCTTCCAAGTAGAGGATCTTGTCGACACTGTCTGCCGCCGTGGCGGCGGAGACGGCGACGCGGAGCGTGGGGAAGCGCTTCTTCGCGAACGCGATCAGGTAGGGGTTCGACAGGCAGACGCCGTCGCAACCGACGTCGCTGATCCACCCGAGGCGCTCGACGAGCCAACGCTGGCCCTCCGCGGTGAACTCGCCGTTGCCGAAGCAGGAGGCGTTCAGCGCGTAGAAGAAGCCCAGGCCGCGGTTCCGTGCCTGCGCGACGTACTCGGCCAGCGCGTCGTCGGCGATCTGCGGCAATGCGTCGTTCGCGCGCAGACCCGAATCGCCGCCGCTCGCGCCGTAGAGGTGAGCGATCGGCAGCTCGGCGACGGCGTCGACGAAGTCGTCCTCGTACACGGCGGGGATCACGAGCTTCATGGAAGACCTCCGTCGCGCAGTCCCTTCACCCGGCGCTGCGCGCGATCTGCCCTCGCAGAGGAGCTCGGGGGCGCAAAATGGCGCCGCTCCGAGCTGGCGAGGAGTACCTTGGCGCCACCGGTTCGCAGCGCGCCTCCGAGGATGGAAGAGGGGAATCGGAACGCCGTCATTCCGATCCGCTACTTGCCTGCCTTCAACAGGCCCTGCACGTTGAAATCGTCGACGTCGAGCTTCGGAGTGTTCACGCGCGCCGGCCGATCCGGACGAATGACCGTCGTCGCCGTGGCTCGGTCGCGCAGGTCGTCGACCACCAGCGACATGGCGACCACCGGGTAGCAGCGCTCGTTTCGCGGCGCGCACGACATGCCGAGATCCACCACGACCGTCTTCCAGTATTCGCCGGCGCGGGTGTTCACGATCTTCATGTACGAGAGGTAGGTGTCGCGATCGACGAAGAACGTCTGGCGGCCGTAGTTGTAGTACGGGTCCTTGGGCTCTCCCTCGATCACCCACACCGGACGCTTCACCCAGAACGCGTCCACGGGCGCCCAGGGCGCGCCCTTCCATCCCGGCGTCTCGAAGCCCCAGTGGATCCCTCGGAAGTCGTCCTTGGTGAGCCATTCCTGGCCGTTCGCCCATCGTCGCCCCGGGTGGAGCGGCTGCGGGTCGAGTCGCGCCGCCGGCACCAGCAGGTCTCGACGCCCGACCAGCTTCCACCGGAACGACTGGTTCTTGCCCGCCCAGACGAGCCCGTCGTCGAGCACGACGTCGGAACCGGCGAGCGCGTCCGATCGATTCGTCGAGGTCACCTGTCGGATGCGGCGGATCGCGGGGAGGTAGAACCAGACGCTGTCCGGCTTCGGCCCGAAGAAGCGCCAGGTGAGGCTGGTGGTGCCCTCGACGTACGTCGGGGAGAGCAGCCGAACGATCTCGCGCCACTCGGTGCCTTCCGCGTCCGGCAATGGCGCACCCTCGCGGCCCTGGTAGGCGAGCGTTTCGATCCGTGAGCCGATCGTGCGCACCAGCCCGGCGCGGCCGACGACGTTGATCGCCAGCGGAAAGCGCACCTGGCTCCGCTTGTGGACCGCGAACCAGCGGTTCCACATCGCCTTCGCGCCCGCCTGTGCGTCCGCCGCGTCGAGGTCCGGAAACGGGAAGCCGAAGACGTGCTCCGGTCGGGCTCCGCTCTTCGCATCGACGACGTCCGAGTTCTCGTCGAGGCCGTAGCGGCCGCGGTTCTGCTCGGAAGCCGACGTGAAGGCGTCGTCCCACCGCGGCTGGTAGCCGAGCTCGCCGAGGCGGAGCTCGAAGTCACCGCGTTCCACCCAGCGCCGGACGGAATCCGGCACCAGGTCGGAGAGCTCCGCGGTTGCGCCGGTGCGGATCACCCGCTCGCCTTCGGCGGCCGGCGCCGCGCGCGACGGCGACATCAGCGCCGCCAGCAACGCGGCCGCGATCGTTCTCGCGAAGGTCACAGGCTCACCTCGGCGCGGAAGAGCGCCTCGTCACGGTCGCGGAAGAATCCCAGGTTCACGAAGTTGCCGGCGACGTATGCGTACTTGGCGGTCAGCCGCACGTGCGAGCCGACGATCCAGGTGATGCCCGGGACGACCGACCACACGCCGCGCGGATCGTACGCGGAGAAGACCTGTGGCTCGAGCCTTCCGCGCCAGAAGAGCGAGCGGGCGAGCAGCGTCATCGTCAGCTCGTCCGCCTTGCGCTCGACGAAGCTGCCGGTGTCCGCATCGACGATGCCGTTCACGATCTCGTCCGAGTGGTCGAGCACGTGCGTGTGAAAGAGCTGTCCCGACACGGAGAACACGTTCGTCGGATTGAGCGGGCGGATCCAGAGGAAGCGATCGAAACCCGCGACCCAGCGGAAGACGTCGCGCTCGGAGAAGCGACCACCGGCGATCCCCGGGCCTCCGGCGGCGCGGTCGGCGATCGCCGCGCCGATCACTCCCGGAAGCCGGTCGGGCGTGAGCCCGGCCTCCCGCGGAATGAGCACGCGCTCGTCCCAGAACATCGCCACCTCGGTCCGCAGCACGGTGTCGATCGGGGCGAGCTGCATCGTATACGACGCGCCGGTCACCTGCTGGCGATAGAACGCGAACTGCAGCGCGACGTCGGGAACCGGACGCGCGTCGACGAAGTCGACGCCGCCGACGTACGCGCGCACCGCCGGCGCGTCGTTCCGCGTCACGTAGTGAGCGAGGGTCGCGGTCGCGTTCCCGAAGAGCGTCGCGATCAGCCGGCCTCCACCGCGGCTGTTCGCCATCTGCCGTCCCGGGACCGTGACCACGCGGCCGAAGAAGCTCGGCGGGGCCGGGGCGGCGAACGGGCTTCCCCGGGGCGCGAGCGGCGCCTCCTGATCCTCGATCGCGCCGGGGACGAGGTACCCCTCGAGGACGAGGTTCGAGACTTCGGGGCCGTGCCAGGGGAGCGCCAGGCTGCCGCGCGCCATCCACAGTGGAATGCGGCGGTCGTCGAGGTCCTCGACCAGGGGAAGGCCGAAGCGGTTGTCGAGCGGCTCGATCATGTCGAGCAGGCGAAAGCCGTCGGTCTCGCCCCAGGAGAGGTCCTGCCGGCCGAGTCGCACGAAGAGCGGTCCCGATTCGCCTTGGGCATACGCGTTCCAGAGCTCGTGTCGGCTGCCGAGGCTGTGGCGGAGGACTCGCGTGCGGTGGTTCGTGCGGGACTCGTCGGGAGCTCCGGGATCGAACGGAGAGGGCGGATTGGTCTCGACTTGCTCCGAGTACTCGTCGGGGCCGTAGTCGTAGACGCCTTCGTAGACGCCCTTGTAGCGGAGCCGGTAGGAGATTCCCGAGATCCCCGGCGGATGGAAGAGATCGTCGAGATCGTGCGCGAGCTCGAGCTCGAGGAGGTTTCGTTGCTGGATCAGACGGCCCGCGGGCGTTTCGGGAAACGTGAAGCCGTCGGAATCCTGCGTGCGCAAGCCCACCTGGGTGTAGGCGCGCGCGAGGAGTTGGATCGTCTCGTCCTGATCGAGGAAGTACGCCACGGCCGGCGTCGCGGC
>JAXDLK010000348.1:0-3418 GCA_034666665.1 Candidatus Binatota bacterium
TCCAATGAATTCCGAGATCCCGACGGCAACGGACGAACGTTTCGTGGAAGGACCGCACCACGTTCCCGCCGCGCGATGGTGGGGAGCCGGCGCTGGGTTCTTGCTCGCAGTGTTCGACACGCTGCTACTCTCTAGGCTGGGTGTCACGATCGAGTGGAACGGGTACGACGCCATGCTCGCGAACGGTGCGTTCATGAGCACCTCGTACGCGCTCCTCGGCTTCCTCGTCGGCTACGCGATCGAAGCGAGAGACCGAGATCGACGATCGGCTCGCATCATCCAGGCGCAAACCGAGTCGATCAGCGCTGCGCGGGCGCGCCTGCTCCAGAGCGAGAAGCTCGCCGCGCTCGGCGAGCTCGCCACGGCGATCGCTCACGAGGTGCGAAATCCCCTCGGTGTGATTCGCTCGGCGGCGCAGAGCGTGAGCGAGTCGCTGACGGCCGGCGATGAAGTCGATGAAGAAGGCCGGCGTGCCTGCGCGTTCATCCTCGCGGAAACCGATCGCCTCTCGAGCGTGGTGAGCGCACTCTTGGCATTCGCGCGGCCGCTCACGCTGAAGCCTCGGACGGTCGCGGTCGGAGAGCTCGTCGAGCGGGCGTTGCTGCTCGCCGGGCGAGAGCTTCAAGCCAAGCACGTGCGCGTCGTGCAGGGCTCACTCTCCGACTTGCCGTCGGTACAGGCGGATCCGGATCTCCTCTGCCAGGTGCTGCTCGGCCTCTTCGCCAACGCGAGCGAGGTGCTGAGCGACGGCGGCGAGGTGAGCGTTGGTGCCGAAGCGCGGGGTGGCGCCGTCGCGATCAGCGTCTCGGACTCGGGACCGGGGGTTCCGGCGGAAATCCGCGAGCGCATCTTCGAGCCCTTCTTCACGACGCGCTCTCGCGGCATCGGGCTCGGGCTGCCGATCGCCCGCCAGATCGTGGAGGCTCACGGCGGCCGGATCGACGTCGGTGAGAGTCCGCGCGGCGGAGCTCGCTTCACCGTGTCGCTGCCGATCGCGGTGCGGGCAGAGGCGGCATGAACCCGCGGGTCCTCGTCGTCGAGGACGAGGAGCGGATGGCGGCGGTGGTCGCCACTGCCCTCGGCCGCGCCGGCTACGAGTGCGAGACGGTCGGGAACGGCGAAGCGGCGCTCGAGCGAATCGAGAGCCAGGCGCCGGACGTCGTCGTGACCGACTGGAAGATGCCGCGGATGGACGGCATGGAGCTTCTCCGCGAGCTCCATCGGCGACTGCCCGGGCTGCCAGTCGTGCTGCTCACGGCATACGGCAGCGTGCCGGCGGCGGTCGCAGCCATGCGCGAGGGCGCTTTCGACTACGTGACCAAGCCCTTCGACAACGACGAGCTCCGCACGGTGGTCGCCCGCGCGCTGGAGATCTCCCGGTTGCAGCGCGAGAATCGCTACCTCCGCCAGGAAGTACGCGGCCGCCACACGCCTGAAGACATGGTTGCCGAGAGCAAGCAGAACCGCGAGCTCTGGGAGCTCGTCCGGCGCGTGGCCCCGAGCCACGCAACGGTGCTCATCCAGGGGGAGAGCGGCACCGGCAAGGAAGTCGTCGCCCGACTGCTCCATTACTGGAGCGAGCGCGTGGGCGAGCCCTTTCTCGCCGTCAATTGCAAAGCGTTCGCGGACGGAGTGCTCGAGAGCGAGCTCTTCGGGCACGAGAAGGGCGCGTTCACCGGCGCCACTTCGGGGCGGGCAGGGTGTTTCGAGCGAGCTTCGGGTGGGACGCTCTTCCTCGACGAGATCGGCGAGGTGTCCGCGGACTTTCAGGGGAAGCTCCTGCGCGTGCTCGAAGACGGGGAGGTGCTGCGGGTCGGCGGCGTCCAGTCGCGCGTCGTGGACGTGCGCGTGATTGCCGCGACCAACCGGCGTCTTCGCGACGAGATCGCGGCCGGCCGTTTTCGCGAGGACCTCTACTTTCGGCTGAACGTGATCCCGATCCGGCTCGCTCCGCTGCGCGAGCGTGTCGACGACATCCTGCCGCTCTGTCGTCACTTTCTCGCCCGTCACGCCGACGAGACCGGCGAACCGCTCGCGCTCGGTCCCGAGGCCGAGGAGGCTCTCCTCCGCCACCCGTGGCCGGGCAACGTCCGCGAGCTCGAGAACGCGATCGAGCGCGCGGTGGTGCTGGCGAAGGGGGAGAAGATCACTCCGGAGGATCTGTTGCTCGAGGCGAGCGAGGACGCTTCGGGCACACGCGGCTCGAGCCGGGACGGTGAGCCGGGCGAATCGACGTTGCAGGAGTGTCTCGACCGCGCCACGGCAGACCGGATTCAGGCAGCGCTCGAGGGATGCGGCGGCAATCGCGCGGAAGCCGCGCGCGTTCTCGGCATCGACCGCACCACGCTGTATCGGCTGATGAAGCGGCTGGGGGTCTGACGTCAGGACGGATCGCCGCGTCCGTGCGCGCCGAAGACCCGCCCGAGCTCGTAGGCGGGCGTGACCTCCAGCTGATCGTAGCGGCAGTCGCGGGGACGCTTGTCGGGACGCCAGCGGACGAAGCGCGCGGCGTGGCGGAAGCGGTCGCCTTGCATGTGATCGTAGGCGACCTCGCAGACGCGCTCCGGCCGGAGCGGCTCCCAGCTGAGATCCTTGCCCCGATTCCACCGGCTCGTCGCACCGGGCAGACGCTGTCCGCCGGCACTCGCCGCCGCGTCCGCCTCCGCCCAGTCACGCCACGGATGGTCCTCGAGCGCCTTCGCACGCAGCGGTGCCAGCTCCTCCACCAGTTGCTTGCGCACCGCGTTGGTGAACGCCGCGGTGACGCCGACGTGATGGAGCGTGCCCCCGTCGTCGTAGAGCCCGAGCAGGAGCGAGCCGATCATCGTCCCCGCGCCGTTCTTGTGCCAGCGGAAGCCGGCGACGACGCAATCGGCGGTGCGCGCGTGCTTGACCTTGATCATCGTGCGCTCTCCCGGCCGGTAGGGCTCGTCGAGGCGCTTGGCGACGACGCCGTCGAGCCCCGCGCCCTCGAAGCGGTGAAACCAGTCGTCGGCGACGTGGCGGTCGCGCGTCGCCGGCGTCAGGTGAAGCGGCGCTGCGGCTCCGGCGAGGATCTCCTCCAGCCGTTCGCGCCGCACGCTCAGCGGCCGCTCGCGAAGGTCCTCGTCCCCGAGCGCGAGCAGATCCCACGCCACGAATGACGCCGGCGTCTCGCTCGCGAGGAGCTTCACCCGCGACGCCGCCGGGTGAATGCGGAGCAGCAGCGCCTCGAAATCGAGGCCGCCGTCGCCGACGATGACGATCTCGCCGTCGACGACGCAGCGGTCGGGCAGACCGGCAGCGAGGGTAGCGGTCAGCTCGGGGAAGTAGCGGTTCATCGACTTGCCGTCGCGGCTCTGCAGCACGATCTCGTCGCCGTCGCGGAAGACCACCGTGCGAAAGCCGTCCCACTTGGGCTCGAACTGCCAGCCGTCTC
>JAXDLK010000349.1:0-7228 GCA_034666665.1 Candidatus Binatota bacterium
GAGGCCGCGCTCGACTGGGACACGATGACGCGCGCGCTCGCGGCTCAACCGCCGTGGTGGGAGCCCGGCACCGCGCACGGGTATCATGCGATCACGTTCGGATGGCTCGTGGGTGAAGTCGTGCGGCGAGCCTCCGGGAAGTCGCTCGGGACGTACTTTCGCCAGGAGCTCGCGGAGCCCCTCGGCCTCGACTTCTGGATCGGGCTGCCGGAGTCCGTGGAGCCGCGAGTCGCACGCCTGATCCCACCGCCGCTGGCGTCGCCGGACGATCCGTTCGGGCGCGCGCTCCTCGATCGTGAATCGCTGACGCGCCGGGCGTTCCTGAACCCGCCGACGCTCTTCACCACCAAGGGTCCCGAGTTCGCCCGCGCCATCCGTGCCGCCGAGATCCCGGCCGCCAACGGCATGGCGACCGCACGAGCCCTGGCCGGGTTGTATGCGCCGCTCGCGAGCCCGGCTCCCGGAGGCATGTTCGACCGCGCCGCCGTCACGGCCATGTCCACGGTCGAATCGGAGGGGCCGGATCGGATCCTCGTCTACCCGACGCGGTTTTCCTCGGGGTTCATGAAGACGATCGACAACCGGCCGCGCGACAGCGCGATCTTGGGCCCGAATCCCGAAGCATTCGGCCACGTGGGGGCCGGCGGCTCGATCGGAATGGCGGATCCGGCCGCCGGGGTGGCGATCGGCTACGTGATGAATCGCATGGGTCCGGGCATATTGGTGAACGATCGCGGGCAGTCGCTGATCGATGCCGTGTACGATTGCTTCTGAATCTGAACGAATCACGGCCCTGGGCGAAACCCCGGCGCCGCCGTCGGTTTACAACCACCATCATTAGAGGGGAGGCGCCATGACACCGACGCTCGCCGAGCCGCGTGCGATCGCCCTCACGCTCGAAGGTCTGGAAGCCCGTTATCGCTGGATGCAGATCGGGCTCGTCGGACTCGGCGTGTTCGTCTTGATCGCGCTCTTCCTGCTTTCGCTGTTGCTTTCGACCCGCCCGGACGTGGTCACCGCTCGGGAATTCCAGCTTCGTGACCCCCTCGGCCGAGTTCGCGCCGAGCTCGTGGCTCCGCGCCAAGGTGCGGGGCCGTCGTCCCTGCGCTTCTACGATGGCCAGGGCAAGCCGCAGGCGCTCCTCGTCGTCGACGCCACCGGCCCCGCCCTCACCTTCTACGGAACCGCCGGCGACCCGAGGCTGTGGATCGGTCTCGTCAAGGATGCGCCCGCGATCGAGCTCCTCGGTGAGACGGGCACGCCGCAGGCACGAATCGGCGTCGAGAAGGGTGAGCCGACGTTGAGGCTGGCCAGTGCGGACGGCAAGCCGATCCCGATGTCGATCGAGCCGGCAAAAGGCGCCAAGGGCCTTCGCACGGCGCGCGCGACGAAGCGACCCTGCACGGCGGGCACGCTCGGCTGCACCACGCAGGTCTCGTCCACGCCGCGGACGTTCCTGGACCGCCTGCTCGGCCGCTGACCGGTCCGCATCCGCAGCATCGAAGGGGAAGATCGGGTCCATACCGATTTTCCCCTTCGCGTTTCCGGGCTCCGCCCGCGATCACCCGATCTCCGGCCCGCCGCTCGATGCGGTGACCGCGACGTCGCCACGACCCGAACCGATGGACGCGTGGGTCTCCCCGTGTGAAGTACACGGGAAGGCGACGTGATGAGCCGATGGCGCTCGCCGCGACGAAAGGAAACGTGATGAGCAACGAGTCGTTCGAGACCATCGAGTACGAAAAGTCCGGCGCGATCGCGACGCTCCGGTTGAACCGGCCCGAGCGAATGAACGGGATGACGAACCGCATGGTGCTCGAGGCCCGCGAGGTGCTCGCGCGCGCCGCGGAGGACCGCGAGGTTCGCGTGCTGGTGCTGACCGGATCCGGCAGAGCGTTCTCCGCGGGCGCGGATCTCCAGGTCATCGCCTCCGGCGGGACTCCCGATCAGGATCGGCTGCGCGCGGAGGACTTTCGCTCGGCGGTGCTGCTCCACGAGATGCCCGCGGTGACGATCGCCGCGATCAACGGCGCCTGCGCCGGCGCCGCGCTGGGATGGGCCTCGGCATGCGACCTCCGCTTCGCGGCGGCCTCGGCGCGCTTCAACACCGCATTCCTCGACGTGGGCGTCGCCGGCGACATGGGCGGTCCCTGGACGATGGCGCGGATCCTCGGCGCCGCGCGCGCACGGGAGCTCTACTTCCTGCCGGGAAAGTTCGACGCCGAGGAGGCGCTGCGGATCGGCCTGGTCTCGCGGGTATTCGCCGACGACCGCTTTGCCGACGAGGTTCGCGCGATCGCCGCGCGGCTCGCGGGAGCGGCGCCGATCGCGCTCCGCACGCTGAAGGCGAACTTCGTCGACTCCGAGCGCATGGATTTCGCCGGCTACGTCGCTCTCGAGAGCGCGCGCCACCTTCCGATGTTCGATACCCACGACACGCGGGAGGCGTTCGCCGCCCGGGTCGAGAAGCGAACGCCGCAGTTTCAGGGGCGTTAGGAGGCAGACGTGAGCTGGGACTTCGAGACGGAACCGGAATTTCAGAAGGAGCTCGACTGGATCGAGAAGTTCGTTCGCGAGCAGGTGGAGCCGCTCGATCACGTCCTCGGCAATCCCTACGACGTGAGAGATCCTGCACGGAACGCGCTCGTGCGGCCGCTCCAGGCCGAGGTGAGGAAACGAAAGCTCTGGGCCTGCCACCTCGAGCCCGAGCTCGGCGGCCAAGGGTACGGGCAGGTGAAGCTCGCGCTCATGAACGAGATCCTCGGGCGCTCCCGCTTCGGACCGATCGTCTTCGGCTGCCAGGCGCCGGACTCCGGCAACGCGGAGATCCTCGCGAAGTACGGCACCCCGGAGCAGAAGAAGCGCTTCCTCCAACCGCTCCTCGACAACGAGATCGTCTCCTGCTTCTCGATGACGGAGCCGCAGGGCGGCGCGGACCCGAAGGTGTTCGAGACGACTGCCGAGCTCCGCGGCGACCAGTGGGTGCTGAACGGAGAGAAGTGGTTCTCGTCGAACGCGCACGTCGCCTCCTTCCTGATCGTGATGGCGATCACCGATCCGGACGCGCCGCCGTACGAGCGGATGTCGATGTTCATCGTGCCGAAGGAGACCGAAGGCTTCTCGATCCTGCGGAACATGGCGGTCGGACTGCACGAGGGCGAGGGCAACCACGCCTACGTGCGATATGACGGCGTCCGAGTGCCGCGCGACCACATGCTCGGACCCCGAGGCGCCGCGTTCGTCGTCGCGCAGACGCGGCTCGGCGGCGGCCGCATCCATCACGCGATGCGGACGCTCGGACAGGTGCGCAAGGCGTTCGACATGATGTGCGAGCGCGTGCTCTCGCGGACGACGCAGGGAACGCTCCTCGCCGACAAGCAGATGGTTCAGGAGAAGATCGCCGACTCGTGGATGGAGATCGAGCAGTTCCGGCTGCTGGTGCTCCGGACGGCGTGGAAGATCGACCGCTACAAAGACTACCGAAACGTTCGCAAGGACATCGCCGCGGTCAAGGCCTTGATGCCGAAGGTCTTCCACGACGTCGCCGCCCGCGCGCTCCATCTGCACGGGTCCCTCGGCACGACGCAGGAGATGCCGTTCGTCGAGCAGGTGATCCAGAGCTTCCACATGGGCCTCGCCGATGGCCCTACCGAGGTGCACAAGATCACCGTCGCGCGGCAGGTCCTGCGCGAGCATCGCGCGACCACCGAGCTCTTTCCGACCGAACACATTCCCAAGCTTCGCGAGGCGGCGCTCGGCAAATACGCCGATCGGATCGAGCGGGAGGTGAGCGCTCAGTCGTGATGCCGTCCCTGACGGCATCACACCGGCGGGCTCTAGGGCGCGGTCCGAGCTGGCGGCGCCAAGATGCTCCTCGCCGGCTCGGAGCGGCGCAATCTTGCGCCCGTGAGCTCTTCTGCGAGCGCGTTCGGAAAGGTGGGGTGGCGGAGGGGAGGATTCGTTCCGCGCCGTGAAGCGCTTCCGCACCTTCGTCCTCGGAGCCACGGTTCTCGTCGGCTGCGTGAGCAGTGGTGTCCTGAAGCTCGCCCTGATCGGCGACTCGCGCGAGCTTCGCGAGAGGACTGACGATGCCGCCGCGCCTCGCGACTCGAGCTCGCTGCTGGTGATCGGCCTCGACGGCGTCAACCGGTCGATCCTCTACGACTTGCTGCGCGGTGGAGACCTCCCCGGGCTCGCATCGCTCCTCGGCGGACGGCAGGGTCGGCGGTTCCCCCACGCTCACCTCGACGAGTCGACGCTCTCGCCTCTTCCGTCTCTGACGATTCCCGGTTGGGCCACGATATTCACGGGAGTGACCCCGGCGGAGCACGGGATCGCGGGCAACGAATTCTTCGTCCGCGAGACCATGCGATTCGCTGCCCCGCTCCCTGGCACCTTCGTCGACGAGACACCCGTGCACGCGACCTATACCGACGACTACGCGAACCGGCTCCTGGAGGTGCCGAGCGTTTACGACCGCATGCGCGCCGCCGAGCCCGACATCCGCATCTGGGTCTCGGTGTCGCCGTTCTACGCCGGTGCCGATCGGCTGCTGCTGGCCGAGCGGAGCGCCGCGGTCGACATGACCCAAAGCTTCTTCGAGACCACGATCGACCGCGACGAGCTCGGCAAATACGAATGGCGCGACCGTGAGATCTTCGACACCGTCATCGAGCATCTCGAGGGCAGCCGCGGATCGCCCCCCGACGTGTTGACGCTCTACGTCTCGGGCACGGACCAGTACGCGCACGTCGCGCCGGAAGGTCCCGAGCGCGCCATCCGCAGATACTTGCAGGGTGCCGTAGACGACATGTTCGGCGAGTTGCAGAAGGAGCTCGACGCAGCGCACGCGCTCGACGACCGCTACGTCGTCGTGGTCGCCGATCACGGGCACACCGAGGTCGTTGCCGACCAAGAGCACCTCATCGGCGTCGACGGTGAAGACGATCCGCCGGTCGTGCTGCGGGCGGCGGGCTTCCGGCTGCGACCGTTCGAGCTGGAAACCGGCGACGACGATTTCCAGGCGGTGCTCACGTACCAGGGGCCGTTCGCGTACGTCTACGTCGCGGACCGCTCGACGTGTGCGGAAGAAGGGCAGCGATGCCGCTGGCACGAGCCGCCGCGCTTCGAGGAGGACGTGCTTCCCGTCGCGGAGGCGTTCTTTCGCGCGAGCGAGGCGGGCACGAACGCCCCCGGCATGAAAGGCACGCTCGACATGGTGCTCGCGCGGCGGCCGCGGCCGTACGGCGAGCGCGACCTTCCGTTCGAGGTCTACGTCGGCAACGGTCGGCTGCAGCCGATCTCGCGCTATCTCGAATCCCATCCGAACCCGCGCTACGTCGCCTTCGAGGAACGCCTCCGCGACCTGGCAGTCGGACGCTACGGCGAGCGAGCCGGAGACGTGATGTTGCTGGCACATGACGGCGATCGCGACCGACCCGAAGACCGCTACTACTTCGCCACGACGCCCTATCGTTCGGTACACGGCAGCCCGTCGCGTCGCGATTCGGAGATCCCCTTGATCCTCGCCCACCGAGGAAAGACCACCGCCGCCTTGCGACGGCTCGTCGAGCGTCGTCTCGGCCAGAACGGCCGCGCCGACGAGATCGCTGCCCTGCTCCTCGACCTGCGGCGGGATCGATCACTTCGCAAGTGACGACCACGGGAGGTGCTCGATGACCGTTTCCGAGACCGAAGCGTGGCTCTGCCGAGAGATCGTCGCCGGCGCCGCCGACGCAATCGTCTTCGCCGACCGGAGCGGCGTCATCCGCCTCTGGAACGCCGGCGCCGAAGCGATGTTCGGCTACTCCGCCGAGGAGGCGATCGGCCAGACGCTCGACTTGATCATTCCCGAACGGCTACGGGAACGGCACTGGGAAGGCTATCGCACCGTGATGGACACGGGCTCGACCCGGTACGGCCGCGAGATCCTCGCAGTGCCGGCGCTCCGGAAGGACGGAAGTCGCATCTCGGTCGAATTCTCGATCGCGCTCCTCAAAAACGATCGCGGCGAGATCGCCGGGCCGGCCGCGATCATGCGCGACGTGACCGCGCGCTGGAACGAGGAGCGGAAGCTGAAGGAGCGGCTCGCCTCGCTCGAAACCAAGGCTCGAGAACCGTGAACGCCGTGCGGCGCCCGATCCTCGCGGCCCGCGGTCCCGGCGAAGCCGTGCATCCGGAGGCATCGTCCACATGAGAATGAAGAAGCTCCTCGGCGTCGTGGTCGCGGCCGTCGTCCTCCGATCGGGTGCCGCCTCGGCGTACGAGGCGGACGAGCGGCAGCGTCCCGATCAGAACTGGACGGCGGAACAGAGCCACTGGTTCCACCACGCGGGCCAGGGAACGTTCATCTTGCCGTATCACTGGTTCCTGGCGCTCGAACGGCCGACGCTTCGGCTGTTCGGGACCGTTCCGCTCTTCCGCGAGGAGGACAACCTCGCGCGCTTCGGGTTTCTCCCGAGCCCGACGGACCCGCGGTACAACCCCGATGGTCTGCCGATCGGCTTCGCCAAGGACCGCGTCCGGGATCCCGACACCGGCGACGAGGTCGAGGTGGTCGGTCTCACGTGCGCCGCCTGTCACACGTCGGAGATCCAGTACCGCGGCGAGAAGATCCTCGTCGATGGCGGATCGGCGATGATCGACGTCACCGCCTTCCAGCGCGAGCTCGGCCTCGCGGTCGGCTACACCGCCAAGGTGCCGTTCCGCTTCGGCCGCTTCGCCGCGCGGGTCCTCGGCGATGGCGCGACCGCGGAGGCCGAGGCGGAGCTCCGGAAGCGCTTCGATGCCGTGCTCGCCAGCGGCGTCGGCGAGAAGCGCGTCGCGGAAGCACGGCGGCTCTACGAGGTGCCCGGAGGCTTCACCCGGACCGATGCGCTCGGCCGCATCGGCAATCTCGTCTTCGGTCTCCAGCTCGACGAGGAGAACCTCCGTGTCGCCGACGCGCCGGTGAATTATCCGCCGCTGTGGGACGCCTCGTGGTTCGACTGGGTTCAGTACAACGCCTCCATCCAGCAGCCGATGGCGCGAAACATCGGCGAGGCGCTCGGCGTCCGCGCACGGATCGACCTGAAAGGACGCGACGAGGAGCTCTACCGGTCCACGGTCAACGTGCGGAACCTGTACGAGATGGAGAAGCTGCTGTCCGGGCCGGAGCCGTTCGAAGGTCTTCGCGCGCCGAAGTGGCCCGAGGACATCCTCGGCGAGATCGATCGGCAGAAAGCGGCTC
>JAXDLK010000350.1:0-2929 GCA_034666665.1 Candidatus Binatota bacterium
CCGATCTGGCTGCCGAGGGTACGCGCCGCCTGCTTGGCCATGGTTTCGACCATGCCCTGCCGGCGCTTGGTGCCCCACAGCAGGTCACCGAGCGGCCCGGTTCCTTCGGAGGGCTGCCGTGCTTCGCCTTCCTCCGGCTGCGGCGGCGCGGCCCGATCCGGTGCCGTCGCTCGCCGGCTCAGGATCTCGTAGGCCGATTCACGGTTCACCGTCGAGTCGTACTTGCCGCCGACCGGACTGCGCGCCCGCACCGCCGCGCGCTCTTCCGGCGTGATCGTGCCCATCCGGCAGCGCGGCGGAGCAATCAGGGTGCGCTCGACCGGCATCGGGATGCCGTTCTCCTGCAGAGTGGACACCAGGGCCTCCCCGACGCCGAGCTGCGAGATCGCCTCGGCGACGTCGAGCCTCGGGTTGGCGACGAAGGTCTCGGCGGCGGTGCGCACTGCCTTCTGGTCACGCGGCGTGTAGGCGCGCAGCGCGTGCTGGATGCGGTTCCCGAGCTGGCCGAGGATCTCCTTCGGCACGTCGTCCGGGAACTGCGAGCAGAAGTACACGCCCACGCCCTTCGAGCGGATGATCCGCGCGACCTGTTCCACCCGCTGGCGGAGCGCCGGCGGTGCGTCGTCGAAGAGCAGGTGCGCTTCGTCGAAGAAGAAGACCAGATTCGGCTTGTCGAGGTCGCCCACCTCCGGGAGGTTCTCGAACAGCTCCGACAGGAGCCACAGCAGCAAGCTCGAGTAGAGCCGCGGCTTCAGGACGAGCTGGTCGGCGACGAGAATGCTGACGATGCCGCGACCGTTCGGGTCGGTGCGCAGGAGGTCGCCGAGCTCGAGCGCAGGCTCGCCGAAGAAGGATTCGCCTCCTTCCCGCTCCAGCGACAGCAAGGCGCGCTGTATCGCAGCGACGGACTGCGCGCTGACGAGGCCGTACCGCGTCGAGATCTCCTTCCGGTTGTCGGCGACGAATCCGAGGAGAGCGCGCAGATCGTCCAGGTCGAGCAGCAACAGGCCGCGATCGTCGGACAGCTTGAACGCGATCTCGAGGACCCCGGCCTGGATGTCGTTGAGCTCGAGAATTCGACCGAGCAGCGTCGGGCCGAGCTCGCTGATGGTGACGCGTATCGGATGCCCTGCCTTGCCCGAGAGGTCCCAGAAGACGACCGGGCTCGCCTCCGGAGCGTAGCCCTCGATGCCGATCCGGGCGACGCGCTCCCGGACCTTGTCTGTCGGTGCACCGGCCTCGGCCAGACCGGCGACGTCGCCCTTCACGTCCGCCATGAACACGGGCACGCCGAGGCGCGAGAAGCCTTCCGCCAGGAGCATCAGCGAGATGGTCTTGCCCGTCCCCGTGGCGCCGGCGACGAGGCCATGGCGGTTGCCGTACTTGGCCAGCAGGTGGACGAGCTTCTCGCCCTTGCCGATGAGGATCTCGTTCACGGGTTCCATCGTCAGCTCGGCGAGGTGCCGAGCCGGCGCCACAAGAAGTATGCCGGGATGCCGGCGATCACGATCGAGATCCCCGGCCACGTCGTCTGGGTGCGGTAGAGCGCGAGCACGAGCATGATCACGGTCGCGCCGGCGACGTAGAGGGCGGGAACCACGGGGTATCCGAACGACCGGTACGGGCGCTCGGCATCCGGGAGCTTCCGGCGGAGCACGAAGACCGCGAGGATCGTCAGCACGTAGAAGATCAGCGCGGAGACGACGACGTAGTCGAGCAGGTTGCCGTAGAGGTTGCCGTACTGCTCGAAGCCGCTGGTCGGATCGACGACCGGAGCTCCGAGCTCGTCCCGGAGCCTCGTCCTCGGCAGGACCAGCAGCGCGGCCCACGCCCCTTGCAGAGCGAGGCCCATGCCCGGGACGCGTCTCTCGTTGAGACGCCCGGTCGCGGCGAAGAAGAGGCCGTCGCGCGCCATCGCGTAGTAGACGCGCGCTCCGGCGAGGATCAGCCCGTTGTTGCACCCGAACGTCGAGATCATCACCGCCACGGCCATGAGCGTCGCGCCGGCGCTGCCGAAGATCGTCTCGAGCGCCGCGGTGGCGACGCGGTCGTCGGCGGCATGCTGGATCTCCGCGAGCGGGAGCATCGACAGGTAGGCGACGTTCGCGAGCACGTAGAGGACGATCACCAGTCCGGTGCCGGCGGCGAGTGACAGCGGGATGTTGCGTCGCGGGTTCTTCACCTCGCCTGCCGTGAACGTGATGTTGTTCCAGGCATCGGCGGAGAAGAGCGAGCCCACCTGTGCGACGCAGAATGCCACCAGGAGCCCGAGCGGGCCGCTCGCCGCGGTGACCGGTGCCAGCAGCGGAAAGTCCGGCGCGATCGTGGTGACGTTCGCGGGAATCCAGAGATCGGCCCAGCTCGGAAAGTTCGCGCCGATCGCCTGCGGGTTCCGGCCGATGGTCACGCCGATGATGATCAGGGCCGCCAGCGAGAGCGTCTTCGCCGAGGTGAACACGTTCTGGATGATCTTGCCGAGCTCGAGGCCGCGCGTGTTCAGGAACGTGAGCAGGACGATCAGCAGCAGCGCGACGAGCTGCTGGGTGGAGAGGCTCACCGCGTACGCGGAGGATAGGTTGATCGGCGGGATGATCCACATCGTCGGCGAGACGCTGGGAACGACGACGCCGAGGAACCGCGCGAAGGCGACCGCGACCGCGGCGATGGTGCCGCTCTGGATCACCAGGAAGAGCGTCCAGCCGTAGAGGAAGCCGCACATCGGCGAGTAGGCCTCGCGCAGGTAGACGTACTGTCCGCCGGCTCGCGGCATCAGCGCGGCCAGCTCCCCGTAGGAGAGCGCTGCGGCGACCGTCAGGAACCCGGTCGCGACCCAGACGAGGATCAGCCAACCGCTCGAGCCCACCAGTCGCGCGATGTCGGCCGAGACGATGAAGATCCCCGAGCCGATCATCGACCCGGCGACGATCAT
>JAXDLK010000351.1:0-4319 GCA_034666665.1 Candidatus Binatota bacterium
GGGTTCATCCGGTCTCCTCCTGAGATCGACGCTTGCGCGCAGACATAGCACACCGGCCGCGGCCGGCTCGACGGCACGACCGTTGCACCGTTCGACCACGATGGATCTCCTCCCCCTGGCTGAAGGATACCGGTTGCTCGCCGGTGCGGCCCGCGCGTCGATCTCTTCGGTCGCCGAGGACCTCGAGCGAGCAGCGACCCTGTGTCTCCAGCAAGCGGCCGCCGAGCGCGCGGCCGACCGTTGTACGGCGACTTTCGTACGCGCACGGCGGCGAGTTCTCCTCGACCGCCAGGTCGCTGCGACGCTGCACGCGATTCCGGATGCCGCATTGGCCGAGCGGACCGCCGAGTGGATGCGGCTCGACCCCGCAGTCCGGGTGTAGGCGATGTTCGCAGCCTCCGGAAAGCCGTCGCAGACGTGGGAAGGAAGCCGCCTTCCTCCGGCCCTTTGCGGGCGTTCCCCCGCTCGGGAGCGCGGTGCACCGCGCGCTCAAACCGGCTCCTTACCCGCCAGCCCCTCGAGCTCGCGGATCGCGGCCTGAACCTGGTCGGCGGACCCGAGGAGCACGACGAGATCGCCGGGTAGCAGCCGAACGTCGGGATCGGGGTTCACGATCGGCTTCTCCTCGCGGTAGACGACGGCGATGGTGGCGCCCGTGCGTTTGCGGAGCGCCAGGTCACGGATCGTGCCGTTCGCGGCGGTATCGTGGAACGGGAGGATGAAGTCTTCGAGGACGACCTCGAACGGGTACTTCGTCGAGACGAGCTTCACGAGCTCCGACTGCGTCGCCGGTTGCGTCGGGGTCTCCGCATCCGAGAAGACGCCGCTCAGGATCTCTTCCGCGCGCGCATGTGCGTCCGAGACGGATCGCCAGAACACGATTGCGGCCACGGCCACGATCGAAGCCGTGACCACCATGGGGAGCCCGGACGGCAGGATCGGCGAGCCGACCGCCAGGAATACGGCGCCGCCGACGACGCAGAACGCGAAGCGCAAGGTCTCGACCAGCAATCGGCGGGTCGAACCGCTCGCCAGCGGGCCGACCACGCTGGTCGCGAGGAGGCCACCGGCCCTCCACGCGCCGATCAGGATCGGAATGCCGAGGACGCCGCAGACCGACCAGACGAGCACCTCCAGATCGTGCGGGAAGAGGATTGCCCGCGTGCGTCCCGCGCGGACGAGAAGCAGCAGCCGTTGGTTGACCAAGAGGAGCGCTACGAGAAGCGCCGCGCACACGAGACCCTGCGCCACTCCACGTGACGCGTCGGGCGAGAGAAGGCGCTTCCTCCGGCCGGTGGCGCGCATTCTCCGCTCGTAGAACGAGGAGAACGCGAGCAACCGTGCCGGCATCCACGAAGCCAGGGACGAGACCACGGCGTCGGCAGAGCGGATCTGGTACGGCGTCGTCAGCGTGGTCACCGCCGACACCGCGACCGTCAGCGGGTACAGCGCCGGCGAGACCACGCCCGCCTGGCGTCCGAGATCGGCGATGATGAACGAGAACTCGCCGATCTGTCCGAGCGCCATGCCGACGCGCAGCGCGGTCCGCGGAGGGTAACCGGCGAGGAACGTCGCCGCCGAGCACGTGATCGCCTTGCCGGTGACGGTCAGCGCCGCGAGGCTCAACACGAGCACGCAATTGTCGACGATCACCGCGGGATCGATGAGCAGTCCGACGGCTACGAAGAAGATCGCCGAGAACATCTCGCGGACGCTCTCGATCCGTTGCTCGACGAGGTGCACGTGGCGCGACTCCGCCATCACCGCTCCGGCGAGGAAGGCGCCGAGCGCGACCGAGAACCCGAGCTCCCCCGCGAGGATCGCGGCGCCGAAACAGAGGCCCAGCACCGTGACGGTCAGCACCTCGCGCGCCGGGATGCGCACGACGGCGTTCAGCAGCCGGGGAACGGCGACCAGGCCGACCACGGTGAGCGTGGTGACGAAGAGACCCACGCCGGCGAGCGCGAGCAGCGCCTGGCTCGCCGCGACTTCTCCGGCGCGCGCCAGCGCCGAGAGGACCACCAGCATGACGATCGCGCCGAGGTCCTCGACGATGAGGATCCCCATCACGATCCGCGCGAAAGGCTCGCGCGTGAGGCCGAGCTCCATGAACGCCTTCGCGATGATCGTGGTCGAGCTGACCGAAAGGATCGCTCCCAGGAAGACGCTGTCCATCGTGCTCCACCCGGCCATACGTCCGGCGGAGAACCCGAGCCACGTCATCACTGCGATCTCCAGGCCGGCAGCGAGGAGGGCCACGCCCCCTACGCGGCGGAGCTTTCGCAGGCTGAGCTCGAGACCGATCGAGAACAGCAGCAGGATCACGCCGAGCTCCGCGAGCGTCTCGATCGAGTGAGGATCGCGGATCAACGCGAACGGCGGCGTGTGCGGTCCGATGATGACGCCGGCGAGGATGTAGCCGAGCACCACCGGCTGGCGCAGCCGATGGAAGATCGCCGTCACCGCTCCGCTGACCACCATGACGACCGCGAGGTCGCGTACGAGAGTGGACTCGGCCATGGGTCAGATGCGGCGCCGTCGCGGAACCGGCGGCGGGATGATTCCGCCGCTCGGACGAATCACCGAGCGGCGGGGAGAAGAGTTGCGGTTGCCGCTCAGCTCGCGGGAACGACGTGAATCGCCGTGCGGCCGCGAAGGTCGACCTCGATCGCCGCCGCCCCGCGCTCGTCGGCGCGGAACCGGTGGCCGGTCGCCTCGACCGCGTACTCGCCTCCGGGGCGCAGCCGTTCGATGCCGATCTTCTGCGGGCCGGCGCCGGCGCCTGCGTGGAGCACGAGGTCGAGGTCGGTGCCGTGGCTGAATGCCTTGGCGACGAGCACGTCCGGATAGCGTGCGTCGGTCAAGATCGGCCCGGTGAACACGGACTCGGGAGGTCCCGTTACGAAGGAGTTGCGGAAGTCGCCGGTACGCATCAGCTTTCCTTCGACGCCCCAGACGTTCGCCAGATTCGATCCTCCGGTGTAGCAGGCGACGCCGTTCCGGCGCGGTCCGCAGTCCTGCTCCATCGAGCGGAGCGCGGCTTCGGCGAGCTCGTCGTCGCCGAACTCGCGCGCACTCATCATGATGGCGACGTATGCGAACAGCGAGCCGGGACGGTAGTTCCCGGGGTCGATGCGGTCGAGGAACGAGAGCGCCTCGCGCGGCAGCGTGATCCGCGGCTTTCCTTCCGCGTCGTTGACGAGGCACATGCCGAGCTCTTTTCGGCCGATCGCCCACAGGCGTCGTCCGAGCTCGGGCGAGAACACGTTGGCGAAGAACGCGAAGCCCGCCTCGCCCGTGTAGAAGGGCATCTCGAGCCCCGTCCAGTAGGAGCGGAGGCCGCTGAGCGAGCCCTTGGCGTCGGTGAACTCCGCCTCGAGCATGCGGAGCCAGCGTGGCAGGAGATCGCGCACGTACGTCGTTCCGTACAGCCGGTCGTGCGCGGCGACGGAAGACATGCCGTACATGTTGCACACGGGATAGACCCAGTTCGGCTCGCAGGGAAAAAGGCAGAAGTCGGAACGCTGGAAGTTCTCCGCCACCGAGCCGATGATCGTGTGGTAGTCGTGCGGGTACGCCGTGCGCTCGTTCAGCCGGAACGTCAACGCGCCCGGCTCGGCATAGCGACGATCGCCGGAGTTCAACATGTACTGGCCGAGGTGCATGCCGTACCAGCCGGTCAACATGATGTTGTCCTTGCGGGCGGGATCGAAGTTCTCGAAGTTCAAGTGACCCCACATGGACTCGTAGACCCAGTACGACCACACCCTCCGCTGCAGGTACGTCTCGACGAGGTTCCGCTGCGCCTGCCCGAGATACCCGTGGAAGCTCGGCGCGTAGTGGCACTGCGCGAGACCGAGGGCGAAGCCGAGATGGTTGATCTGATAGCGGAGCGCGGCCGGCTGGAACTGATCGATGATGTCGTAGCCGGCGAACTTGCCGACCGGTTGCAAGGCACGGTCGAGGACGTACCGCAGGGCGGCGAGCTGATCCGTCGTCAGCTCGCGTTCTCCGGCGCGCGGTTCGGCGGCGATGCGCTCGCCCACCTCGACGAGAGACGCGGGGAAGAAGCCGCGCCGCATCTCGAATCGCTGTAGGTCCGCCGTGCGGCGCCGCACGCCGCGATACTGGAAGACGGCGTAGGTCGCGGCCGCCAGGATGGGCGCGAGAAGCGGGGCCGGTGCCCAGATCTGGTCTCCGACCATCGCCGCGGCCACGGCGGCGGATCCGAGCCACACGCCGAGCGGCGCGATCACCATGCCGGCCCAGAACCAGGCGACGATCGAGAGCCAGAAGACGAGGAGCGTCAGCGGCATGAG